>QBMP01000047.1:0-4043 GCA_003242115.1 Phormidesmis priestleyi
ACGAGACTTTGATTAAATCACACCCTAACTACCAGAGCCTTTGTGACTACGGCACTCTAGTCTCCTAATTCTGTCCGGACTATTGCTAGAGCTGTTTCCTAGTCTAAGCGATCGCCACGGCGAAGGCGTAATCCTGATGAATTTAGGCTATCTCTACTCAGCACGAGCCCAATACGACAAAGCCATCGAATACTGGCAAGCCGCCCAAACCAAACTCCACCCCGACTCCCCCGAAGCCAAACAAATCGCCCAACAGCTCAAAAAAACCTATCCCATCTGGCAAATGCTAACAGGTGACCTCATCTGGCTCGTCGTTCTCATCTTCATTGGCTTCAACCTCCTACGCGGCCACTGGGCGATCGCCGCCCTTATCCTCATCGCCTTCGTTAGCCTCGCCACCTACCGCGTCTGGAAGCTCCGCCGGGGCAACTGATAAATTCAAAATACACAAGATACAGCTAATGAGTCTGATATCCTAGATAGTGTATTCGTTGCTCACTACAAATATGCATCAGATAGTTTGCAAAATTGGCGCAGTTTGGGATGCAAGTGCCAAGGTATGGACGGCGACCAGTGTCGATGTTCCTGGCCTAGCCACTGAAGCTGACACGCTAGAGGATTTGACTCAAAAGCTAAGAGTTATCGTTCCAGAGCTTTTGCAGCTTAATCATGTTATTCCAATCGATCAAGCCAGCACCGTTGCCATTGAGCTGACCAGCCATCGACAAGAATGGGTTGAAATTGCTGCATAAACGGCCAAATCTTTTACACCCGCTCTAAAAAAGAAGTTAGTAGAAGCTGGCTGTCGTTTTGAACGTAGAGGCAAAGCCGATCACGATGTTTGGTACAGTCCCATTACCAAACATCGTTTCGTAGTCGATCAGACTATCAAGTCTCGCCACACTGCGAATGCTGTACTCAAGCAGGCTGGATTACCCAAAGCATTTTAGACAGGCCACATAGGGAGATGTACTGATACCAGCAGAGCGATCGCAACTCCATCAACTACCCCCAAAGCAGCCCTCAAAGCAGCCCTCAAAGCAGCTAGGTTTTATCGGCGGAATATAATTTTGCCAAAAAATATGTTTTCAAAGCAACATAAAAATAAAATATTTTGTAACAATTTGAGCGCTTTTGTAACGGCATCTATTGATTTTGTTAAGGCTGCTCTACCTACGTATCTTTCTTGAGTGACAATAGAAGTCCTTTATACTGAGAACGCTCGTGCCATTAGGCGGAGCTTTTTTCAAGCCTTTGTCCACAGCGTCCTGTTATGCGGTGGATTTTCTGTCTCCGGTGGTTTTTGGCCTGCGGTGTGCAGAAAGGGCAGCCAGAATAGGTTGCCTTCAATCGTTTCTGTTACGGTTTTTTTACTGCTCTTTCCTCAGGTTTTATTCGATGGGTCCTTTGAACCAAAATGTAAACAAGTCCTTTAATCGGTCTACATTTTCGCCGCCTAAGCAGGGCCTTTACGATCCCCAATATGAACATGATGCCTGTGGCGTGGGCTTTGTAGTACAGATGAAAGGGCGCACCTCTCACGATATTGTGCAGCAGGGGCTGACGCTATTGCTGAATCTTGACCACCGAGGAGCCGTTGGAGCAGAGCCGAATACGGGCGATGGGGCGGGCATTTTGCTGCAAATTCCGCATCAATTTATGGCCAAAGCAGCGACGACAGCAGGGTTTGAGCTGCCAGCAGCCGGTCAGTATGGCGTGGCCATGATCTATGCCAACCCAGATGCGCCAGCTCGTGCTAAAGGCCGCGATGTCTTTGAGCAGGTAGCGGCTGAAGCGGGGCTGAAGGTGTTGGGTTGGCGAGATGTCCCGACTGATAATGCGTCTTTGGGGCCGACGGCGCAGGCGAGTGAGCCGTTTATGCAGCAGGCTTTTGTGGGCTTGGCGGAGGGCACTGTTGACGATGAATGGGCGCTGGAGCGGAAGCTGTATGTGGTGAGGAAGCGATCGCACTCAGCCATTCGAGGCGTTATTGATAACTATTGGTACGCGGCCAGCATTTCCTGCCGCACCGTTGTCTATAAAGGAATGCTGATGCCTGAGCAGGTCGGCAAGTATTACCTCGATTTGGGCGATCCCGACATGGAGAGTGCTTTGGCGCTGGTGCATTCGCGCTTTAGTACGAATACCTTTCCGAGCTGGGAGCGATCGCACCCCTACCGCTACATCGCCCACAACGGCGAAATCAACACCCTGCGCGGCAACATTAACTGGATGACCGCACGGCAGTCGATGTTTAGCTCCAAACTGTTTGGCGAAGATCTAGATCGAGCTAGGCCGCTGATCAATGTGGAGGGCAGTGACTCTACGATTTTTGACAATACCCTGGAGTTGCTGGCGTTGAGTGGGCGATCGCTACCCCACGCCCTGATGATGATGGTGCCCGAACCCTGGTCAGGCCATCAGAGCATGGACGCTGAGAAAAGAGCCTTTTACGAATACCATTCTTGCCTGATAGAACCTTGGGACGGCCCTGCCTCTATTGCTTTTACCGACGGCACTCAAATGGGCGCAGTCCTCGATAGAAACGGCCTGCGTCCGGGTCGCTACTACGTCACTAAAGACGACCGGGTGATTATGGCTTCTGAAGCAGGCGTATTGCCCGTTGCCCCAGAAGACGTGCTGTACAAAGGGCGGCTAGAACCGGGCAAGATGTTCTTGGTCGATACCCAAGCCGGACGCATTATCGACGACGCAGAGATCAAGCAACAAATCACAACGGCTCAGCCCTATCAGGCTTGGCTAGATCAGTACTTAGTGCCTTTGGATCGGCTATCGGTTTCAGACGCCGCTATAAAAACAACAGAAGAATCAACAGAAACCTTAGACGCCGATGCCGTCACCCAGCGTCAAATGGCCTTTGGCTATACCTTTGAGGAGCTGCGGATGCTGCTAGCCCCAATGGGTCAAAACGGGGTAGAAGCGATTGGGGCAATGGGCACCGATACGCCTTTGCCGGTGCTCTCCAATCGGCCAAAGCTCCTGTACAACTACTTTCAACAGCTTTTTGCCCAGGTCACCAATCCACCGATTGACTCGATTCGAGAAGAGATTATTACCTCAGCTACGACGACTGTTGGCGCTGAGCGCAATTTGCTAGAGCCCGACCCTGAAAGCTGCCACCTGCTTCAGCTCAAAACGCCGCTGCTGACTAACGCTGAATTGAACAAAATTAAGCACAACAGCGAATTCAAAACCGCTCTACTGCCGATTTTATTTGACCCAGATACGGGTGAAGCGGGCCTTGCCGGGGCGATGGAAGCGCTCTGCATGAAAGCAGATGAGGCCATCGCTTCGGGCCACGAACTGCTGATTCTCTCCGACCGCGATCTGGCGTCAAATCGCGCCCCGATTCCGGCCTTACTCGCGGTTGCCGGACTGCATCACCATCTCATTCGCAACGGCACCCGCACCCGTGTAGGACTGGTGCTTGAATCAGGTGAACCGCGCGAGGTACACCACTTTGCAGTGCTGCTGGGCTATGGCTGCGGGGCGATTAACCCCTACATGGCCTTTGAAACGTTTCAGCGGATGATCGACGAAAATCTGTTGCGCGGGGTGGAATATGCTGCCGCCTGCAAAAACTACATCAAAGCGGCCACCAAAGGCGTGATTAAAATCGCCGCCAAAATCGGCATCTCTACGCTGCAAAGCTATCGGGGAGCGCAGATTTTTGAGGCGATTGGGCTGAATCAGTCAGTCACTGAAAAGTACTTTACCTGGACGGCTTCACGTATTCAGGGCGTTGGCCTCGATGTACTAGCAGAAGAGGCAATTATTCGCCATCGTCAGGCTTTCCCTAATCGGCGAACGGCAACAAACTACAGTGCAGCCACCTTAGAAGCGGGCGGCGAATATCAGTGGCGCAAAGATGGCGAAGCGCATCTGCTGAGCCCGCAGAGCATTCACCTGCTGCAAAAAGCGACCCAAGAAGGCGACTACGAGCTGTACAAAAAGTATGCGCAGCTTGTAAATGAACAGGGCAAGAACTTTTTCCGCTTGAGAGATCTATTGGACTTTCAGCC
>QBMP01000047.1:4053-9248 GCA_003242115.1 Phormidesmis priestleyi
AGTCGAGTCGGTAGAAACGATTATGAGCCGCTTTAAAACGGGGGCGATGAGCTACGGATCGATTTCCCAAGAAGCGCATGAGACGTTAGCGATCGCCATGAATCGCATCGGCGGCAAATCCAACACGGGCGAAGGCGGCGAAGACCCCGAACGCTACGTCTGGACAAATGAGCAGGGAGACTCCAAAAACAGCGCCATTAAACAAGTGGCCTCAGGGCGCTTTGGCGTCAACAGCCTGTATCTATCAAAGGCCAAAGAGCTGCAAATCAAAATGGCTCAAGGCGCAAAACCCGGCGAAGGCGGACAGTTGCCCGGTAAAAAAGTGTATCCGTGGATTGCCAAAGTGCGTAACTCTACGCCCGGTGTGGGCCTGATTTCGCCGCCGCCGCACCACGACATTTACTCCATTGAAGATCTCGCCGAGCTGATTCATGATTTAAAGAATGCAAACCGTGAAGCGAGAATCAGCGTCAAGCTGGTGTCTGAAGTCGGCGTGGGCACCATTGCCGCTGGTGTGGCCAAAGCCCATGCCGATGTCGTACTGATTTCTGGCTTTGATGGCGGCACAGGCGCGTCACCGCAAACCTCGATTAAGCACGCGGGCTTACCTTGGGAACTGGGCCTCGCGGAAACGCATCAGACCCTGGTGCTCAACAACTTGCGCAGTCGGATTGTGATTGAAACCGATGGGCAGATGAAGACTGGACGGGATGTGGCGATCGCAGCTCTCCTCGGTGCAGAAGAATTCGGCTTCTCTACCGCGCCGCTGGTCACCCTCGGCTGTATCATGATGCGCGTCTGCCACCTCAACACCTGCCCGGTCGGCGTTGCTACCCAAGACCCTGAGCTGCGCAAACAGTTCAAAGGTGACCCCGCCTACGCCGCCAATTTCATGAAATTTATCGCCCAAGAAACGCGAGAAATTATGGCCGAACTCGGCTTCCGTTCGCTGAATGAAATGGTGGGCCGCACCGATATTCTCGCCGCCAAGACCGCCATCGACCACTGGAAGGCCAAAGGCATTGATCTCTCGACCTTGCTGCATCAGCCTGAAGTCGGCCCCGAAGTCGGGCGTTACTGCACCGAAGCCCAAAACCACGGCCTCGAAAATTCTCTCGACATGACCCGACTGCTAGCGCTCTGTCAGCCTGCGATTAAAAAAGGCGCACCCGTCAGTGCGACTCTGCCCATTCGCAACATTCACCGCGTTGTCGGCACCATTGTCGGCAACGAAATCACCAAAAACCACGAACAGGGCTTACCCGAAGACACCATCCGGCTGCACTTCCAAGGCACTGCTGGCCAGAGCTTTGGGGCCTTTATTCCACCCGGCATGACCCTGGAGCTAGAAGGCGACGCCAACGACTACATCGGTAAAGGACTTAGCGGCGGCAAAATTATTCTCTATCCGGCCAAAGTCTCCACCTTTGCCGCCGCAGAGAACATTATTGCCGGTAATGTCGCCCTATACGGCGCGACTCAAGGCGAAGCCTACATCAGCGGCCGCGCAGGCGAACGCTTCTGTGTGCGCAACTCAGGCGCGATCGCCGTTGTCGAAGGCGTTGGCGACCACGGCTGCGAATACATGACTGGCGGCAAAGTCGTGATTTTGGGCGCAACGGGTCGTAACTTCGCAGCGGGCATGAGCGGCGGCGTGGCCTATGTGCTCGACACCGCAGGTGATTTTGCGACCCGCTGTAATACCGAAATGGCGGGCCTAGAGCGAGTAGAAACCGCTGAAGAAAGCGCCGAACTACAGGCAATTGTTCAGCGCCACGCCGACTACACCGGCAGCCAACAGGCCAAAGCCCTCTTAGCCGATTGGGACAGCGCCTTGCCCCAGTTTGTTAAAGTCATGCCCCGCGACTACAAGCGCGTATTGCAACACATTCAAAAAGCCTTAGCCGACGGCCTCAGCAACGATGAAGCCATGTCAGCCGCCTTTGAAGAAAACGCCCGCGATATTTCCCGCATCAGTGGTGGTTAAGAGCGGCTAGAGCCTACGGATTCTAGCAATATTTCAACTGCCTTTTATCTTTCAATTAAGTAGGTAGGTTCAATTAAACTACAGATAAAGAAGACTGATTGCATTGGCCCCCCGGCCCCCGAATTCGGGGGAGGTCTCTGATCCAGAATGTCTAGATCGCTTTGCCAGAGAGGTTTTTTGACATCTTGCCTCAGAGCCCCGAGTTCGGGGACGGGGGCCAGGTCAAGCAAATTTTGTTTACAATTTAATTAGACTTCTCTACTTATTCTCACAAAACACACTTCTCACAAAACACACTTCTCACAAAACACACTTCTCACAAAACACACTTTTCACAGAACAGAACTCATGGGAAAACCAACCGGCTTCATTGAATACCTGCGCGAAGCACCCTCAGAAACTTCGCCCAAAGATCGCATTCGCAACTGGCAGGAGTTTCACCTGCCCATGCCTGAAGAAAATCTTCAAACCCAGGGCTCGCGCTGCATGGACTGCGGCACGCCTTTTTGCCACACGGGCGATATGATCAGCGGCATGGCCAGCGGCTGCCCGATTAACAATCTCATTCCCGAATGGAATGACCTGATCTATCGCGGTCTGTGGCGAGAAGCGCTAGACCGCTTGCACAAAACCAACAACTTTCCCGAATTCACTGGCAGAGTGTGCCCTGCGCCTTGCGAAGGTTTTTGCGTATTGGGCATCACCAGCCCGCCAGTAACGATCAAAAATATCGAATACTCAATTGTTGAAAAAGGCTGGGCTGAGGGCTGGATTGTGCCGAATCCGCCGACTCAACGCACGGGGAAAAAGGTGGCTGTTGTGGGCTCTGGCCCTGCTGGACTGGCTGCTGCCGATCAGCTCAACAAAGCGGGGCACTGGGTGACGGTGTATGAACGAGCAAATAGAGCGGGTGGCTTACTCACCTACGGCATCCCGAACATGAAGCTCGATAAAAACGATATCGTGCGACGGCGGTTGGATGTGCTCGAAGCCGAAGGCATTACCTTTGTGTGCAATACCGAAGTCGGCAAAGATCTACCGGCTGAAAAGCTGTTGAATGACTACGACTCAGTAATTGTCTGTACGGGATCTACCCGTCCGCGTGATTTGCCAATTGAGGGTAGAGATCTAAAAGGTATCAACTTTGCAATGGAGTTTTTGACGGCGAATACTCAGGCCGTGCTAGACGGTAAGCCTGGTGATGACTACATTTCAACAGCGGGTAAAGATGTTGTAATTATTGGCGGCGGCGATACCGGCACTGACTGTGTGGCGACTTCTGTGCGTCATGGCTGCAAGAGCATCAATCAATTGGAGATTATGCCCAAGCCGCCGGAAGTGCGCGCTCAGAGCAATCCTTGGCCGGAGTGGCCAAAAATCTATCGCTTAGACTACGGCCAAGAGGAAGCAAAAGCCCTTTTTGGTGAAGATCCGAGAGGATATGTGACCACTGCCACCAAGTTTGAAGATGATGGTGCGGGACATGTAGCCGCTGTACATACGGTAGAAGTGCAGTGGGAGCGCGATCAAAACGGTCGCTTTACGCCGATTCACGTACCGGGCAGTGAACAGAGAATTCCGGCGCAGCAGGTGCTGTTGGCAATGGGGTTTTTGGGGCCAGAAACGCCTTTGCTAGATGCGTTGGGCCTAGAAAAAACTGAGCGCAGCAATATCAAAGCGGAGCATGAAGACTTTACGACTAACAAGCCGGGTGTGTTTGCCGCTGGGGACTGCCGGAGGGGGCAAAGTTTGATTGTGTGGGCGATTAATGAAGGGCGCGGGGTGGCGAGAGAGTGCGATCGCTATCTCATGGGCACCACCGAACTACCCTAAAAGGCATCTTTCCATAAGCGCTACTTTAATTGAAGATCTCTAGTTAAAGATCTCTAACCAGAGAATCGTGCGTTGCTTGTTAGCCTCTTGTTAGTCTATGGCCACGCACGATTCCATCTTTAGCTATACTCGCTATATAGTTAACATTTTGGAGAAGTTACTGGATGACTGCTGTTATTTCAGAGCATATTCAAATCACTCCCGGTATTTGCGGAGGCAAGCCACGCATTGCAGGGCACCGTATCCGAGTGCAAGATATTGTGATTGCCTATGAGCATCAGGGCATGACACCTGATGAAATCGTGGATGATTATCCTGATATCAGCTTGGCAGATATCCACGCTGCCTTAGCTTACTACTACGATCATTTAGAAGAAATTCGCCAGCAAATTCGAGATAGTGAAGAATTTGTTACTAAAATGGCTGCTCAAACATCTTCGATTCTTCGTCAAAAGCTGAAGAATCGTCATGCCGAAACGAATTAAGTTCCATATGGATGAAAACGTCGGCAACGCAGTCACCAAAGGAATGCGCCGTCGCGGAGTAGACGTTATTACAACATCAGAAGCAAATATGATTGGCGCTTCTGATGAAGAACAACTTGCGTTTGCGCTGTCTCAAAACCGTGTTATTTTCACACAAGATGACGATTTTTTGCGCTTACATCAAGCTACTGAACACCATGCGGGAATTGTCTACTGCTACAAAGGTAGCCGTTCGACAGGTGAGATTATTCAAGCCCTGTATCTGATTTGGGAATGTATCTCTCCCGATGAGATTATGGCACAAGTGGAATTCATTTAGCGATTCGCAATAAACAGCACAACCCTTCAATTCTCTGTCAGAATCTCGTAGCGAATCTTTTTTACGCGCTAAACTATTTAGAATATGAAGGCTGATGGCTGATAGATATACGGCCTAGCCTAAAGTCCAGAATCTCGTACTTTGTAGCTGATTTCTTCGACGGGCAAGTTTTCACTATCCCAATCTCCATAGCGTAGCTGTAACCGCTTTTCGCCCGCATAAATTGCAAATTTACCACCATAGCGCGCTGCCTCTGTGCCGAGGCTTTGAATCCTCACCTTGCCATTAAAAACGGTTGCTCTAGCTAAGTAAATTACCAGATCATCTCGTGAGGGCCGGTTGACCGTCGTACAGGCAGTCAGGTGACCGACGCCGCGCTCGTCTATTTCTTGAGCGAGGGCAATGGCGGTATTGCGATGGCCGCGAATGGCGACAATCATCGCTGCGACAGCCATCGTAATATCAACGCCCTCATCGGTGAGAATTTGGTTGTTGGACAAATACTGAAAATTTCGTTCGCCCAGGTCGTCTCGAATGCGGCGATGAATCAGGTTTTGGGGGTGATAGTGGC
>QBMP01000047.1:9258-10420 GCA_003242115.1 Phormidesmis priestleyi
TTCACGGGTTTTGCCGTAGCTGACGTGGTTATCGCCGTCTCGCAGCCTGCCGACGTGGGTTTTGAGATCGATGGCAACGAGCGAAATCGATTGGGGGTTACCGGCATAGAGCTGCTGCTTGAGGTGTTCATCTAGCTCATGGGCGACGGTGACATGGGCTAACGTTGCGCCATTGTCAGTGCCGCCTCCGGCTGGGAAAAAGGCTTCTAGCTTGAGTTCGCCAATTTCTGACAGGGTGGCAAAGCGCGAAGCGACGACATCTCGGTAGCGCTTGGTGGCTTCGCCTTGATGGATGCGATCGCCGCAATTTGTATAGGCCAGGGTCGTCACCACGCTCGGCAAGCTCAAATCGGCCCCACAAGCCTTCACCGCCGTCGGGCTAGCCGCTGCAAACTGAAGCTCATCGCGCAGGATTTGCAGGCCGTGAATCAGGGCGTAGCGATCGCTGACCAGCTCATTGAGATAGTTGTGATAGGCATTGCGCTCCATACCAAAGCTCGCCGGGAGCTGCCAGAAATGGTCAACTCGCGCTTGAATGGCAGCGGCATCAAAGGGAAAAGACATCGGGCAAGACTCCCAAAAATAAACCTGTCAAAAGCGCTGTAATGGACATCGATTTTCAGCGGCACTCAGGTGATTAGCGGCCAGAAAGCCATCTTTTTAGAGAATTTTAAGAAATTTATGTAGATTTTTCTAAAGCAGCATTCGGATTTAAATTTGGCCGTGGATATCTTACCTTGAAGCGTCTTAAAACTGGTGCGATCGCTGCCTTTTGGTCCCCTTAAAAAAGTGATAAAAACCCTAAAACTATTGACATACATAAGATACAAGTGTTTTCAGAAAAATCGAGCCCTCCGCTTCAAGCCTCAGCCGGTCAATACCTCACAGCAGCAGACTCCTCGCTGAAAAACCGCAAAATCACCCCTACTATCGGCTCAGAACCCTTATTTTCTGCGGCATAGTACTTGTGACCTATTCATTCTTGTGCTACAACTACATCGAAGTTTTTATTGCGTTATCTTCCATGAATAAAGGTGAACTCGTCGATACAGTTGCAGAAAAGACAGGCGTTTCTAAAAAAGACGCCGATGCGGTCGTGACCGCTGTCGTAGAAGCAATCATGGCATCTGTTGCTGAAGGCGAAAAAGTCAGCCTGGTTGGC
>QBMP01000047.1:10430-19001 GCA_003242115.1 Phormidesmis priestleyi
GGCCCGTAAGGCCCGCGATGGCCGCAACCCCCAAACCGGAGAAACGATCAAGATTCCGGCCACGACAGTACCCGCATTTTCGGCAGGGAAGGGATTCAAAGAACTCGTTGCCTCAGCTTAGGTCAGCTTAGACTAAAGATTGCTTTTACAGTAGTGCTAATAAACTACTGTAAAAGCAGCTTCAAGCGCTCCGCTCTGTTTTTTTCAGCCTAGTTTCAAGCCCATTTCCCCAGCCGTTTTATCACCCGCTGCCGAAAGGCTTTGATAGTTGCATTGCAGCCCAAGACTTTGAGCTAGTTAGCGCAGCTCTCATAGTGATATTGAGGCTAATAATGCTGTCTAACCATTTATAATTCGGGCGGAAAGCCAGAGACGTCTTCAAACTGAGTCTTGCAAAAGTCACGGTCGTCTTTTGGAATAACGCTAAAAGTAGCGTTCGTTTCGAGAACAACATATTGAGCTTCCTCAACGCTAATCAAGCCTTGTTTTCTAAGTGCAGCCATAACTTCAGACCTCCTAACCCGCTCCTTTTCCATCGCGGGCTGAATGAATTGGCCTTTATACACCAATAGTGTAGGGCTGGCTTTCGCGAGTTTTGTCAGCTTTCCAGAAGCAAGAAATCCCTTTGTTAGGAGATACTGTGCGCCCAACAATAAAGCAATAGCGAGCAAGGCTTCAGAGATGCTCACACTGTCTAAAATTATGCCAGAAGCGGTAAGAGAGCCAATAGCAACGGTGACGATCCAGTCAAAGTTGTTCATCTGCGAGGTAGAGCGCTTACCGGCAATGCGAATAGCAGCAACAACAGATACATACATGATGGGTGCGGCAATACAGATTTTGATAATCCCTTCCCAGCCATCGAATAAAGCAGCCAATAAGTCCATCTGCAACCCCAAATAGTTCTTCTATAACGATAGCTGATGGGGCTTGACGCAATTAGCGACCTGTTGGCAAAGCTTGGAATTTATTTGGCTTTGAGGGCTTTGAGCCACGCGATCGCTTCCTCTTCAGTCTGCACAATACCTTCTGCTTGGGCTTTTTCTACCGCTTTCATGAGCTTACCGACCTCAGGCCCAGGACTGATCGCTAAGTGATCCATTAGCAGGGTGCCAGTGATCAGCGGTTGACTATGGGCAATAGCATCACTCCCATCCAAAAACCGCTTTACCAACGGTGTTAATACCGCCAATTCAACCCCTTGCGCCAAGGCCAGGAGTGACACCGCCGGAAAGCACTCGCCCGCTGACTTAAACAGAAAAAACTGCTGAGATCTATTCAATGGGCCTTGGCGCAGCGCCATTAGCATCGGTTGCAGCTTTAGCAAGGTGAGGACGGCTTTAATCTCATAGCGGCTGTACGTGAGCGCTGTTAGCTCAGTCTCGGCTGTTTTTGACTTTGAGCTGATTGCTCGGCTGAGCTTGGCGGCTTTAATCCAGCTGCGGTACGACCCAGCGGGGACGGGTTTTGGCCAAGCCTGTAGCTGTTTGGCATAGTCGGGTAAAGCTGTTTCAAACTGGATGATGGCGTGATCGATAGCTTGCATTTGCTCAAGGCTAGTGGCCGTAAAGTGAGGCAAGCAAAAAGTCAGTAGCTGATGCTGCAATACGGTCGTGAGCTGGTGAGTCCCTGCGGGTAGGATCAAAAGCGCGTCGAGTTCGCTGCGGATGCGCTCGTAGGCAACCTGGCTGAGGTAGGGGGCGAGTTGGGCGATCGCGGCCTGCGTATCCGGCTCAATTTCAAAGCCAAGCTGCGCGGCCTGACGATAAGCCCGCAGTAGCCGCAGCGGATCGGCTCGCAAGTTTTCTGCGCTGATCATCCGGATGGTTTGCGTGGCAATGTCGGCCTGTCCACCGAGCGGATCTAGCCAGCGTTGGTGATGGGGCTGATAGGCGATCGCATTGATCGTAAAGTCTCTTCGCTGCAAGTCTGCTTCAATGCTGCTGCCCTGCTGCTGCGCAAAATCTATGGTCATTTGCTCAAACACAAGGCGGGCAATGCCTCTGTCCTGATCGAGGACAACAAATCCGGCTTTGTAATCGCGGGCAATTTTATCAGCGGTTTCAATTGACTGGCTCGGCAGCACAATATCGAGATCGAGGTAGGCAGCTTGGCGATTGAGCAGCAGGTCGCGCACGCTGCCGCCTACAAAATAGGCCGATTCGGGCAACCTATCGAGCGGGAATGGCAAAGACTCAAGCAAAAACATAATCGGTGAAAAGCCTCCAAAGCCTCCTTGGTTACATACTCCTTGGTTACATAGAGTAACGTGAGAAGCGTGAGAAACCTGAAACAAAAAACTTACGCTACAGTAACAATATCTACTAGCGATTTTACGGTCACCGCTTTGGAGGTTTGGCCCGATGTGTATTTGCGTGAATTGCCACTACGTCGATAGCTGCCTCACTTATCATGCGGTTGAAACCAACCATCAGCAGCCTCACCTCACCCTTACGCCTGCTTTTGAGCCGAATAACCCGACGATTAATGCCAACATCACCTTACCCAAAGTAGAAGTCCAGGGCGATGTCATTGTGCAAGAAAACGAATTTGGCTTTGAGTACGATGTTGTCGGCTGCGATAGCTACCGGGAAGCCATGGGAAAATGGGCCAAACTCAGGCCCGGAGAAGCGATTCCGACCTGATGCGCTACAGTTAGGATTGCGGTTTATCGGTTAAATCATAGCCGTATTCAGAGCGGAATCTGTAGACAAAAATTGAAGTAGACCTTTTATAGGTTGCTCGGAGGTCATGGCTTATTGTTTCAACCCCGATTGCCCCGATCCTCAAACGCCCGATCCTCAAATGCCGGATCAGCAGACGTCAGTATCCACAAGTCTGCCGGTCGCTAAGTTCTGCGGTCACTGTGGTACGCCGTTAACGTTGGCCGGTCGCTATCAAATGATTGAGCTTTTAGGCCAAGGTGGGTTTGGACGCACTTTTCTAGCGCAGCAGCTCTCAACTGAAACCAATGCCGCTGCTGTTCGCTGTGTGATTAAGCAGCTCTATCCTCAGGCTTCATCAGCGGAAGTGAGCTTTCAGGCGGAAACGGCGCGGCTAAAAAAGCTAGGTGAGCACCCGCAGATTCCGGCTTTGCTAGACGCGATTGAAAATGAGTATGGTCAGTTTTGGGTGCAGGCGCTGGCGGTAGGGAGCCACTTAGCCGCTCAAGTGGAAAAAGCGGGGCCTTGGAATGAAACACAGGTGCGATCGCTCCTAAAATCCTTAATCCCGGTGCTGCAATACGTCCATAGCTTTGACATTATTCACCGCGATATCAAGCCCGCCAATATTGTCTTAGCAGATCCGGCTACTCAGCGCGGCAAGCCCTTACCGATGCTTGTGGACTTTGGTTCGGCGAAATGGGTGCGCCGCCACCCGGCGACTACCGTGATTGGCAGCGCTGATTACGCTGCGCCTGAACAGTCGATGGGGCAGGCCACCTTTGCAAGCGATATCTATAGCTTGGGGGTGAGCTGTTTGTATGCACTGACGGGGATTTCGCCCTTTTCGCTGTATTCTGCGGTGGAAGATGACTGGGTGTGGCGAGACTTTTTGCCTCAGCCGATTGAGCCTCGCTTTGCCCAAGTGCTGGATCAAATGGTGGCCCGCTCGTTGCAGCAGCGCTATGAGAGTATGGATCAAGTCGCGCTGGATTTGCAGTTTTCACAAAATCTGCTGCGCTATGCGCCCAAACAACTTCTGAGCAAAGCTAAAGACTTGAGTGTGCCGTTGCGATCGCTCAACCCCTTTAAAAAAACAAACCTGCTGCAACCGCTGCAAGCCTTGAGGAAATCGCTACAACCGAGCGCCTTATCTTCGCAGCCAGCGCCGGTAATCGTCAGTGCGCCGCAAGTGTGGCAAAGGCGCGATCGCCTAACGCGACCGATTGGAGTCACTCAAGCGCTAGCGATTAGCCCAAGTGCTGATCCTAGCCGCTCGATTTTTGCCACAGGCGGCACAGACGGCGCACTCAGGCTCTGGCATTTGCCCAGCGCTCAGCTTATTCACACCTTTCATCGACGGCGCTTAATCGGTGACGGCCATTCGGATACGATTACGGCGCTGCATTTTCACCCCGATGGGCGGGCGCTCTATAGCGCTAGCAGCGATGGCAGCATCAAGGAATGGGACAGCGCTGAACATAGCTTGCTCAATACGTTGCCCACGGGCGGCTGGACACCGACAGCGCTAAGCGTCACCGCTGATGGCGCTCAGCTCATTAGCCCCAATACCGACGGCCAAATCGTGCTGTGGGACATTGCGACGCTGATGCCAGTGGCGCAGCTTGCTCAGCATCAGCGCCGGGTGAATGCTGTGGCGCTTTCTGAGCGCGGCGATTTGTTGGCGAGTGCGAGTGATGATGGCACGGTTAAGCTGTGGCGCTACCGGCGAGGCGCTCCGCAGCTAGCCAAAACGATTAGCCTTCAGCATAAAAGAGAAGAACGACGAGCGATCGCCTTAGCTCTACACAACAATTCATCGGGCAATACTTCAGCTACAACGGTAGAGCTGATTGTTGCCGACTCCGCTGGCACAGTGCAAATTTATCCCCTAGATGCCGAACTCAATCCCGGACAGGCCACGCTTTTACATGCTTCGCCTAGCCCGATTACGGCCTTGGCCCTCAGCGCTGATGGCACGCTAGCCATTGGCACGGAAGATCCAATAGTCACTTTATGGCGAGTTGACACGGGAGACTGCGTAGCTGAGCTAGCGCACGATTGGGGAATGGTAGCGATGGCTTTTTGCCGAGATGGTCAAACGTTGATTGCCGCTAGCGCCGATGAAGTGATTTCAATCTGGCAAAAAGCAGCGTGACGAGATGCAAGTGTAAAATATTTATGCTTTAACAATTATTCCTGAACTCTTCAACAAGCTATAGCGGGTTATGATTTCTGATTAATCAGTTTGAGTATTTGCATTGAGCGATACGGACAAAAGACAAATTATTGCATGACTGAATTAAAGACTTTATCCAACGGGCTTTGTACACCGTATCCACCGCGAGCCAACACTACGGACAGCCTGCTTGACGGCCTTCTGTAGACCGCTCTCATGCAGGTGATAGCGAACGATAGCCTCACTACGAGGATCTCGGCATCGTGTGGAGGCGGGGAAGACAAATTGCCAAATCCATTGTCGATTGGCATTTGGATACTTTCTAGCCAACGCGAAAGGCAAGCTCACCGCTCCATAGCCTTGCTCTAAATCTTGCTCATGAATGCGCTTGACCCTTTGTAAATGCTCTTTGAGGGTAGGAACTACACGCTCAGGTAGCATCGTTACACGACTATTTTGCCCCTTTGCATCTCTGACAACGATTTGATGTTGGGGAAAATCCAAGTCTTTGATCCGTAGTTGCATCGTTTCCCGCAAGCGCAATCCGCTACCATACAGTAGCTGAACGATTAGTCGGTGGACACCCGACATCTGCTGAATTACTGAGGCGACTTCTTCTGGTGTCAGCACCGTCGGGAGTTTGGTAGAACGCTTGGCCCTAACAGCCTCTATTCTTTCATCCAAAGGTTGGCACAAAACCTGCCTATAAAGGAACAGCAGCGCACTGAGCGCTTGGTTTTGGGTTGCCGCCGATACCTGCTGAGTCACCGCTAAATGGGTCAGGAATGCTTCAATTTCTGGCACGCCCATATCTTTAGGATGGCGCTTGTCATGAAAGAGGATGTAGCGACGAATCCATTGAACGTAGGTTTCTTCTGTGCGGTAGGAATAGTGCTTAACTCGAATGACCTCGCGCACCTGATCGAGCAGTTTCTTTGGACGAGGCTGAGAAGGCTGCATTGCGTAAATTATTGATGAATGAATGTAAATAAAGCGTAAACAGACTTGGCTAACATTGCAGGGATGATTATACTGAAACTTTCCACCTAATCTGCCATATAGGGTGATTAGGCGGACGGATTTCCACCTAACTACCCTCACAGGGTGATTAGGCTGAATTATTTCCACCTAATCTGCCGTACAGGGTGATTAGGTGGAAAGTTTCCCTCTAATAATAAGTTATGCGACAAGAGTATCATTGAGAAACGAATGAAAGCTACTGTGTATATCGCAACAAGCGTTGATGGCTTCATCGCACGTAAGAACGGTGGTATTGACTGGCTACCTAGTGGAGGAGATACAGAGGGTGGAGAAGACTACGGGTATCAGGAATTCATAGATTCAGTAGATGCGCTCGTCATGGGACGGAATACTTACGAGTTGGCATTGTCCTTCGATTTATGGCCTTATGCTGAAAAGCCTGTGTTTGTTCTAAGCAGTCGGCAGGTGGATATCCCCGACGGCATCGCAAAAACAGTCGAGTCTATGTGCACGCCGCCAGGAGAAGTAGTTCGTCGCCTAGCAAAGCGTGGATTTAATCATTTATACATTGATGGGGGCAAGACAATTCAAGGGTTCCTTTATGAAGGCTTAATCCAGCAATTAATTATTACTAAGGTGCCAATCCTGATAGGTACAGGGATTCCACTCTTTGATTCGCTCCCTCACGATGTCAGATTGCAGCATGTTGAGACGCGACAGTTTGAAAATGGCTTGGTGCAAAGCAAATACGAAGTAATTGGGAATGTCGCATAACAACTCCAATGCACACCGACCGCCGAGAGGTCATCGGTTGGAGTTCAAGGTTATCTGCGGCGGGTGATTGGGAACGTTATGCCGCTGACTATCGCTAGATATAACTTAGCCTTTCAAATGCCAGCCGCGTGGCTGTAAAAATGCTTGAATGCCGATTTTTTAAAGGGTTGAGCCGATGCCTGAGTGCTTTCGGCCTGTCCAAGGTAGGTGCGGGCTGACGCGATCACAACAGTTCCAATAAGCGCTACCGCTATTGACTTGGCTGAGGATGTGAATAGCTCGGTTGCGATCGCTAGATCGCAAAGCTGGGAACAATGTCTTTAGGCTTAAGCGGGGCATCCCTTATGAGCGCATCCACAAAGCACAAGGCGGTAATATTCACTTCAAGGAGAACTAAATAGCAGAACTCATTAGCAAGGGAAAAGCAGAGTCTCTGTGGCTACTGAAGACGGGAAAGTTCCCTGGCATCACCGATTTACATATTCACCAGCACAGCAGTGGTTTGACTCTTACAGCGACATACAAAGGGCATAAAGAGCATCTAGATATAGACTTGCGTCAGACAGTTGAGGATTTTGGAGGAACTTTGGACTATTGCTATACTGGCTTACGATAGAAATAGTTGGAGCGCTATTTACAATGGCAGAACTACTTGCAAGAATCACATTTAATCCTAAGCAGTGTGGTGGTCGTCCCTGTATTAGAGGTATGAGAATCCGAGTGTCGGATGTACTAGACTTATTTGCGGCAGGTTTAAGTGCCGAGCAAATTTTAGAAGAAATGCCTGATCTCGAAGCAAATGACTTGAGAGCATCTCTTTTGTATGCTTCGCGGAAATTTAATCATCCGGTATTGGTAGCATGACAATCTGGGTAGATGCACATCTATCTCCTGGAATTTCAGTTTGGATTTACAACACATTGAGAATTGAAGCAATAGCCTTGCGTGATCTTGGGCTAAGAGATGCTGAAGATACTGAAATCTTCGAGTCTGCAAAAACACAGCAAGCTATCGTAATGACTAAAGATAGTGATTTTGTAGATTTGGTTGAGCGACTAGGTTCACCACCTCAAATTATTTGGTTGACGTGTGGGAATACCTCCAATGCTAGACTACGCTATATTTTAATCAAGACGCTGCCGAGAGCATTAGAACTCCTAGCATCTGGTGAGGCATTAGTGGAAATTAGTGGAGATTGAAAGCGATTTAACTTGGTCGTTATGCCGCTGACTATCGCTAGATATAACTTAGCCTTTCAAATGCCAGCCGCGTGGCTGTAAAAATGCTTGAATGCCGATTTTTTAAAGGGTTGAGCCGATGCCTGAGTGCTTTCGGCCTGTCCAAGGTAGGTGCGGGCTGACGCGATCACAACAGTTCCAATAAGCGCTACCGCTATTGACTTGGCTGAGGATGTGAATAGCTCGGTTGCGATCGCGGATATAAACCGCTGCTGTTAGGCCGTAATCGGTGTCATTCATCAGCGCGATCGCTTTCGCCACATCCATCGGCGCACCGCCACCTACTGCAACAAAGACATCTTTAAATATCTATGTATTGAGTCATCTCCCACTCTGTGACCTGTGTGCAAAAAGCATTCCACTCTTTTGCTTTAAATTCAAAGAATGTTTTCGCGCCTAGCTCACCCAACATCTCCATCAGCAGGTCGTCTTGCTTGAGTTCAGCGATCGCTTCCAGCAGACTCGTGGGCAAGGTCGGTAAATCTGGAAACTGTGCGCCTTGAGCAAAGAGATTTTCGTTGCTGCGATCGCCCGGATCGATTTGCTCACGAATACCCGCCAACCCCGCCGTCAAAATTCCTGCCAGGGCTAAATACAGGTTTGCCGAACCATCGATTAAGCGGCACTCAAAACGCCCTGCTTCAGGGATGCGCAGCATGTGCGAACGGTTGTTGCCGCCATAGGAAATGTAGCGGGGCGTCCAGGTGCTGCCAGAAGTGGTCATACTCGCGCCGAG
>QBMP01000048.1:0-4215 GCA_003242115.1 Phormidesmis priestleyi
ATCTAGGGTTGAATCTATATCTGAAATGGCTAAATCGCCGACCGGGGGCGCGATCGCTCTCGGCAAAAACGGCGGCGCACCGTTCATCGTGGGCGCAGCCACTGGCGTTCCGTCAATAATCACTGACGGATTCGGCACCAGCACATCTGGCGTTTGCGGATTCTGCGGCGTTTGAGCGGTTTGGGCAGGTTGATCGGGTTGAGCTTGAGCTAACACTCTCGGTGCAGGCGCAGCGTCAGGATCAGGCACTGTGACAATCGCTTCTGGCAGTCGAGACGGCATCGCCTTCGCACCCGCTCTCGTATCCAGGCTAATCAGCACCGAATCGTCATCCGCCGATTTTTGAATATCGCTAACTGGCGCTTTTCTCTGGCCCTTTACCGTCAGCCGCACCCGGTCATGGCCAATCGCCTCTAGCTGCAATGACTCGATTCCAGGGGCAGGATTTTTTTGACTAAAGCTTTTGCCATTGGGCAACTGTAGCTGAGCGTGCGCAATCTCAGCCTGCAAAGTCTTCCCAGACGTTGCCGACACCATCTGCGGCGAATCTCCAGAAGTCTCCAGAGTCAGTACCAGTCCGGATCTCGTTTGGCGTAAGTCAATGCCTTTTACAGTGGTCGCACCACTGGCAGAGTCCATTGCGGTCATTGGGCCAGCCAGTACAGCTAGGGCCCCGCCAACCATTAAATGGCTGAGTTTAAGACGACTAAAATTAGAACGGCGTTTCACGGGGTCACTCCTTGAGATCAGAACTAGCAATGGATAGCGAACATAAATAACAAAAACAATCAGCAAAAATCAAAACTCTAAACCGGGCTCAAACCCGTGACATTCCCTATGGCGGCGGTGCGACTTCTGCGGGCGGTGCGCCCTCGGCGGGGACCGCTGCGGCAGGCGGCGCAATCTCCGGTGGCTTATCGGCATCCGCTGTCGGCAATAGCGCATCTAGCTGAAAGCTTACCTCCAGCGGAGTTTTAGGTTCCACCACCACTCGACCATTGGCCCCAATGACGGTTTCAGCCAGCGGCTCACCGCTGGTGACATTAAAGTCACGAATCAGCAATAAAGGCTCTAATCGCTCTAAATTGCGCAAAATCGTTTGAATTTGAGCATAGTCGCCCGAAATTTGAACCGCATAGGTTTCGCGCTTGAGTTTGTTATTGACGCCTTCACCTAAAGAGCTGTCGGTAATCACTGCTTTTTCGCCGGGGGTAAAGCCCTTTAGCTTGGCCTCTACCAAAATCGGCGGAATGCCGCGTGCTTCTACTTGCGATCGCACCCCTTTCAGCGAAGCATTACTGCTCTCTATCCGCTGGTTGATATCTAGCAGCAGCGTATCCATCGTCTTCTCACTAGCAAACAGAGAATACACCTCTCGGCGACGAGCCATCGCCGCATCTAGTCCGGCCTGAATCTTGGCAATATCCTGTAGCTGCTGAGCCTGCGAAAGCAGCTGGCCTTCCTTGGTCGAAATTTCTGCGCTCAGCGTCTTGTTCACTTCAGCGACCGGCTGCACCAGCTTAATAAAGCCATAAGCCGCTGCGCCAATGCCAATCAAGGCCAGCAGTCCGCCAATAATTGCCGGTGACAGCTCAATGCCAAACACCACCGGATTAAGCGGTTCATCCATAAAATCTTCATCGGGCGAGATGAAATTTCCAGAGGCGGTCATAGCTAAATTGCTCCTGTAGATTGAAGGGCAAGAATGCGAGCCGCGAGCCCCGTAGACTCTTGCTGACGGTTGAGTTCATCGAGCAGTGCGGTCGCCGAAATGCTCTTGATATCGGCAGTAACGGTGTAGGTCACCAGCGATAGCGTTTTACCGTTATCGACGCCGCCAGGGCAGTAGCCCACCACGGGTTCACCTAATGAAGCACTGGTGATATCAACGGAGGCCGCCTCTAAAAACGGTGAGGTTTTTAAAGTCAGCAAAAAGTCATTCACGTCATTAAACGAACAAGCATTGCCCGTTAGCGTCAGCCCGCCTGCGATTGAGCCGCCTTCTACAGGAGGCGTTTGCACCAGGCTCGAAAGCTGAGTTCGAGTCGGAATCCGCGACTGAACATCGCGCACAATCGCTGACCAAGGCCGAATTCGCTCAAACACCGTAGCCAGCGCCTGAACTTCGGCATCAACTACTTGGGTTTGCTGGCGCACTGTGTCTACTTGAGCAATTTTTTGCTGAAGTTCACCGAGCTGTGCATCTAATCCTGTGCTTTGAGCGATGAGGCTTTTTTGCTGGTTTTGTAATAAAAACCAGTAGCCGCCGACTCCACCACAGGCCAAAAAGGCCACCGCTACTCCAACCAGCATCGGTACTTTGCCAGCAGCGCTGGCTTTAGACTGATCGACTGCGACAATCCCCTCAATGGGGCGATCAGCGCGATCATTCAAAAAGTTAATATCGATTCCGTACATAGCCTTTCACCTCCTTCCCTATAATTCTCTAAGACCTAAACCCAGCACTGTCGCCAATCCTGGCCGCTGAGAGAGCGAGATCTCTTCACTGACTTCGATGGCCAAAGAGTCTACTGGATCGATCACGCTAGTCGGTAGTCCCAAACGCTGAGAAAAAAATTCATCCAAGTTGCCAATCGCGCTGCCCGTACCCGCTAGCAGCAGTTGCGCGACCTCCATGTCCTCTCCCTGGTTGAGATAAAAATCGATTGAGCGCCTGAGTTCATCAGAGAGTTCACCCAATACCCGCAGCATGGCAGCCGTGCCAGGATTCATCCCACTTTTTGGCCCGCCCGCCATTGGCCCCGACGGTACGGACATCCCTTGCAGCAGCTCAGCATTGCGAGAGTTCGGTAAGTTCATAGCCCGACTCAGCGCACTTTGAATCTGCGAGGTGCCCAACGGAACAGTGCGCGAAAAGTGGGGGATGCCATCGACCACAATCGAGATTTCGGTGCTCTCAAACTGAATATCAACAATGGCAGCAGCTTCTTGCGAGGTAAATTGCCTGAGCTGTTCGCGAATGGTGCGGATCAAAGCAAAGCTGCTAGTTTCGAGCACGTTGAGGCTGATACCGGCTTGGGCAAAGGTTTCGGTGTAGCTATTGGTAATATCTTTTTTGACGGCGACTAGCAGCACCTGCACTTTTTCGATGCCGTCATCATCGACAAAAAAGCCCAGCTTTTGATAATCAACATCGGCTTCGTCGCGTGGAAATGGCAAATACAGGCTGGCTTCTTGGTTGAGCACCATTTCTCGCAGCTCGTTGTCATCTAGCTCAGCGGGTACCGGAATCACGCGGGTAACGGCTTTACCGGGTACCGCAGTCGTGGCCTGTTTGACTTTAATCTTGTTTTCAGCCAGGGTCGATTGAATGATTTCGGCCATCGTGGCACTATCGACGATTTGCCCTTCCTCAAAAACGCCCTCAGGAATTTCAGCGGTTGCTAAGGTCTGAAGCTTAAGCTTTTGACCCTGTTTTTTAAGCTGGGCAATGTTAATGCGCTCCGGGGTCAGCTCGATGCCTACCCCTGGTGTTTTTTTAGAAAGTAAAGCTTTGAGTCTGTTCACGACTGCGTTTGCCCGATGAGTAATAACCGATGAGTAATAGCGGCAACCATTCAGATAAAGATCCGAATTTCGACCCTAGATTGCCCAGGTTTTAACAAAAAAAATACATTCGAGTACGGATAGCTTAAAGGTGCCTTCACAGGGCCGATGTTAGGGCTGTGCGATCGCACCGACTCCCTCTCCAAACAGCACTCAGCAATTAAACGCAGAGACTCGATTGAATCAGTGCGTAATGTGCGACACCCGTGAAAATGCACCGGTAATGCAGTTTGCCCACAGCCGCTACATAACAAACAGGCTTGATAAACCGATGCCCATCAGGTTTGCACCTCAGATCAGACGTCCCTTGGGCAAAAGCCCCAAATTCTGGCCCACTCGCACCTTACAGAGGGGCCATTTGTGCAGTAAAGTGCTTTGTCATACCGCGATCAGCCCGCTTGAAATAGCCCCGGCTGAAATAGCCAGCTTCAAATAGCTCGGTTGAAGTAAATAAGTACGATTAAATAAGTACGATTGAACTCATCATGTCTTTGATTCGCCACTGGAAACGATTTCTGGCCCTAGCTGCCGTTGGCCTGCTCTCAAGCTGGCTCATTAGCTGTGGCAGTAGTAACTCCACCCCATCTGCCCAGACGAGCGCGACAGACGCTTCCGGCCCCGCCGAAGTGGAATTTTGGACAATGCAGC
>QBMP01000048.1:4225-16175 GCA_003242115.1 Phormidesmis priestleyi
ATGCAGCTTTCGCCCAAGTTCGATGACTATTTCAACCAGCTGATTGCCGATTTTGAAGCCGAAAATTCGGGTGCCACTGTGAAATGGGTAGACGTCCCCTGGAGTGACATGGAGACTAAAATTTTGGCGGCAGTGTCAGCCGGTAATGCGCCTGACGTGGTGAATTTAAACCCCAACTTTGCTTCACAGCTTGCGGCCAAAGGCGCTTGGCTTACCTTAGATGACAAGCTCTCAGCCGCAGAGCAGGCCGTTTATTTACCCAAAATTTGGCAGGCGACTCAGATCAACGGCAAGAGCTTCGGCTTCCCTTGGTACTTAACGGCCAGAGTCACTCTATATAATAGTGAGATTTTTAAAGCGGCAGGCATCACCGAGCCGCCGAAGACCTTTGAAGAGCTTGCCACGGTTGCTAAGCAAATTAAGGAAAAAACCGGGAAGTATGCGTTTTTTATCAGCTTTGTGCCTGACGATGCGGCAGATGTGCTTCAGTCTTTTATTCAGATGGGCGTGCCGCTAGTTGATGACGCTGGTAAGGCCGCTTTTAATACGCCTGAGGGCAAAAAGGTCTTTCAATATTGGACGGATCTCTATCAGCAAAAGCTAATCCCTCAAGAAGTGCTAACTCAAGGCCATCAGCAGGCGATCGCGCTCTATCAATCGGGTGAAACAGCGATTTTGGCTTCAGGTGCA
The DNA here is from genome assembly GCA_003242115.1 of Phormidesmis priestleyi. Classification (GTDB taxonomy): domain Bacteria; phylum Cyanobacteriota; class Cyanobacteriia; order Phormidesmidales; family Phormidesmidaceae; genus Phormidesmis; species Phormidesmis priestleyi_A. The sequence goes on from QBMP01000048.1 coordinate 4,916, forward strand.
GAGTTTTTGGACACGATTGCTAGCAATGCCCCCGATATTGCCGCAGCGACCAAAGCGGCCCCCCAAATTAGCGGCAGCACGGGCAAACAGAATGTTGCCGCAATGGATTTGGTGATCCCAAAAGATACGGATGTTGAAGCCGCTGCTCTCAAATTTGCGACGTATGTGACCAATGACGCCAATCAGCTCGCCTTTGCCAAAGCTGCCAACGTGCTGCCTTCGACGGTCGAGGCGATGAAAGATAGCTACTTTACAGATGTCCCTGTAAACGCGACGCCGGTAGAAGCTGCTCGCTCGGTCAGTGCTAGCCAATTAAACGATGCGGCAGTATTGATTCCGGCGATGGAAGATGTTGCCGAATTGCAAAAGATTGTGTATGACAATTTGCAAGCGGCGATGCTAGGCGATAAAACCGTCGATCAGGCCGTCGCCGATGCCGCTGATGAGTGGGATAACAGGTAAGACTATGACTGCTCCACAGTTGTTTTGTGAGCAGCAACCTTAAAGTTAGTATCCACCTAAGCTCCCTTGGCGTTTGGCTCGGCTCTCGGCCCAGCGAAAGACAAGGATGCCAAGCGCGAAGTAAATCAGGCCGTTGGCAAGGGCTACCAACCATTCTTGCCAATTCAGCCCTTCCCCTTTGGCCATCAGATCTCGTAGTAGGCCAGTGCTGGGTAAAATTGGCAGCAGATTGGCGGCGATGCGGGCGCTGCCGCTGAGGTCTTCAGTGGGAGCTGCGAGTAAAAACAGCAGCACAAATTGAAAGAGCCCCAATACCTGCTGCACTTTTTTGAGCACGAGCGCAAACGCGCCGATGAAAAAAGCTAGGCCGTAAGCGCTGAGTAAGAGGGTGGCTAAGGGTAAAAGCAGTATTGGTGGAAAGGCGAGTTGGCTGCCGGTAATCGCAATGATGATGGCTAATACGATGCCAATAAGCAGTATTCGTAGGCTGAGGCTGGCGATCGCTCTCACCAAAAACACCTTCGATGCCCCAAACGGCGACAAAAACACCTGCTCTAAAGTGCCGGTTTGAGCCTCTAGCTGAAGGTTATTGGCAATGTCATTGACGATATAAAGCACCAGCGTCCAAATGACGTAGCCGACGACGACTGCATCTAGGCGATCGCCAAACGTACTTGCAGGCCCCGCCACATACTGCGTACTCAAAAAAATGCCATAAAACACCGCCGTCAAAATCACCACGCCGCCCACGACTTCGGACGGGTAGCGCAGCGTCTGAATCCAAGTCCGCTTCAGCTCAGCAATCAGTAGATTCGTCAGCTCAGCCATCTTTTTTGTCCTTTTTTTGTCTTGTTGAGGCTTCTTGTTGAGGGTTGCTGAAAGAGTTGTCTTTATTTTGAGTAAACTGCAAAAACACATCGGTCAAATCAGCTCGATCTTGGCGAACCTCGACCAAAGGTAGCGGATCTAGCAAGCTCAAAATTTTGTACAGAATGGCTGAATGGCGGTGGCTAGACGTCTGATCGGATGATTTTGCCGCTAACGAATCCAATGAATCCAATGAATCTAACGAATCCAATGAATAGTGGATGTGATGGTCGCTGAGGGTTGCGCCTAAAGCTGCGATCGCACTGCGCTGCGCCTCACTCAAAGCGCCTTCAAACTCAATCCGATAAGTCCCTTTTGAAAATTGTTTAATCAGCGCTTGAGTAGATTGCTCTGCGACAATTTCACCCTGGCGAATAATCGCCACGCGATCAGAAAGCTCCTCGGCGACATTGAGCTGATGCGTGGTCAGCAAAATTGCACAGCCCGAAGCCGCCACCTGTCTGACAAATTCTTTGACAGTTTCACCGGATTCTACATCCAGACCCAAGGTGGGCTCATCCAATAGCAGGAGCTGAGGTTCGTGGATAAGAGCAGCCGCGATCGCAATTTTCTGCTGCATCCCGCGCGACAGCTTCTGCACCGGCACCTGACGCTTATCTTCTAAGCCAAACGCCGCCAGCAGCGCTTTCGCCCGCACTTTTGCCGCTTGGCGAGGCATTTGCCGCAGGACGCCAAAGTATTCCAAATTCTCCAGCGGAGTCAGCCGCCAGTACAGATTGCGATTGCCCTCTAGCACCGCCCCCACCCCCTTTAGAGCTTGCGGCTGCCGGTGCGGATCTGCGCCTGAAATTTTTACCCAGCCCGCATCTGGGCGAATCAAACCCGCAATCATTTTGATTGTCGTCGTTTTACCCGCACCGTTTGGGCCTAAAAACGCCAGCACCTGCCCTGGCAAAATCGACAGTGACACCCCCCGCACCGCCTCAAATCGGCGCTTGCCCCGACCATAGCTTTTCCTTAAATTATGAGACTCTAACGCCAGCATCTTAAACCCCATAGAGAGGGGATACGGGTTCCCGAGCTAAAGACAAAAATAACAATTCCTAAACTGTCGGTTACAATTCTACAAACATCATCCCTTATTCATCTTAAGATTCATTCTCCCGTTCTGCCCTCAAACCTATCTTTAGATAAGTCGATTTGGTGGGGTCAACTCAAGCCGTTAGCCAAGGATTTCATCAGCGCCAGTATGACTTCATTTGATCTTAGTGAGCCACTCCTCCCTCCCTACACAGAAACAGTGGGTATGCAGGATTTAAACGGGCTACTGAAAGCTCATGTCAAGCAGCAAAAGGCAGCGCATCCTTGGTTGGCGAGGCTTTTGCGTTTTCCTTGGCGATCGCTTAATTTCTCGTTTAGCCAGCTAGACCAAGCTTTTTGGATTTGGGGCGCGATCGCGCTAGCCATTTTTTCCCTGGCTCAATTCTCAACGCTGAGCTGGATGACGCAATCACTGCTGGACGCGGCTCTTACCGGAATTGGCATTATCAGTACGTCTAAGCTGACTTGGCGGTTGGCCTGTAGCGAACGGCTAAAGTGGGTCGTTTGCCTGTGGGCAGTGCTGATGATGGTCGGAATGATTGCGACCGCGTACGGCATTTTTTGCAGCAGTAGCCCAGGTGCGGTGCTGATTTTGCTCAATTTGTGTCCGCTGTGGCTGGGGCTGTGCGCGCTCGGTTATTTGGCGATGAGCATCGGCTTACAGTCGCGCTGCTTTGGAGCGGCTAGCTGGGTGCATGGTGCAGCGATCGCGGCACTTTCCTTTGACCCGCACCATCAGTTCTTGACGACAGGGCTAGTGATGGCGCTGACGCTGTTCTTTTTTTCGGTGGTGCCCTGGGATATGCGCGCGGCTGAAGCTGAAGAGCTTTGTGGCGTACAGATTAGAGATAGCAGATTAGAGATAGCAGATTAGAGACTAGAGACTAGAGATGACAGATTAGTGGCTGCGCGCGATCGCTTTAAATTGGCAGCTTTAGATTAGCAGCTTGATAGAACTTACCTGACGTCAGCAAATCATCAATCTGCTCTACCGTCATCGGGCGGCTGTACCAGTAGCCTTGGGCATAGTCGCAGCCCATTTTACTCAGTACGCGGGCTTGGTCTGACGTTTCGATGCCTTCTGCTAGCACCTTGAAGTTTAGCCCTTTGGCCAGCGCGATGATGGTGGCAGCGATCGCCGCATCGCTCGGACTATTGACTAGATCCATCACAAAAGAGCGATCAATCTTAATGGTGTCCAATGGAAAATGCTTCAGCACACTCAAGGAAGAATAGCCGGTACCAAAGTCATCTATAGCAATTTGCATCCCCGAATCAGACAGCTTTTGCAGCATTTCAATCGCAAAGCCAACATCGCGCATTGCCGCACTTTCGGTGACTTCTAGCTCCAGATCGCAGGGGTCAAACTCAGTATTTTTCAATATTTGCATAATCGAGCGCACCAGGTTAGAGCGGTGAAACTGCTGCGCCGATAAATTAACCGCTAAACGCAGCTTAGGAAAGCCTATCTGCCGCCATTTGCGGTATTGAGCGCAGGCTTGCTCTAGCACCCAACGGCCAATCGGCTCAATCAGGCCAGTATCTTCGGCAATGGGAATAAACCGCGCGGGCGAAATTAAGCCCAATGTGGGGTGCTGCCAGCGGATCAGCGCCTCCATGCCAATCCACTGGCTGGTGAGTAAATCTACTTGGGGCTGGTAGCACAAAAACAGCTCGTTGCCTTCTAAAGCCTTGCGCAGATCGGTTTCTAAATTGAGCTGAATTCGGGCATCAGCATTGATTTCTTCAAAGTAAATTTGATAGTTATTGCGCCCATTAGCCTTAGCTTGATACATCGCCGCATCGGCATTGCGTAAAAGGGTCTGGGCATCTTCACCGTCGTAGGGTGCAAGCGCTATGCCTAAGCTAGCCGTGACGTACAGCTCTTCGCCTTGAACTTGAAAAGGAGCCGATAGCCGCTGTAAAATTCGCTCTGCAATGTGAGAGACATCTTCGGGCGATCGCAGCGCTGGCAGCAGCAGCGTAAACTCATCGCCGCCCCAACGGGCGATTACATCGTAGCTACGAGTGCAGCTTTTGAGCCGCTCAGCCACCTGCTGAAGTAGACAGTCGCCAGCGGCATGGCCCAGCGTATCGTTGATATTTTTGAAGCGATCCAAGTCTAAAAAGGCGACCCCAAGCATCATGTCTGCTTCTACCGCGATCGCAATTGCCCGTACCATATGCTGATTAAAGAGCATCCGATCATCAGGCAGGTAGGTGAGCTGATCGCGGGCGCTGTGGGTTTTGGCGGCCTGATCGAGGTGCGATCGCCAAATCGCCAAATAAATCTGACTACAGACATCTGTAAACAGCCCTAAATCATCTGTAGACCAGCCTCCCAGCTCACTGTCACGAAAGATTGCCACAGCGCCCATACAGGCTGACTGAAAAGCTAACGACTTGGCTGAAATATGAGCCGATGAGACTGTACCTTCATCGGGGCCAGAAAGCGGCAGCAGTGCTAGATAGCGACCTTTGCTAGGGCCAAAAACCTGAGTCAATTCAGCTGGCCAGTGATCGGCCACAAACGTTTGCGGGCTACCAAGTTGAAACTGCCCATCCGCAACTAACGCAGCTAGCTGAGCTTGTAAGTCACTCATCTGATGCTGCAACATCCTATTGGGCGCGATCAAAAGGCTCGCGTCTAAATGTTGCCATAGCGAGGCGCGAGCCTTTACCGGCAGCGGCGCGATCGCGCCGGATCTATAATCAGTATCCGTATCGTGCTCAAATGACGGGGCCAAAAATAGCTGCGCGCCACAGCAGCTCAACGCCTCACAAACCACAGACAGCACCCGCTGCCACAGCTTCGGAGTATCTGTCGGGCATTGCAGCAAGCATCCGACCCGCCGGAGCAGCGTGTATGACACAATCCCAGACGAGCCATGCTGATCTGGGACGACATATAAAAGCGGAGAATAAGTCACCCTAAACCTGCCCCATAGTAATGAAGCAAAGATAAAAACGTAGATAAAAACGTAAAGCTGGTGACTTCAATGTTCCCGAAAAAGTTGATGGGACAGCGCTGATCACCACAAACCTATTTGGGAGCCTATTTGGGAACCTATTTGGGTAAGGCCGGGGAGGCTTTGATCAGCGCTTTGTCTCGGCGGTTGTCGGCTAGCTGATCGGCGGGTTTGAGGATGTAGCGATCGCCATCAAATACCAAGACAGGGCTAGAGCCTAGTGAGCGCGCATCCGCTGACTGCTGCCTGGTAATCTGCCTGGCAATCTGACTGGCACCCTGACTAACCCCACTATTATCGGGAGCCTGACTGATATTGGGAGCCTGATTGAGCGATTCTAGCCGAGCCCGTTCGCCCAAAGGAGCCAAAACTTGAGCTACTTCAGACTGCTGCTCTAAAGACTGCGTAGACGACACCAATCCGCCCAGACCGTTGATCAAATTGCGTAGCTGCTGGCGAATTGCCGGATCGCCGGTAATTTCGTCCACATCTGCCATCACCTTTTGCGCGCTAGAAAGCGCATCGCGAGCCGATTCTAAGGTTTGCTGCAACAGCACCAAATTGGTCGGATTGTTGAGTGAAGTGGTAATGGATCGCAAATCAGTAGAAGCAGCGGTTGCATTGCCTATCAGCACTTCTAAGCTGTCTATCAGGTCACCGCTCTGCAAGCGCGGCCCTAGCACATTAGCCGCATTGCGCAACTGCAAACTAGCTGCCTGCACGTTACCTAACGAGTCCACCAACGTACCGCGATTTTCCCCAATCAGGCTATCAATATCGGTCGCTGTCAGCGAGAACTGCTGAGCGGCTAAGGCCACTGACTCAGTCGCTGATTGGGCCGAGTTTGACAGCGGATCAATTTGTGATTGGGCCGAACGGGTGAGCGCAGTCGCTTCTTGCGCAAGAATGGCCGCATTGTTTGCCGTTTGAGTGATGCTGCTCAAAACCGTTTTGAGCTGACCCATTAGTTCCGGATCGGCTAGCTGGTCAGCGACTTCTCCCGCAGAGCGCAGCAGGGCTTCGTAGCTAGGCCCCGCCTGGCCGATGAGGCGATCGCCATCACAAAGAATCACCTCGCTATTACAGTTTTTACCCATTGGGCTGAACTGAGCCGCACTCGCCGCTAGCTTAGCCAACGGCGTAATCTCAATTGAGATCTCCCCAATCAAACCAGACTCCACCGTTTCAATCGTGACTTCGTTGGGGATGAGCAAGTCCTTTTGAGTAATCTCAATTTCTAAATCCACCTGATTAGCACCGGGCACAATCCCGACCACGCGGCCCACCGACACCCCGCGATAGAGCACCGGCGTCCCCAACTGGACGCCCATCGTATCTTCGAACTCGGCGATTAGCCGATAAGGCCGACTGGCCGGGTTGAAGCCCCTGAGCCACAGCACCAACCCCCCGAACAAACCAATCCCAAATAGGATGAGTAGCCCCACAGAACCTTCTCGAATCGTTCGCGTCCGCATAAATCTTCCTCTTATCCCGCCACCTGAATCGGCCCTTGAATTTGGGCACTAAAAAACTGACGGACAAACGGGTTGTCTGTTGAATCAATTTCTCCCACAGGGCCTGACCACTGCACCTGCCCGTCATGCAAAAATACCACTCGATCAGCGGTTCGGCGAATTGTGCTCTCTTGGTGCGTCACAATCACATAAGCGCTACAGGCTTGCCGATTGTGCACTTGGCGAATCAAATCTTCAATCACCGTTGAAGCGATTGGATCTAGGCCCGCTGTTGGCTCATCGTACAGCAAAAGGCTAGGGCGATCAGTGGGATGGCGTGGATTAGAAATGACCGCGCGCGCAAAGCTCACGCGCTTGCGCATCCCGCCCGATAGCTCCGCCGGATAGCGATTTGAAATATCGGGCAAGCCGACTCTAGTTAAGGCTTCAGCGACTAATCGTTTAATTTCACGAGCGCTGAGGCGAGAATGCTGATAGAGCGAAAATCCCACATTTTCCGCAACAGTCAGTGAGTCAAACAAAGCCGCTTGCTGAAACACCATTCCCACCCCAAGCGGATCAGCAGAGTCTTCTATCAGACCTTCACGCTTCTTTCCGCCGATCCAAATCTCACCATGATCTGGAGCTAGCAGTCCGGCAATAATGCGTAAAATTGTTGATTTGCCGGTGCCCGAAGGCCCAATAATAGCTGTGGCTTCGCCTGGATTAAGCGTAAAGTCAATGTGATTGAGCACAGCGACTTTGCCGAAGTGTTTAGAAATGCCTCTAAGTTCCACCAAAGGTGAGCGATCGCAAGGTGACGGCGAGTAAGGCTGAGCCATGAGGATAAAGCAGTGCCAAATTTGAGACGTGTAGAAAGCGAATTAGCTACATCCTACTGAAAATATAGCGATAACCCAAAAAGTACGCTTAAACGAAATCTACATTAGGGTTAGCCTTTTTGCTGTATAACCCTAATGCGTGATCCCATTCATCCCACTCATCCCATTCATCTGATCTGCTAGCTGTCGCCATGCGTTCAAATCGTAACAAGTTAACCGCCAAGTCTAGGCGGTGGGTGAAGTGGCTAAGGCCGGGGCTGTTCGTCAAGCGATGGATGTTTTTGAGTACGCTGGGCATTTTGTCTGTAGGCATCGGGGTAATGGTGTGGCTCAAGCTGACACCTGTGTTTTATACGGTGAGGTTTGTCGGCAACGTGCTCAACCTCGTTACCCGATTGTTGCCTAGCTACATCAGTGGGCCAATTGCAGTGCTGGGCGGCTTATTATTTATTATCTGGGGCCAAACTCGCACGTTGAGAATGGTGACTGAAGTGCTGCTGCCTGCCAACGGGGAAGATACCTTGTGGGATGCGATCGCGGCTCACAGACGGCTAAATAGAGGGCCGCGCATTGTCGTGATTGGCGGTGGCACGGGTCTATCTACATTGCTACGCGGCCTGAAGCACTACAGCGCCAACATTACTGCCATTGTCACAGTAGCGGATGATGGCGGCTCATCGGGCCGACTCAGGCGCGAGATGGGCGGCATTCCACCGGGGGATATTCGCAACTGTCTGACGGCTTTGGCCGATGAGGAAAAGCTATTGACAGAGCTTTTTCAGTATCGGTTTGAGGCGGGTAGCGGCCTGAGTGGCCATAGCTTTGGCAATTTGTTTTTGTCGGCGATGAACGAGATTACCGGCGATTGGGAGCAGGCCATAGCGGCTAGCTCTCAGGTATTGGCGATTCGCGGGCGGGTGCTACCTGCGACCTTAAGCGATGTGAGGCTATGGGCGACTTTGAGCGATGGTCGCCGGATTGAAGGGGAATCCAATATTACCAAAGCCAGAGGGGCGATCGCCGAAATTGGCTGTTTGCCCGCTGATCCGCCCGCCTTGCCCCAAGCAATAGAAGCGATTAAAGACGCAGATTACATTGTGATCGGCCCCGGCAGCCTGTATACCAGCATTATTCCTAACCTGCTAGTCCCTGAGATCGTGGAGGCACTAGCCGCTCGCGTCGTCCCCCGCATTTACATTTGCAATATCATGACTGAGCCGGGAGAAACTCAAAGCTACAGCGTTTCCGATCATATTCGAGCGATTGATCGCGCCTGCGGTCAGTATCTATTTGATGCAGTGCTGGTACAGAAAAAAATTCCTTCTGAAAACATCATCAGCCGCTATCTCCAGCAAGGATCTACCCCGGTGCTTTTAGATCGCAAAGCCATTATGGATTCGGGGCGACGAATTTTGATTGCTAACGTCATGAGCGAAGACGAAAACACCGTCCGCCACGATCCCAAACGACTCGCCAGGGTTTTGGTTAAATGGTATGAACGCACCCGAGGAAGCTGGTAGTAGATTAATTTTGGGAGGCCGATTTTACGGTTCAGTCAAGATTTTTTTGCTAACCCAGCTAAACAATCCGCTCAGTAAAGCACCGGCCATCAAAATCCCAATCGAAGGCATAATCACAGGCTCCCAAAGGCTGTACCACAAATCAAAACCAAGCCCGATATTCATCGTTCGGCCTATCAGAGCTACAGCAAACCAAGCAAAGCAAAACAAAACAAAAAATAGATTGAACATCAGCACCGTATTCAATCCACTCAGCAAGCGATCTTTCATATCAATAGAGCAGCGTCATTACTTAACGAATTATGATAGCTTATGCGCCTCTATGTCCTATGAAAACCCTTACAATTCCTCTTACCAACAAAAACGGTCAACAAAAACGGCCAAACAAAGATGGCCAAACAAAGATGGCCGCTCCTAGAGGAAGCGGCCATACCCGTGTTATTCAGCATCAAACTATGCTCTTTAAAAGCATTCTATAAAGGAAGTCTATTTAAAGCTTACATAGCTTGAGGGCTATCCATTTCAGCGGTCAAAATATTGTCGGGATCGACATAGTGACAAACCGCATCATCAACACAAATTAAAGCCCAACCAGATTTGTCAATCTCAACAAAGGTGTAGTCCGCATTCTGGACAAAAAAGCCTTTGTGATTTCTAGTTTCTGGTTTAATCGCAACAGTTCGAAGATCCATAACAGTGCTCCCGAAATAAGTAAGTGGTGTGAAGAATGGGTCAATAAGATAACTTATGAATCAAACCGTTAAGTTTAGGCTGTTAAGCTTAAACCGCAAGATGTAGAAACCGCTAGGTTTAGAAACTGCTGGGTTTGAATAGTTAAGCTGGGCTTATCGCCTTCTTCATCTAAGCTTATCAGTCACTTCGGGGATCGCTCATTAAGTTATTGTTTCAGACGTTTGGGTCGTTTTACAAGCCGCAATGTCAGCAGATCAAGGGCTGCTATTGCCCACAAAATCACCTCAAACGCCCTGCTACTCAGTCATTAAGAAAGGGGATAGGGATCGCTTAATAGCTGTGATCCCCATCCCCTTTTTATAATTTTCGTTGCAATAGTTTATGAAGTTCAGTGAAGTCTCTGAGCGGGCTTTGAGGGCGATACCAATCGAACAATGTACGCCGATTGCTTATCTACCAATGAAGCTAGCTTTCAAAAAGCCATGTCTGAATGCGCTTTAAACTCTTCCAGTCAGGTTTTCTGCTTAATCCTTCTTCAATATTTTCTTGAATTTCTGCTTTAATTTCATCAACGGCGTAAAGCACCTGGCTAATAATTTCTATTTGCTCACGAACGCCGCCTTTGCCGGTTTCCAATAGCGCAATGGCAAGGTTTACTCTGGCTTGAGGATCTTTAGGGGCAAGCTTGACGGCGCGCTGAGCGACTTTGTAAGCGGCGTTAGGCTTATCGACTAATAAGTACAGCCAAGCCAAACAGGTTTGGGCAGCGCTGTTTTTGGGCGCTTGCAGGCAGATTTCTTTGAAAGTAGGGAGTAAAGACTCTGCTGATTCGCCTGCTTTGTAGCGTGCGATCGCATCGTCAAATTTGGTTTCTAGCGTTTGCATGTTAGTTGATGTCAAATGATGTCAGAAAAGTATCAGGTGCCGAATGACTTGCCGCAGCCACAGGTTTGGCTAGCGTTAGGATTGGTGAACTGAAAGCCGCCGCCGATCAGCGCATCGCTGTAGTCGAGCATCAGGCCGTATAGATACAGCAGGCTTTTGCGATCGCACACCACCTGAAAGCCGTTGTAATCGTACACTTCATCGTGCTCACCGATGTTGCTGACTTCTTCAAAATCCATCAAATACGACATGCCAGAGCAGCCGCCTTGACGCACGCCAACGCGCAGGCACAGATCGCTGCCTTGCTTTTCACGCAGCGCCATTACGTGATTTAGGGCCGTTTCCGACATCAAAATCCCGCGTTCAGCAGCATTGGCGACAGGATTGGCCGTGGACTCAGGCGTAGAATTAATCGGGGCGCTAGTCGAGGCAGTAGGCGCTTCAGCAGATGAGGTGGACTGTGACATAAGGAGTTTGGAGGGATTAAGATAATAAAGTAGTCTTTT
>QBMP01000048.1:16185-17492 GCA_003242115.1 Phormidesmis priestleyi
TTAGTTTAACGTATCTGCCTTTCACTTCATGCTTGGGCAGCGTTCACACGGGCTTCGACGCTATGTATCGAAGGCCATGAGCGGCGGCTCTGAGTAGAGCCATGAGCGGATGCCATTTTAGTTAACCCGTCCCCAATGCATCAACTGAGCCCATTTACCTGTCGTCGTTTGAGCCAGCTTCCCAGGCTGACCAGCGTTTGGGAGTGCGATCGCCGCCCGCTACCGGCTTCTAACAAAGCGCTCAGTAACTTGAGCGACGCTTCGCAAGGCGACTGCATTCTGTGGGTCGATAGCTTGCAGGGAATCGTGCGCGGGATCAGTGTCGTGCCCAGAGAGACTGGCAATGAGGCAATTGTGCGGACGCTGTTGCAGGCGATTGAAGCGCCGCAAGGGGGCAATGGCGTTGAGCCAGCGCGGCCTCGAAAGGTAGTGGTGCGCGATCGCGAAATTCAGTTTTTCCTCAGAGGGGCGCTGCAAGATCTCGATATTCCGGTAGAGCATTCCCCCACCTTGCCGGTCATTGATGAAGTTTTTCAAAAGCTGCAATCGCCTGAAGCGAGTGAATCTCGGCTTCCAAGCGTTTTTGAAGCCAGTCTTTTAGAGAAAGCTGCGCTGATGTGGGATGCTGCGCCCTGGAATTACTTAACTGAGCAAGAAATTTTAGCCATCGATCTAAATCGCTGGGAGATTGAAACGCTTTATCTTTCTGTTTTAGGGTTTGCAGGGCTAGAGTACGGTCTATTGTTTTATCGGGATTTAGATTCTTTGCAGCAGTTTCGCCGCAAGCTGCTGCAAAGCGATGACTTTTCTGACGGGATGCAGCAAGCCTTTCTGGAGCAAAACTGCTTATTTGTCAACTTTAATCCGGCTGAAGATATTATCGCGCTGCCCATTCAGGGTGTGCCGGTAGCGGTTAATAGCGACGCTGTGGAATATGATTTTGGCAGTTTGCACCCGCTGGAAGGACTGCGATCGCAGCTAGCCGCAGAAGAAGCCGTCAGCCTCATTGTCGTGCTTGAAGCCCTGCACAGATTTTTCAAAAAACACGATCTCAGCGCCGAGAAATTTTCCTTACAAAGCATCAGCAGCCGCTTTCACATCCCCAATCCGGTGAGGCAAGCTGCGGTTGCTGCTAGAAGCGCCCATGAACTGGCCTCAGAGCCCGTAGAAGCCGGGTCAGAAAAAGTGAGCGTTAAAGTATCTACGCTGCCTGAAATATCGGCGGTTTTCTTGGCCGATACCCACCGCGCCGTAGAAGTCGCTGGAGAAGGCACTGGCCTCGAAGAGGGCGGATCACCGCTCTCCAC
>QBMP01000048.1:17502-18943 GCA_003242115.1 Phormidesmis priestleyi
TTACGAGAAACCGCTCGGATCTATTACCAAAGCTTCATTGAACCGCTCCCAAATCGCCCCGATGCCAAAGCCGACTGGCCTACGCTGACCATTCAAACCACCCGTCCCAAAGCCCATCAGCTCGTTGAGCGCATTCAAACAGAAGGTGGAATGCGCTCTATTTGCTTTAATACGGGCCACGATCCGCTCAGCGGCCAATCGTTTCAGGTGGGATTGATTGAGACGCATCAGGGTCATCTGCACCTGTTTAATGAGTACGAGGTCAGCGACTCTGCTGACAGCCGCAGTCTCGAAAAGTGGGCCAAAGGCAGCCGTAAAAATCAGCGCTGCTGCGGCTGTATCATCGCCACCGGGGCCACCGGCGCTCAGCGCGGTAGACCTACCGAAAAAGAGGTGGTTGCTTTTTTTGAGGTTTTGGCCAAACCACCTCAAGAGCTGGGGTTAGCGCCTTTAGTGATGAGCTACGCTCTGGACTAAAGCCAGCGTTGAGCAGCGTTCATCAATTCTCTTGATAAATCCCTTTAAAGCTACTGTTGTAAAAAACTCTGTACCCATCACTGGCACTGGTGCAACATGCTGATTGTGGTCTGCATTAACTGTCTGCTGGCAGTTGGGGTGATTAAGCTGACCTATGGGCTATGGCAGTGGCGTCCTCAGCTCGTTGATCTGAACCACGATTTACAGCAGGCTCAAGTAAATCCGGGGTTATTAACTGATCCTCGGCAGGTGGGCTACCGCCTAACGGCTAGTCGCGCTCAAATACTGGCAGCGCGTTTGGGTATGGCCCGCTGGCAAAAGCTGACCCGTCAAATTGATCAGGTATTACAGTTGGTTGGAATAGTGCGATCGCTTCTGCTCTATCGAACTAGGTGGACTAGGCGCACTAGGTGGACTAAGCGAACTGGGCGCACTAGGTAAACTAGGTATTCACGCAAATAGCGATTAGAATTCATACTTTAAGCCAGTTTTACATAAACTCCTTTACCTTTTAAAAAACCAGCAGCTATGGCAGACAATAAATCAGACGGACTTTTGGGCGGCATTATTATCGGGGCCGCAATTGGGGCGATCGCTGGCATTTTAGCCACCCCACGCACGGGCCGAGAAACCCGCCGCATCCTCAAGAAATCTGCCGACGCCCTGCCAGAACTGGCGGAAGACCTGGCCACTAGCCTCCAATTTCAAGCTGGTCGCCTATCAGAAACGACGCTCAGCAATTGGGATCAAACCCTAGAGCGATTGCGCGAAGCCGTCGCCGCTGGTCAGGCCGCGAGTCGCCACGAATGGGAAAGCCAGAGCCAGAGCCATAACCAAAGTCAAAGCCAGAATAATAGCCAGAGTAATGCCGCTAGTCCTATTAGTCCTGCCAACGCCGTTTTCGACAGCGAATAGCTAGCCTCCTGTGAACAACCCCTTCTTTTGGCTCGGCATTTCTATTTTA
>QBMP01000049.1:0-21805 GCA_003242115.1 Phormidesmis priestleyi
TTAGACAGACTCCTAAAACCTGAAAAGTCGTAAGCACCAATTCTAGATCTATCTGATTTGGGATGCGTGAATGCCCTCTAAGGCATGTAATATAAGGTTTTCTACGGGCGATCGCGCCCTCAACCGCCGCATGAATGTCAATCTCTACAAAATTCCTCAAAATAGCCCGAATGATGTCTCTGGATTAGATGCAATGATCCAATCTGGGGCCATTAATCCAGCCCATATCATTGCCATTTTGGGCAAAACCGAGGGCAATGGCTGTGTCAACGATTTCACTAGGGGATTTGCTACCCAAACCTTGAAAGCCTACCTGGGCGAAAAAATTGGGATCAGTGCAGCTCAGAACATTGTCTACATCATGTCAGGCGGTACTGAGGGTGTTCTTAGCCCTCACTTAAACATTTTCACCCGTCAGGCAAGTCTGCCTGACGCTCACCCCCATTGGGGACTGGTTATGGGCGTTAGCCGCACTCGTTCGTTCTCACCAGATGAAGTCGGTGCGCTTGTCATGGTTGAGACTGTTGCTAAAGCTGTTCAATCGGCTCTCGATGAGGCTGGACTGGTTCCGGAGAACGTTCATTTTGTTCAAATAAAATGCCCTTTAGTGCAGGCTGGCCAAGCGAGGCAAGCCGATATCAAACGGAGTAGCTATCAGTCTATGGCATATTCTCGGGCGGCTTCTGCGTTGGGGGTGGCGCTTGCGTTAGGAGAGCTTCATCCAAATCAGATCACAGCAGAGAGTATCTGCCAGAATTTTGACCTTTACTCCGCAACTGCTTCCGCCTCTGCTGGGGTTGAATTGAAAAACTGCGAGATCTTTGTGTTGGGCAATGCGGCTCATGCAACCGGCGATTTGGTCGTTGCACATGCGGTCATGCAACATGCGCTTGATGTTGAGGCCGTTAATTGCGCAATTGAAAAGACTGGGCAGCCCGTTAGTCAGATTGTCAACGTTTTTGCCAAAGCAGAAGCTGACCCCAGCGGCTATGTGCTAGATCGGCGTCACACGATGCTAGATGACTCAGACATTAGTCATACTCGAATGTCGCGCGCAGTCGTTGGCGCAGTGGTCGCAGCGATCGTCCAAGATCCGGCAGTGTATGTCTCCGGCGGCAGCGAACATCAGGGGCCGCCGGGGGGTGGCCCGGTCGCTGTGATCTCTCGTAGAACCGCTGAAGATCTGTGAGCAAAAATATCTATGAAAGCTTATCCTCAATCGCTTTAATGTACCGCTCAGATGAGCGCCGAACACTTGTTTTTGCGCTTGATGAAACAATAGCAGTCCACCAAGCTCCATAAAGCCGGTCAAAGTGGTAGGGTTCTACAGCAGCGGTGATGCTCCGAACTTTGTTGGGAGATAGCGGAATATAGTTCGGGTAGCTGTACATAAAGCTCACCCAGCGCCTGTCGGCAACCACTTGAATGACATCACCCGTTAACAGAGTGCCTGCGCGATCGCTGCCAGAGGCCCAATGGCAAACGGTGCCGCCATCGAAATGGCCACCTGCTTTAATCAGCGTAATATCGCTGTTGAGCTGAAGCGTTTCTCCTTGCCAAAATTCTATGCTGGCGTCGGGTCGCATCATCCACATACGATCTGCTGCATGGAGATAGACTTTTGCGTTGAAAGCTTTAGCCCACTCAATGGCAGAGCCGTAGTAGTGAGGGTGAGAAATAGCTAATGCACTCACCCCACCCAACTCATTTACCTTCCTGACTGTCTCTTTATCTACCAAGCTAATGCAGTCCCAGAGCACATTTCCTGAGGCGGACTGGATCAGCAATGCCCGCTGACCGATGGCAAACTTCGGGTCTGTGCCGATGCCGTATAGGTGAGTTTCCTGCTGCTCGATGCGATTGTGATGCTCGGCTTGAAGGTCAGATAAAGTCGTCCACTGCTGCCCCTCATGGCCTACATACTGCCGCTCATCTGTGCAGATCGGGCACTGCTCTGGTGGTTTTTCCGTGTCAGCGAACTGCATACCGCAGGTAATGCAAATGTAGTGAGTCATTGTTTCTTTTCTCCCTCTTGAGTGACTGTTTTAACGTGTAAAGGGTGCTATTACACTGAGATGCAAACGGTTTCGAGCGCTGGCACCTACCGCTCTCTCCTTAGAAGACTAAGTAAGGATAGAGCGCTACAAAAAGATCTGCCAATTGACATTTGACAGTTTTGATTCTAGCGGTTGTCTGTGGCGCGGATGCGTAGGTGAACAAAAGCTTTAGTAATTTTCTTTAGGTTGTTATTTTTGAGCAATTATGAGACGATTATGAAAAATGAAGCGATTATGAAAATACGAGGCTTTGAGCTGAGTAAGCTCCAGCCCTATTAGTATTACGGCCTTTTCTAAGCGTCGCTGTCTTCTTTGGCTAGCATTGGGAGTACTTTATGAAACGTTCTCTGTCATCATCGGTAGGGATAAGGGCTACTCGCCTATTGGGAGGAGCCTCGCTGGCGATCGCGCTATTTCTAACCAGCTGTAGTGGGACTAAAACCACAGACGGTTCTGCAAGCGATTCAGCCGCTAGCCAGACTAATGCCCCAACTGACGCCCAGGGCAACAGCCAAAAGGTCGTGCTCACGACCTTTACCGTCTTGGCGGATATGGCCCAAACCGTTGCAGGCGACAAACTCAAAGTCGAGTCGATTACTCGCTTTGGCGCAGAAATTCACGGCTATGAGCCGACGCCTAGCGACATTGTTAAAGCTCAAGATGCCGACCTGATTTTATACAATGGGCTGGGTTTGGAGCGCTGGTTTGAGAAGTTTTTAGGCAGCGTGAAAGACGTACCGGCGGTTGTGCTGACGGATGGCATTCAGCCGATACCGATTGTCGAAGGCCCCTATACTGACAAGCCCAATCCTCACGCCTGGATGTCGCCGCGAAACGGGCTGATCTATGTCGAAAATATTCGTCAGGCTTTTGTCAAACTAGACCCTGAGAATGAGGCTACCTACAATGCCAATGCTAAAGCCTACAGCGAGAAACTCAGCGCTATTGATACAGAGTTAGGGAATGACCTTGAACAGATACCCGAAAGCGATCGCTACTTAGTGAGCTGCGAGGGCGCATTTTCTTATTTGGTACGTGACTACGGCATGAAAGAAATCTATATGTGGCCGATTAACGCCGAGCAGCAGTTTACCCCCAAGCAGGTGCAGCGCGTGATTAAAGCGGTGGATGACAACAATGTGCCCACTATTTTTTGTGAAAGCACTGTTAATAACGAAGGGCAAAAGCAGGTCGCCAAAACAACAGGATCACGGTTTGGCGGCAATCTCTATGTCGATTCGCTTTCGACTGAAGACGGGCCGGTGCCAACCTATTTAGATCTGTTGGATTATGACGCTCGTACCATTGCGAACGGTCTGTTGGCAGGCAGCAAGACTCAATAGCTAGATTCTTTACTCGGCTTATAGGACTCGGCTTATAGGCTGGCCTTCAAAAATCAGAATATGTTTTTTAACAGGATTAAAAACCCATGACAATGACTGCTTCCCCGCTCAATATCACCGTAGATAATATCAGCGTTACCTACAGCAACGCGAAATTGGCGCTTTATAACGCGAGCTGTACGGTGATGCCGGGTGCAATCACCGCCCTAGTTGGCCCTAACGGTTGCGGCAAATCTACTTTGTTCACATCTATTATGGGCTTTTTACAGCCAAGCCAAGGGAAAATTCGCGTGGGCGGGCTTCCTGTTCAAAAGGCGCAAAAGCAGCAGCTAATGGCCTATGTGCCGCAGTCGGATGAGGTGGACTGGAATTTCCCGGTGAGCGTGTTTGATGTGGTGATGATGGGCCGCTATGGCTACATGAATTTTTTCCGTACGCCTAGCCAGAAAGACCGGCGGATTGTGATGGAGAGCTTAGAGCGAGTGGCGATGGCGGATTTTCGCAACCATCAAATTGGAGAGTTGTCGGGCGGGCAAAAGAAGCGGGCTTTTTTGGCGCGGGCACTAGCCCAAGCAGGTAAGGTGATTCTTTTGGATGAGCCGTTTACTGGCGTAGATGTGAAAACGGAGAAAAAGATTATAGATTTGCTGCTACAGATACGAGATGAGGGTCACACTATTTTGGTCTCTACTCACGATCTGGCTTCAATCTCTACTTTTTGCGATCGCACCATTCTCCTCAACAAAACCGTCTTAGCGACGGGTACCACTGAAGAAGTCTTCACCGAAGACAACTTGACCCTGACCTTTGGCGGCTTACCGGCTAGCAGCCTGCGCCAAATGACTTCAAATAGAACACACAGCGCTGAGGTAGAGGCATGATAGATTTATTAGATTTAGTAACAATGCCCTGGAACTGGTTAGTCGAACCCTTACAGTACGGTTTTTTGCGGCAGGCAATTTGGGTGAGTGCTTTCGTGGGCTTGGTCTGCGCGGTGCTTTCTTGCTACGTGACGCTCAAGGGCTGGTCGCTGATGGGCGATGCCGTCTCCCACGCAGTGGTTCCTGGAGTAGTGGTTTCCTACGCGCTGGGCATTCCTTTTGCAATCGGCGCTTTTGCCTTTGGCTTTGGCGCAACGGTTGCCATTGGCTATATCAAATCAAAAACGCGGCTCAAAGAAGACGCTGTGATTGGCGTTGTCTTTACTGGTTTTTTCGCCTTTGGCCTAGTGCTAGTCACTAAAATTCCCAGCAATATCGATCTGTTCCATATTTTGTTTGGCAATGTGCTAGGGATCTCTCAGCAAGATATCATTCAAACCGTCATTGCTGGCACAATCACTTTGGCCGTGATTTTGTTAAGGCGTAAAGATCTGCTGCTGTTTTGCTTTGATCCTAATCACGCCAAAGCCATTGGCCTCAACACTCAGCTAATGTACTACACGCTGCTATCGGTGCTGGCGCTGACTATTGTGACTGCCCTGCAAACGGCAGGCATTATCTTAGTGGTGGCCATGCTGGTGACGCCCGGTGCGATCGCTTACCTACTCACCGACAGATTTGACCGAATGCTGATGATTTCTGTTGCGGCTAGCGTTACTTCTTGTGTGCTGGGCACCTACTTCAGCTATCACTTCGATATTTCAACGGGCGGTAGCATTGTTGTATTGCTGACGCTTTTCTTTGTTGCAGCAATGATTTTTGCCCCGAAATATGGAATTTTTGCTCAGCAGTTTCAACAGAGAGCTAATAAAAAACAATTAAATGAGGTGGCCTCAACCCACTAATTTTGGCCGATTAACTTGCGCCCACTAACTCACGCCTACCATTGCTAACTCAAGCCCATCGTTTTGAGAAAGTGCTGGCGGCTGAAGACGGCGGTAGGCGTGTCTTCCATCACAATTTGCCCTTGGTTCATGACGATCACCCAATCTGCCCAGTCTTGAACAAAATTGAGGTCATGGGTGGCCATTACTAAGGTGGTGCCCTCTGCCTGGATGGTGGTGAGCATTTGGCGCAAGTTTCGGACTTGTCCGGGATCGAGGTAGGCGGTCGGTTCGTCGAGTAACAGCAGTCGGGGGCGGAGGATCATGATATCAGCGATCGCCAGACGTTTTTTCTGTCCAAGACTGAGATAATTGACCGGGAAATCAGCTAAATCTGTCAGTTCAAACGCTTTGAGCGTCTGCTGGACCCGCTGTTCAATCTCACTATCCGGAAGCCCCAAATTACACAGCCCGTAAGACAAATCTTCTTCTACAGTCGCGGCAACTAGCTGTTCTTCAGGATTCTGAAAGACCAATCCCACCTGTTGGCGGAGCTGATAAAGAGCAGGGCGACGATAGCTCAGGGGCTGATTGTTCCAGCGAACAGTCCCGCCTGAAGGTTGATATAGCCCATTAGCCAGCCGAAAAAGCGTTGTTTTACCACAGCCGTTTTGACCAATCACGGCGTAGCGTTTGCCTGCGGTAATTTCTAAAGATAGCTCCCGAAGGGTGGGCTTGGGGTTGCAGGGATAAGTATAGTTAATTTGCTCAAAACTTATTAACATCAGGTTCTCCAATAATGCCATCCGGTGAGCAAAAGTAAGCACAAATAGCCCGCAATAGCCTCAGTTGCATAGCGCCAGTCAGGTTTATAGCGGCGGCTGTGCCAAACGCGCAAGTCTCCGTTGTAGCCACGGGCAGCTAGCCCCAAAGAGAGTTGGTGATAGGTATTGAGAGTGCGCTGTAACAGTTGCCCAATTAACAAACTGAGGCTTCGCATTCCGATGCGCCAAGTACCATAGCCCATGCGAGATTGTTGGGCTGTGAGCAATTCGCCAACCGTACCCGTGAGGATGAAGATAAATCGGTACATTAACCCCATCAGTTCGGTAATTAGGGGAGGGCAGCCGAGTCGCTGTAATATCCGAATGAGTTCAAAAGTCGGGATGGTCAGCAAGATAAAATAGAGGCAGGAGGTCAGGGCAATTGATCGGGTAAATACCGCTGTAGCTTGCTCTATTCCTTGCCGACTTAGATAGAGATAAAGCGGCTTAACCGCCATGCCCCAAACCACATCGGGTTCAATGTTTTTGAAGGTCGCCACGGTGCTGATGCCTACTAAGAGAGTCGGCAAGCTTAGGAGTAAAAAGCTCGTGGGAAGCAACAGCAATTCAAGATAAATTTTGGCCGGAATTTGGGCGTATCTCACCACCCAAATGAACAGCCATAGCACGATTAACAATTGTACAAAAGCAGGTGCTAGATAGCCCAAGACAAAAAGCGCGGCAGCAAACCCAAGCTTGTGTTCTGGAGGGAGCGATCGCAGCTGATTTGTATGAGCCAAGGCGTCAATTTGATGATGCATACGCCGCTATAGTTGGCTTTCAGAAGAACCGCGCCCTTCACTGCGCCCCTCTTGGCCTCCTTCTCGCTCCTCTTTACGCCCCTTATAGAGCCCGATTACATAGCCAATTATCCCCGCACCAACAGCGGCTTGGGACGCAAAGAGAAGACTTTCAACTTCACCGCTAGGCAGCTCAATAAGACTGCTAAACCAAGGCTTGTAATCAGGTTGAATTTCGGTAATCGCGGATTCGGCTTCCCCATCTGCGCCACCATATTCTCCTTCCACGAAGATTAAGGGGAAAACGGCCAGTGCTACTACAGCGAGGACAATCCACCAATTTCCTTGATTTCCTTGATTTCCTTGATTTCCTTGATTTCCTTGATTTCCTTGATTAGCTAATTGGGAAGCTTGAGACGGAACCTTTTCGGATGATTGTTTCATGGCAAAAAGCTAAGAATAAGTGGGGCAATGAATCGGGCAAAATCAACAGAAGAAAATCACAGAAGACTATGTTTCAGGTCGTAACAGCTTCAGGGTTCGCAGCTCATCGGTGGCGTAGGACTGGAGCCAGTTCCAAACCAGGACGGTGAGCAAGCCTTCGCTAATAGCAAGAGGAACCTGAGTGAGGGCAAAAATGCCTGCGAATTTGGCAAAAGCAGCTAGGAATCCACCGCTAGCAGCGGGGAAAGCGAGTGCGAGCTGAATGGAGGTCACCACGTAGGTGGCCAGATCGCCGAGAGCCGCCGCCAGAAAGATGCCGAACTTTTGCTGACCGCTGCTAGCACATAGACGATAGGTGAAAAAGGCCACCCAGGGGCCAACAATCGCCATCGAAAAGGCGTTAGCGCCCAGCGTAGTCAGGCCACCGTGCGCTAGTAATACGGCTTGAAACACAAGCACTAAGCTGCCCAATACGGTCATCACCGAAGGGCCAAACAGGACAGCGCCTAGCCCGGTGCCTGTAGGGTGAGAACAACTGCCGGTAACGGAGGGAATTTTCAAAGCGGAAAGCACAAAGGTGAAAGCGCCTGAGAGGGCTAGCAAAAGCTTGAGATCAGGATTTTCGTTGGTGATGCGGGTGAGCGATCGCACGCCTATCAGAAAAAAGGGCAGAGCCACAACCCACCAAAAAACGGCCCACTTCACCGGCAAAAAACCTTCCATGATATGCATAGCGTGAGCGGGCGCAGCGGCTCCGACGATTAGATAGAGGCTTAAAGCTGCGATCGCAATGAGCTGTTTGATCCGATAATTTCGACGCTGTTGCGGCATGGATGACTCCTAATTAAAAAACACGTTGAATGACGTTAGAACGTAGATAAAGTGATGCTCTGTTATTAAGTACTAGGCGAATTGATCGGCAGCGGCGGGAGCACAAACGCAGTTGCTTTCTGAACAGCAACGGGCCGCTCTCGGTAAGGCACTCTGCCGTCAGCGCAAGCGGTATATTGCTGGCAAAACGCTGACACGGATGCGGCTCCATCAATAGGAGAAACTTGACTGAGGATAAAGGTCAGCTTTCCGGGCGCAGCTAGACTTACGTTACAGGGCTGCTGGCACCCTGCCATACAGCGCACTGGCTCTAAATGAACGGCATCTTGCAAATTTTGAGCAGCTAACGCCTGTTGCAATTGCTCAATCAAATGTTGTCCTCCAGAAATGCCATTTCGGCTGGCTTCATTAGGAGAAAAGCGACAAGAAGAACAGACAAATAACGTAGTTTGGGTCATGAGCTTCTTCCTGCCGACCTCGGCTCTAAATAAAACTCTTCCCAGCGGTTGCAAACCTGCCGGTAGCAATCAGGCGGGGCAATGGCTAAGTTTGTCAACAGGCTGATGCTGATCTCTCCTCTTCTTTCCATAAAAACGAGGATTTCTCGACTTGGGCAGTAGGTCTGCACTCTGGTTGTTAAGCGGTTTGTGACATCAGCCTTCAGTCCGTACCGCTTCAAATAGATAGCTACCTCAGAAGCTGGGATGTACAAAGCGTTCTCGCTCATAACATCACCGCTCACAGTTGAAGAGGCTGCTTCGATGATCGATACTTTGCGGGTTACTAAGCCCCGCCCCTGCGTCAAATAACCCTGCCAAGCCGTATGGCCCAAAGGCATGATATTTTCTTGAATGAAAGCAAACTGCCAGTTTTCTACGTGCCTGTGCCAAGCATTAAGAGGACGTCGCATAAATATCCTCCACAATCATGGTTTGAATAGTCATATTGAAGGGTTTTCCTATATTTTGACGGATCGTAAAATGGTATAAAATGTGTGTTGTTTCTTCAACTGAGTAGCCTGTCCTTCAACTGAGTAGCCTGTCAGAGAAGTGAAAAAATCAGGTTCAATCAGGTTCTAGGAGCCGTAGCAATAGAAGCCGTGAGAATATACTTCTATTTTTGAGTGTCTAAAAGTGTGCCAAGGCATGTGAGCATAAACAATGTTGCTTACTGTTCCAATCATCAGCAACAGAAGCCGCAGAGCCGACCATGGGAGAGCGATCGCCATGCCTGAAAAATTCCTGAGAGAAGCTAGTAGCGTCAAACGATGCAGCTAGACAAGCTAATTTAGGTGCCATTGAAAAGCATCCCCTAACCTAATATTCAAAGGATTAGGCGCACGGAGAGCCAGCGGCGCAACACAATGTCTGCGCTGCCTCGGGGTTAAAAAACAATGACGCAGCCAAGCAAAAGATCTCGCAGCCTTTTGGCCACGACAGGAAAAATATTGAATAATCATCCGTACCTCGCAGATGTTGTGAAATAAATTATGAACCATTCATCGGCGGGCATTCTGACTTTAGAGGCGTTGAGTCTCCTTCACAGTTGCGGGGCAGCGCCGGATTTTAACCGAACTTTCCCCGTTACCTCTAGCGGCTGTTTCCCGCTAGAACCGATATTAAATGAATCATACCAGCTTCTAAGATATTCAGATCTATTAAATGCCTCTGCTGATCCTAATAGCGTTCCGGTTTCGTTGCTGTCGATTACGCTCAACACATTGGCGGCTGCCAAGGTTTGTTTGAATAAATTTTGTTGAGATTAAAGCAGCAACACAAAGTCTACACATTTCCTCTGTATGCTGAAGCCAATAAAATTATTGAATATGGAGGAGTTGCCCCATGACACCAACAACCTTTGCTCAGTTTGTACAATATTTACAAGATGAACTAGCCGTTTCTAAGACTGCGATCGCAGAAGCCCTACAGGATCTCGGCAAAGACTCACACCTATTGCCGATCGCCCTATGGCAGTATGGTTGGCTAACGCTTACTCAGCTTGATCAAACCTACGATTGGCTAGCGACTACTTACAGCCAGCCAGCGGTGACTGCACCTGAGTGGTTTGAGGCGCTCATACCTTCTGCTCACTCAGTCGAACTCATCAAAACAGAAAATGTTTCTTATGAATTTGGCTAAGAGCCTTCACCCGTCTTGGCCTGTACGAAACCCAATATAAACCCGCCTATCGCCATCGACAGACAGGAACTGCCCAAAAGTATAGCCGCAGCGGCTAGTGCGCTCCTCACCATTCCTGTCATTGACTACCTTGCCCGCCAATTGCTAAATTGCTTCCTGTATTTTATAGCCAGTGTCTGGGATAAGTTCTGCCAGGAGCAGCATGACTGAACAACACCGTGCAAATCACCATTACGATAGAGCCGACTAAAACCGGCGTCAAAATGTATTGCCACGAGGCATGGCCTAGCACGCCCAAGAGGGCAACGGCCCCGGCTGGGGGATGCACCATCCGCATGAGCTGGGTCAGCTTGATGGTGGTCGCTACGGCGATCGCCATCACCCAAGGAGCCGTACCCTACAAAGCCACACAAACAACACAAATTATCGCCGCGACCAAGTTCCCGCCAATGATGTTGCGAGGTTGGGCAAGGGGACTATCGGGTACCCCAAACACCAGCACCGCCGTTGCACCCATAGGCGCTGCAATAAAAGGATAGGGCGTTGAGGCAGTCAGGTAGGCCAAAAGCGCGATACAAATAAAAGCGCCCAACCAGGACAACAACCTGTCCAAATGCCCCCGCTAGTCCGATTACAGTCGTTTGAGCCTAATAGTTCTTCTGATTACTCGACTTGAAGCGTCCTACCTCAAAGTCTCTTTTCGCTGCGTGCTTAGTCTTACGATCTGTTACCCGTTTGCGCCACATCTTAAAGCTAGAAGGCTTCATGTATCGTCGCATTACCGCAATCACATCTGCCTCTTTTAGACCAAACTGCGCTTCAATTGCCTCAAAAGTCGTCCGGTCTTCCCAGGCCATTTCAATGACGCGGTCAATTGTTGCAGCCTCTAGTGCTTTAGAATCCATATTTTTCTTTGTACAACATCTGTACTTAAAGTATCCTGGTTTTGCTGCTAGATAGTCATCGCCCTTTAGCTGGATCACCATCAGCTTTGCCGGTTCGTCAGGCGTGGCTCAACCTGGGCTTCGCCAGGGTAACACTCTGAGTCAGGGAGAAATCCTTCAGAAGCTAATCTGGCTGCACCTCGAAGCTTTGATGCCTATCTACCTAAGTTTTGCCCAAATTAACGGCAACATGCTCAGGTTCTAGCAGTTTCGATATCGTAGAGGGCTGATAGTGAAAATCTGGGCTGGCAAGCCTCTAATTTCCGCTTCAATATTCTTCGCCAACGACTGATCCCTTGACGTTTTTGTCTTGCGCCGCGACCAACCGTCTGCTGAGAGGCATCAGTCAAAAGCCACAATTGCTTCACAGGCCGCTTCAAGGATCGCATAGATATATGTGGGGTTAAGTAAGAATTTCTAAGTTATGTCATGATATCTTAATATTTTGTTCAAAACCATTGAAAAGTATATTCTGATACAGAATATTTCAGATAAGCTTATGTCATCTCTGTGCCTGTAGAGCGATGTCTCTAACGCTATGCCCCTGAAACAAGCAGTGGGTTTCCAAGAACGTCCTAAACAAAGGTTCGGGTTACGACTTCATCTGAGATTTAATGAACGGGAGCTTAGGAGATAAAAAGAAGCCCACTAAACTCGCAAACAAAATCGGCGTAAGCGGCGAAGATCCAGTGAGTTTGGATAGTAATAGAGTGGTGCTAATGGGCGTGCGGGTAACGGCGGCATTTAGCGCTGCCATAACCGAGATCATCGTTAAAACAGGATTAAGTCCGGGGATTAGAAGCGCGCTTGCTTTGCCAATACAGGCCCCTGTAAAAAAAGTGGAATGATAAACCCGCCGCGCCATTCGCCGCTAACCGTAATTGCGATCGCGCACATCTTGGCAAATGCCAGAATCAGTAAAAACAAAGCGCCCTCTCTGCTTTCCACCACTAGATTGAGTTCTTCATGTCCAAAAAAGCGCGTAAGTGGAACCAGTGCCGCCAAAATACCGAGCCCTAACCCTGCCACCGTTGTCCGCACATAGATCGGTTCAGGCAGTTGCTCAAACAGCCACGCGCAGCTTTTGATCAGCCGAATAAAATCCAGGCGGCGATCGCACCCACCACACCAGAGGCGATCGCCAGCATAAAGTCATCTACATCATCAACGTGATACTGAGGAAACACCCAGGTTGGACTAATGCCCAAATGAGTAATCCATGCGAAAACAATATAGCTAGCACAGCTCGACACAACTGCCGGTAAAACGGCTTCATAGTACTCTGCAACATGCTGATGATGCAAAATTTCTAACGCAAAAAAAGCCCCGCCTAACGGCGCTCCAAATAAGGCTGTAAAGCCCGCCGCCATGCCTGCGACACTCAGCGATCGCACATCTTCACCCTGTAGTCGCAGGCGATCGGCAACCCACGTTCCAAACGATCCAGTTACTTGAACCATCGGAGCCTCAGGCCCTAAGCTTCCCCCCGACGAAATACTGACCAAAGAAGACAGCACCATCGACGGATTTTGGCGCGTATCAATGCGTCCACCACGAGAATGGATGTTATCGACAATTAAGCTAATTTCACCGGGATTTCCTAAAACGTGAATAATTAGGCCAATCAGCAAACCTGCTAACGGCATAACAATCAATAAACTGACGCCCTGAAACGACCGCATAACATGGGTTACCAGTTCCAAAACAGTCCAATATAAGCCAGCAAAGAGCCCGCTACCAACGCCAATGGCTGCCCAGCAGACTACCCGGCGAGATAGCGTAAGCGGATTCCTAGCTGATAGGCGCAACAGCCATTGATTCAGCGAAAGTCGGTTAAAGCGGTGTTGTTTAGGGGCCACTGTTTCTGTAGATTGCGTTTTTTGCTAGGCTCAGTTTTGGGTGGCTAGTGAGTCTCCAATTGCAGAAGAAACACGCTTTGAAGAGCCACAACCGCCTCACAGGCCGATTCGAGCGTTGCTTAAAAATGGGATGCGCAAAAGCTCAAGCTACGTCATGATATCTTGATACTAAGAGAAAATCATCAATTTAAGTATATTCTGATACAGAATATTTTAGATAAGCTTGCTCTATCTAAATGTCCTTTCTATATATCCTTAAAGATGTCTCTCTCAAGCTGTGCCCTTAAAGCTGTGCTCTTAAGGAGCAACTTCTCAATTTAGATTCGGTATCCTTACTTATGACTTATTATGTTGCGCCTAGCTTTCTCAACAAGCTGGCTGTTCATATCACCAAGAACTATCTTGATTTACCTCAGGTCAAAGTTCCCTTACTTCTGGGTATTCATGGTCGTAAAGGCGAGGGCAAAACGTTTCAGTGCGAACTGGTTTTTAAGCGCATGGGCGTTGAGGTGGTTTACATCTCGGGAGGAGAGCTAGAGAGTCCGGATGCGGGTGATCCCGCTAGACTTATTCGGCTGCGCTATCGAGAAGCCGCCGAACTGGTGCGGGTGCGCGGCTGCATGGCGGTGCTGGTGATCAACGATTTGGATGCGGGGGCGGGCCGCTTTGATCGAATGACACAGTACACCGTAAATACTCAGCTCGTGAACAACACGCTGATGAATATTGCGGATAATCCCACTAATGTGCAGCTGCCTGGCAGTTACGACGAAAAGGAGCTGCCCCGAATTCCGATTATTGCCACGGGCAATGACTTTGCCACGCTGTATGCGCCGCTGATTCGCGACGGGCGAATGCAGAAGTACTATTGGGAGCCGAGCCATGAAGATCGCATCGGCATTGTCATCGGCATGTTTGAGAGTGATCCGCTCTCCAAAGCAAATATAGAGAAGCTAGTTGGCTATTTTGACGAGCAGGCAATCGATTTTTTTGCAGCCATCCGATCGCAAATATACGACGAACAAATCACCCAGTTTATCCATTCGGTTGGGATCGAAAATATCGCGAAAAACATTGTCAACTCACTCAAACCGCCCACCTTTACCCGACCGGACTTTCAGCTAGAGCATCTGATAGAAGTGGGTAAAACTTTGGTGTACGAACAAAATCGCGTGCGGACAATGGGGTTGGTCGGTGAATATAATCAGGCCGTGACGCCAGCAGACAGATCAAACCAGCCGCATTTTAGAGCGCCGACAACGCCCGCACCTGATAGAAACAATCACGCTAATAATCACGCTGACAATCAATCGAATACTCACTCGCAGGCTGACGATTGGAAGACCAATGGTTTTGAGCCCGATCGGTCGTCGGAAAGCTCACAGCAAGCCACGCGTTCCCCGGCTGACTCATCATCTAGTGCGATGAGTAAACTATCCGCACAGACTCAGCAAGTGCTGCATACCATTTTGGCTCAGGGGCATCGTCTCGGCATTGAACATGTCGATAAGCGCCGGTTTCAAATGAATTCCTGGCGATCGCACATAACGCTAAAAGACAATAGCGAGGCCGCAGCGGCTGATAAATTAAGCGATTGTCTTTCACAATTTCCAGATCACTATGTCCGCCTCGTCAGCATTGATCGCCAGACAAAGCGACGAATGAACGAAACTATTGTTCAGCGTCCTAACTAGCTGGCTTGAGCTTAAAATCTACCCACAAAGATAGTTTTTAGCGTGAAATGATCGCAAATCTGCTGATTTTCCTCACTATTTTCTGTATTTTCCTCTACAATCGGTAGTGTACGATACAGAAAATATTTTAAGTTAGGAATTTTGCAATGCTGAGAAAAATTTTAGTCGCTATCGACGAGTCCGCCGCCAGTCAATGGGCCTTTGATACTGCTTTATCAATGGCTAAACCGCTCGAAGCCCAGCTGCTTTTAGTTCATGTCGTGGATGGGTTTTCACCGAATAGCCCTAAGCATCCTTGTGTGTCAGCTGAAAGTTTTTCGATGGATGTAGAAAGTTCTGCACAAAAAGAGTACGAGCAGCAGTGGCAGGCGCTGATGGATCGTTACGACACATTACTCAAGCAACGGCAAGCGGAGGCTAAAGCTACTGGCGTTGCCGCAACTTATCTACAGACGCAGGGAATTCCAGGGCAAAAAATTTGCGAAATTGCAAGGACGAACAATATTGATTTGATCGTTGTGGGTAATCGCGATCGCACCAACAAAGCAGAACTTGTGCGTGGCAGCGTCAGTAATTATTTAGTGCATCACGCGCCTTGTTCGGTCACAGTTGTGCATCCAAAGGCCGATGCCGAAGAAAGCTATAAAGTTGGAAATTCAATGTTTGCGACGGCTGGTGTGGCCTAACCATGAAGGAAATTGTGCGCGATCGCTTAGGCGCACGATCTCCAATCAGGAATTGGCAACTCAAAGCAGGGCATGTAAACAAAAAAAGGTGCCAATCACGGCGCAGGCTATACAGTCTGCGCTAAGGTTTGGATATGGATAGATGCCTTGCAGGCAGAACTGGCTCATCAAAAAAACGAATCGTTTCAGCAGACTGCTTCTAATCAGTCCTGGCAAGATTATCAAGCAACCTTTAAAGGCCGTGAATATGATGAGTGGTGTAGTGGATAAAGTGAGTACAGATGGTCAGTCCCTCAGCCCTACCCCAAAAACGCCTTTAGAGACTGAGCTGTGTGAAGCGTTAGAGAATTTGCAAAATCAGGTTCACCAGATTGAGTTAGAAAAAGCAGAACTGCCAGATCAGCACAGCCAAGAGGTGGAATGCCTAGTCGAGAAAAAGGCATTGAGCTTACAAAGGCGCGTTCAAGAGCAGGCCGCACTTTTAGATGTGGCAACCGATGCGATTTTTGTGCGCGACTTAGATGGCAACATCTTGGACTGGAATAAAGGGGCCGAAACGCTTTATGGCTGGGCCGCTGAAGAAGCGCTTGAGAAAAAAGCCAGCAAGCTAATGTACCCAGATGGAGCCAACAACGATGGCGAGATTTACAAAAACTTGCTGCGTCAAGGAAGCTGGAAGGGCGAACGATCACAAGTTAGGTAGTTCCCCACAAATAAAATACCGTTTAAGCGGGGCGAATGAGGATATTCCACTTTGGCAAGCAGGGATTACGCTCTAATCGCTGCTCAATCGGGCGCATTTCTTTCTTTGTCAAGGTATTCCTTTCGGATAAATCGACTGATTCAGCTCAATTACTGGGTGTGCTCCTTTCCAAATCATACTCTGAGCCCACCCCAACAGGGTCGGCAGGTCAATGAGTTTAGTGCCATTCCAATGTTGTTCCAGAATGCCCCAACAGCGTTCTATCGGGTTGTACTTGCTATGGTAAGGCGGATAATAGACGAGCTGAACGGGCTTGCCGATTTGATCTACCCAATCGACCATCCGATTGAGAAATTGGGTTCTCACACCGCTATTTTCTGGCCCATTGTCAACTTTTATTTGCAGGCTTGGAATCTGTTTTTGCGCTTGGGTTGAAAGTTTGGCCCACCAGGATTTCAGCGCATCGACAATGAAATCACTCGTCTTGGAGGAACTGCCAAACCCGATAAACAAGTCGCCTGTATCCTCATCTACAATCCCACAGGGGATGTAGGTTTCTTTGTCACCCCTATCATGGTCATCGGCCTGCCGGTCGCCTCGGGTAAGACCGCCCCACGATAAGTTGCCAAGCTGAACCGTCGCCTTACAGTCCAAACTGATGCGTTTGGAGGATTGCTGCTGAGCGTCGATATCTTTGAGATCAATGTTCTCAAAAATCAAATCGGTTTCTGGCAGTTTTTTTGGCTTTACTTTGACTACTGGACGTAACCGTTAGCCCAACCGGTTCAACACCACTGCCATCGTACTGGCCGCTGGTAGTTGCTCATCGCTGTACTCTTGAGCTTTGAGTTGGTGTAGCGCTTCGACTGCCGTCAATCGCGTGAACGCTATCGAGGTGCTAAAACTCGGGTCTTGCTGGGCATGTGCTTCGGCTAATTGCTTCAGCGCCGCCGCCGCCGCTGGCTGTTTCTCTTCCCAACGTTTGTTACCGCCGAAACCGGGCTGAGCTCCCTGACAGATAATCCCTGTCCGTTTCTCTGCTAAGCCCACGGTTACCGTTTTGCGGCTCCAGCCAAACCGACTTTCTGCTTGGCGAGCGCTACCTTTGCAGTACTTCAGTGCCATCTCCGCCTGAAAGGCTCGTCGCTTTGTGCCTGTGCGCTGGCTGGCGGCTAGACAAAGATCCTCTATTTGTGACTGACTCAATGATGGCTGAGACTCGATAGCTATTTGCAATCTTTGCATTCCTTAACTTCAGATACGCTGAGGGTTCATGCTAGCCGCCTGGTAGCTTATTTCACAGAAACTACCTTAGCGATCGCCTCTGGAGAGGTTACTGAGTATGGTTGGGACTACGATAATCGGCTATCTTCGGTAGTCACCAAAGATAGCGGTGGCGCGATCTCAAAGGCCGTTGAGTACACCTACGATGTGTACGACCGTCGCATAGCCAAGGCCGTCGATAGCGATGGTAATGGGCCAGCAGCAGCCACCGAAGAGCGCTACGTGTATGACGGTGAGCATATTGCCCTGGTGTTCGATGGTGAGGGCAACCAAGTAAACCGCTACCTGCGTGGGCCGCAGATTGATCAGGTGCTGGCTGAAGAGACGGCTAGTGGTGAAGTTCGCTGGGCACTAGCTGACCATCAGGGCAGTGTACGGGATGTGGTGGATAGCCAGGGCAATGTGCTCAATCATCTTACCTATGACAGCTATGGGCAGGTGACGAGCGAGACGAATCCTGAGAGTGACTTCCGCTTTGGCTATACTGGGCGTGAACGGGATGAAGAGACGGGGCTTGACTATTACCGAGCACGGTATTTTAACCCAGCAGTTGGGACGTTTGTGAGTGAAGACCCGCTGGGCTTTGCGGCGGGTGATGCGAATGTTTATCGGTATGTGGGCAATAGTCCGACGAATCATGTTGATCCAAACGGCTTAATGCCAGAACGTTCTGGAGAAGTCATCGGCAATACAGCTAAAGGGATAGAAGCAGATAGACGGCTACCTCAAAGATACGATTTAGAGCCACAGAGAGGGGCTACCGGAGTGCATCCCGCTTTTGCATTAAGTATTAATACTTAAACCTCGTCCAAGTTGATATCTGGAGTTTTTGAAAAAGGCTGTAAAAACCTAAAGGCAAAAGGCCTACAGGTTTAGCGAGCGTCCGAAACTACAGGTTTCAAGCTAGACGCGGTTTAGTTCTAATTTTGCTGGCCAGCGCTAAGCTTTGAGCAGCCCCTTCTCCCCGGATGTACTCAATGGATACCGATAAGCAAGCCCAACTCAAAGCCCATGCCCGCGAGATCGCTGCTTTGCTCTACGAAGAGAGCGATCCTGAGCAATTGCAAACTT
Organism: Phormidesmis priestleyi; assembly: GCA_003242115.1. Taxonomy (GTDB): domain Bacteria; phylum Cyanobacteriota; class Cyanobacteriia; order Phormidesmidales; family Phormidesmidaceae; genus Phormidesmis; species Phormidesmis priestleyi_A. Next base: position 18,384 of record QBMP01000049.1, read on the forward strand.
TAACGGGTATCGAGACGGTCGTTCGCGGTCACATTCTCGAACAGGTCAGTCCTGAAATCGGCCTTTTTTTATCGAAACAGCAAGCGGCACCCTAGCTGGACGGCAACGAACCGTTACCAGCATCCTCGGACAATTGCCAATCAGTCAAAAACAAGCCGAACGGCTTTGTGTCCCTAGCCACAGCCGTTGGAGCCCTTATCTAGAGCAATGTTGTTTACTGTTGAGTGCGAACGAATCCTACCAGCGTGCAGCCGAAGATATCGAGGTGTTGACGGGTCTGAAGGTGTCTCATAGCACCCAACAGCGCTTGGTTCAGCGTCACCGCTTCGATTCCCCCGAAGTCTCGCAAACGGTTGAAGAGATGAGTGTAGACGGGGGCAAAATTCGGTTGCGAACCCCCTTAGGACAGGCTAGTCGATGGCAAGATTACAAAGCCATCAATCTTCATGAACAGTGTGTAGCAGCCTTTTTTCAGGAAAATACCGATTTGGTTAATTGGGCAAATCAACAGGCGTTGTCTCGTCCGGTCATCTGCCTGGGGGATGGGCATGATGGCATCTGGAATATCTTTGAGCAAATAGGAGATGAGGCGGGACGATGTGAGATTCTAGATTGGTATCATCTGGTGGAGAATTTGGCTAAGACGGGAGACCCCAAGCAACGGCTTGACGCCGCCGAAGCCTGTTTGTGGATGGGCGATGTGGACGGTGCGATTGACCTGTTCCGCGATGGTCAGCATCCACAAGTGCTCAACTTTATCACCTATCTCAACGAGCATCGTCATCGGATTGTTAACTACAGTTACTATCAAGCCGAAGGGATCTCGATTGGCTCGGGCGCGATTGAATCCACGGTCAAGCAGATCGGCAGACGGGTCAAGATATCCGGAGCACAATGGGCGAAAGAAAATGTGCCGCAGGTTCTCAGGCATCGAACTGCTTATCTCAATGGGCAGTTATCTAGGGCAGGTGTGCAAAACTGAGATGCACTCATGCTGTGCAACGGCCTACCCAGCGAGTCGGCGGTGTCTATAGCTATGAAGCCATCGTACCGGGAACAACGTTTCGAGCTGAGCTGAGGGTCACCGCAGCCCTAGCGGAACAATTGGATAAGACCCGCGATGACTGGTGGCAGCTGCTAACGGGTACCGCTAGACTGGGCCAGTCTAAAAAAGATAGCTACGGACAGGTGATGGTGATTGCTGCCATGCCAGAGCGCGCGAGCCCCACTACTGAAATTGTCAGCACGGATAGCAATCAACTGACAGTTTGGCTGCTGAGCGATTTGTTATTGCGCGATGAAAGGCTACGCCCGAGTACCTCAGTGCATGATTTAGCACAGGCACTGAGCGAGTACTTAAGCTGTCAGATGGTTCCCAGGGAGAAGCCATCGGTACTCTCGCAGATCGCTAGGAGCCATCGGATTGAATCATGGCAAGTGCGTTGGGGCTTGCCACGCCCATCTCTGGCAGGTTTTGCCGCCGGGAGCTGCTTTGTTTTTCAGTGTACTGACGAGCAACAGATTAATCCTCGAAAGCTTGCTGAGCTGTCAATAGAAGGATTGGGAAACCGCCGAGCTGAAGGCTTTGGTCAGCTCTCTTTTAACTCGCCTTTATTGACTCAACCCACTTCTGAACTAACACATCCAGGGAGCGATGACGCTTCTGCGTCTCCATCAAGCAGGGCGTCGTTAATTTCTCCTCCGACAGGCGATCCAACAGAAGAGATTCAGTATGCTCGGTGTATCGAAAAGGCCGCTTGGCGAGATGCGATTCAAAAAGCAGCGGAGGCACTGGCCGCTAGTTCAGACAGGCGTGAGCATTATTTAGCTTTTTCGGGTTCTCAGCCGGGGATGAGTCAGCTGGGCAGCTTGCGATCGCTACTGACTCGCCTAAGAGAACCTCAGCAACGGACGGTGACAACTTGGCTGAGCCGAGTGCACGAAAAGCGCTCAGAAAAATGGCCAGCGGGCAGCCTGGATAAGCTCACTATGCTATTGAATAACAGCAACTCTGTTTGGCAGATGCTAAATGAGGGTATTGAACTAGCAGCCCTGCCCTCGGTCAATCGGTTAGTACTGGTACGCGGCGATGAGAGTTGGTTAAGAACTGAGCTATGGACTGAAGCAGTCCAAATTTTGATGGCTACCTGTATCCGTGCCCATAAGCGGGCATTAGAAAACGATTTGAACAACAGCGCTGAAGATGACTCACACCATATAGGAGGGACGAACAATGGCACGGCTGCTTAAAAAACGCCTCAAGGTTACAGGAACCTTACTGGCCCAAAGTCCTCTCCATGTGGGCGGATTGAATGCATCAGCAGATGTAGATCTGACCTTGGCTGTAAACGGTACAGGGAACTATTACATTCCTGGCACCAGCCTAGCTGGGGCGCTGCGAGGATGGCTAAGAGAAGATTCGCCCAGGCTAAATTCGCTTTGGGGGTATCAAAAGTCTGCGCAAGCATCGAGTAGTGGCACCGAAGAAGGCCATGCTAGCTATGTGATTGTAGAAGATGCGCCAGTAGACAGTTCTGCCAGTGGGCCTGTCGCAGAGGTGCGTGATGGCGTAGGCATTGATCGCTATTATGGCAGTGCGGCAGAGACGGTTAAATTTAACAGAGCGATTTTACCGAAAGGAACGCGCATCCCACTGTCACTGACGCTGGAGCAAGGTGGCAGCGACAGCGATTGGATAGAAGCTAGATGTTTGTTCGCTGATACGCTTTACGCTCTGGAGAAGGGAGCCATTCGCTTGGGTGCAGCGAAGACGAGAGGGCTTGGCAAAGTAAAGCTGCAAAATCTGGAAATGATAGAACAGGACTTGAGCAGCTTCGATGGCATGTTGAAGACACTGGCTGGTAAAGGTGACTCAATTGACTTACCCGCCCTAGTGCCAACAGGTCACAACTGGCAACTGCCTCAGCAGCTAGAAATTACGCTTGAGTGGAAGCCCGTAGGGCCAGTCATGGTAAAGGCTGAAGCCGATGGCATTACGGTCGATATGCTGCCGTTGGTGAGCAACGACGATGACAAGACCTGCTTTGTAATTCCAGGGAGCGCTATTAAGGGTTCATTGCGATCGCAGGCCGAGCGCATCATGCGAACGTTTCTAGGCACTGCGATCGCCCAAACAGAAAATCCCAAGCAGCGCTTTTTAGATCAGCTTAACGACATTCCCATCGTCGAGAAACTGTTTGGTCAGGGGGCAAAGCAACAAGGCGCTTTGGCTGTAGATGATTGTTATGCCCATCAAAAGATGACGGCAAATGAATGGTCAGCGATTGCAACCGCAACGGATGAGCAGAATTTGCGCTTAGCGTTAGCTGCCGCAGATTTGGGCCATGTTCAGCAGGCGTTCCACGTTGGCATTGACCGCTGGACAGGCGGTGCTGCCGAGAGCCAGCTTTACAGCACCTTAG
>QBMP01000049.1:21930-26804 GCA_003242115.1 Phormidesmis priestleyi
CCTGACGTTGGATCTCGCTCGGCTAAAGTCGGATGACGATGCAGAGGCACAGGTCGCGATTGCTCTGCTTATTCTGCTATTGCGTGATTTAGCACAGGGGCGCATTCCTATAGGGTACGGCACGAATCGTGGCATGGGTGCGATCGCGCTTCAGTCGGTTGCTTTTGAAGGGCGATCGCTCTCGCAAGAATTGGCCGCATTAGACAACGCACCGATATTTGATAGCAATATGGCCCTACAAGAGTCACCTCTCCTGCAACAGCTCAATCAACAATGGCAACAGTGGTTAAACAACCGGAGGACAGCCGCATGACATCCACAGGCATGACATCCACAATACTGTACGGACGCGCAACCGCATCCATTCAGCTCGCGACTGCGATTCAGCAATGCAAAGATAACCTAAAAAAGGCGGTAGCCCTGCTTTACACCCCTCATCGCTGCTATTTAGCGGTACTGACTGATGAAGGTCATTGCGTAGACGAACAGGCGCAGGCAGTAGACTATAAAGCCGTATTTGAAGCGCGGCTATTTACCCCAGAGTGTGAGTTTCGCTGGCTTAACCACACTGGCGGGTTAGGCCGCGCTGTGCTGCTTTCTGAAAGTAAAATAGACCCCTATTTAGAGCAGGCACTGGCAGATTTACAGGCGTTAGATACCCTTCCTCAGCAGTACATACTGTGGGGAGAAGGAATAGAACAGTCTGCCGATGATGACTGGAGTACGCTAGCGACAGCCAGAATTGGTCGCTTACCCATTCCGATCAAGGGAATAGACCTTAATAAAGGTGCCTGCTTGAAATCCCGAGAGTATTTGGCGGCGGAAACAGAATTTGGCAATATGGCAGTTGTAGAAGAACGATTGCTATCGCTGACGCCTATCGATATTCCTAAAGCATAGCTTTTTATTAGACCTCTTGCATAATTACTTTTGTGATATGCTAATTTGTTTTAAACAAAAGGGCCTTTGCCTGCACTGTTTGGATGGCCCTAGTTAAAGGGCCGATACTTACCGGGTGACAAGGAACTTCAATATCATATATAGCGAGGAGTTGAGAGAATAAAAGGGCAAAAGAATAGGAAGGGAATTTCGTCCCTTCCCAAAATATATGTTGCCTCCAGTATACCAAACCATCTTTCGCAAACATCTGACGGAATCTCAGTATCTGACCCTAGAGATGCTGTTGCTATTGATACAAGCTCATCGACAGGTTAAGCTCTCAACCTTGGCCAGTCTATTTCCGCAACCGATTCAATATGCCAGTCGAAAACGTAACCTACAGCGATTTCTATCGTTGCCACGTCTGTGCGTTAAATTACTGTGGTTGCCGTTGATTAAATATTGGCTGAGGCAGGTGCGCACTGGTCAGGGCGTAAATCGTGTCCAGCGTCGGGCACTTAAGAAAAAACACCAAAAGTATGGCTATTGGCTAATCGCGATTGACCGGACGCAGTGGAAAGAGCGAAATATCTTCATGGTGACGGTGGTCTGGGGTACGCATGCCTTACCCGTCTATTGGGAGGTCTTGAATCAGGTTGGCAACAGTTCACTAAAGACCCAAAAACGATTGTTGAAAGTCGCCCTGCGGCTATTTAAGCAAGAGTCTGTTTTAGTATTGGGAGACCGAGAATTCCATAGCCCAAAACTCGCTGCCTGGCTCGATAGTAGAGGTGTCTTCTTTGCCTTGCGTCAGAAGAAAAGTCTGCATTTCCAAACGCAGGCCGGTGAAACTTATAAAGCTCTGAAAGACCAAGGCTTTAAGCCGGGAATGTCCAAGTTTTATCAGGGGGTGCTGTGTAACCAGGGAGAAGGCTTAGGCCCCTTTAATATCGCAGTCTATNGGAAACGAAAGTATCGTAAAAAAGGACCGAAAGAACCTTGGTACATCTTGACCAATCTCCCAACACTCAAACAAACATTGGCCGTATATCGCTGTCGCTGGGGAATAGAACAATTCTTTAAGGATTGCAAATCAGGGGGCTATCATCTAGAAGATACTCAAGTGAATGACGTACGGTTTTTGGCCTTGGTTTTGCTGATTGCCATCGCTTATAGCTTAGCTACAATGCATGGCCAGCAAATGCGGCAATTACGGATAGAGGTGTATGCCGGACGTCTCAAAGAGCACCAGGATAAGATACCACGCCAGAGCGATTTTAGCTTTGGCCTCTATGGCCAACGATGGCTCTATGCGATGGACTTATGGGCGGATTGGGCCTACCGCCTGATGGCGCTCAAACCCCATAAACGGCTCTATTTCCGCCGTGGGTTTGTGGCCCTATCCCTTATGAAACAGGTGATGTAGCCCTGTTGTCACCCGGCAAGGGCTGGGCCAGAGTGAGAGACCAAATCCCGAGCGTTGGAAGACGGCACGGTAATGTCAAAAAACTGAACGCTGGGCGTATCTCTAAATTTTTGGAACTGAAGTAGCTGAAACATCGACAAGGAACCCCTTTAGATTGATTAAACTCGAATGAGACTGAGCGCTAAAGCTGACTAAAAGCTGCCCAAAAACGGGCTAAATCTGACTAAAAGCTGATCGATAAAACGTGCGCTCCGATAAAAATTAGATTGGATATAGGCTACTGTAGCCCCAGCGATTAGCAGGATCAAACCGTCTACTGGTGTATACCTATGCGGAAAGCGAATAGAATTTGTCTATGAACATTTTTCAGCTTGAGATTCTCTCTGCCGTCGCCGAATGCGGCACTTTTTCGGATGCTGCTATTCGCCTAGAAGTATCTCAATCGGCAGTGAGTCGAGCGATAGCTTCCTTAGAAACTGAGCTAGGCGTGGCGCTTTTGAGCAGAGGTCGCTTTGGGGCTAAGCTCACACCGCTAGGCGAGCGGGTCATTCAGCATACTCAAAAGATGCTAGATCTCAAGGAGCACGTAGATTACGAGGTTAATTTAGAAAAGGGGCTTTATAACAGCCGTCTGCGGATTTCGTCTTTTCGGAGCGCGGCTACACACCTGTTACCGGCTAATATTGCCCGCTTTCGCCAGCAGTTTCCCCATGTGGAAGTGACTTTAGCAGAACTTGATCCCGCTGGGGTAGAACAATCTCTGCGCGAAGGGCAAACTGATATTGGCCTCATTCCACTCCCGCGATCGGAGGAATTCAAGACCGTCGAAATCGCCCGCGATGAGTATGTTGTGCTCCTGCCGAAGACAGACGCCTTGCCGCCTAAAAATCTGACTTGGGATGATCTTTCTCACTACTCGTTTATTCTGTTCAACTATGCAGAATGTACCAGTGCGGTGCGCAATCATTGGGCCCAGTGCGGACGGCCTTTTGAAGTCGGCTACGTGATTAAAGAAGACTCAACCATCGTCAGCATGGTGGCGCAAGGCTTAGGAGCAGCGGTTTTGCCCCGGTTAGCGGCGCTGCCGATTCCAGATGGGGTGTATGTGCGATCGCTCCCCACCCGTCTAAACCGCATCATTGGCGCAGCCACGCTAGCCACCACGCCCCACGCCCCTGCCGTCAAAATGTTCTTAGATGTCTTAAAGAATCAGGGTAAGTTCGCGCTGTAAGGATCGATCAGCCTCGCCAAAAGCCAGCCAAACAAAAGCCACCGCAAGCAATTACGGTGGCTGAATAGATCGTTAAGCTGACGGCTGTTTAGCCACCTGCAACAGCGGGTACAATACTGACTTCATCGCCATCTTTGAGCGCAGTCTCTTTGTTATCCAAAAAGCGAATGTCTTCGCTGTTCACATAGAAGTTAATGAACCGGCGCAGTTCGCCGCTGTCATCACAAAGACGCTTTTTGATCCCCGGAAATTTACTCTCCAGGGTATTCATCAGCTCAACAATGTCACCGCCTTCACAGTCAACGGTGGCCTCATCATTGGTGAACTTTTGCAGGGGGGTTGGAATTAAAACCTTAACGGCCATATCTCTTCACTATGTCTCTTCGATGGTTAAACAGCTAAACGGCTAAATGAAACAACTAACTGACTGGATAAAAGAATCCGGCTAATTCAACAGCCTGAACCCGACTCTAAACCTGAGTCTGCTGCCACTCTAGGCGGTTGAGCGTATTAGCCCGCTCCCAAGCCCGCTCAAAGCTTTCGAGCTTAGGCTCAATGGTCAATGGCTCACCAATGTAGCCCTGCACCGCTTCAGTGGTTTTTAGGCCGTTACCAGTAATAAAGGCCACCGTCGTTTCATTCGGGTCAATTTTACCGGCTTCAATGAGCTTTTTAAGTACAGCGATAGTGGTACCCCCGGCTGTTTCGGTGAAAATGCCTTCGGTTTCTGCCAGTAGCTTCATGCCTGCGATAATTTCAGCGTCGGTGACATCTTCGATTTGACCGTTGGTTTTGCGGGCGACTTCTAGGGCGTACATGCCATCTGCCGGGTTGCCGATGGCAATTGACTTGGCAATGGTGTTGGGCTTCACGGGCGTGATGAAGTCCTGACCAGCTTTAAAGGCTTGAGAAATTGGGGAGCAGCCTTCGGCCTGTGCGCCGCTAAAGCGAACGGCTTTATCTTCTACCAAGCCAGTTTTGACAAATTCATTGAAGCCTTTGTGGATTTTGGTGAAGAGAGAGCCCGAAGCACAAGGGATAACAACGTGATCCGGAAGCTGCCAGCCAAGCTGCTCAGCGACTTCAAAGCCGAGAGTTTTAGAGCCTTCGGAATAGTAAGGGCGCAGGTTGATGTTGACGAAGCCCCAGCCGTGGGTGTTGGCGACTTCGGAGCAAAGGCGGTTGACCTGATCGTAGTTGCCCTTAACTGCCATCAGCGTGGGGTCGTAAATTAAGGTGCCGAGGATTTTACCGGCTTCGAGATCGGCGGGGATGAAGACGCAACACTCTAGGCCAGCGTGAGCGGCGATCGCGGCGGTAGAATTCGCTAAGTTACCC
>QBMP01000049.1:26814-29757 GCA_003242115.1 Phormidesmis priestleyi
CCGTACTCGCACAAGAAACGGTCGTAAAGCCGAGTTCTACGGCCCGCGTTAGAGCCACCGAAACCACCCGATCTTTGAAGCTCAACGTCGGCATGTTAACCGCGTCATTTTTGATGTAGAGATTTTTAATCCCGAGCTGACGGGCTAAGCGATTGGCCTTGACCAGGGGTGTCATACCCGTGCCGACGTCAATCGGGGTATCGGTTTCGACGGGCAAAAAGGCTTTGTAGCGCCAAATAGAGTGAGGGCCAGCGGCAATAGTTTCGCGTGAAACTTGTCGTTTGATGGCTTCGTAGTCGTAAGCGACTTCTAAAGGGCCGAAGCACACATCTTCGCAAACGTGCTTAGCGCCGAGGCCGTATTGCTCACCGCACTCTTTGCATTGCAGCGCCGTAAAGGTTCTGGGCAATGCTGTTTTGAGTGGAGAAAGTCTTTCAATAGCTTGAGTCATCGGTGTTCAGCCCTCTAAAACTGTGGTGAGACGCGCTTTGCTAATGCCCTGCAAGATTAAACGATGGCATCAGCGATCGCTGAGGAAATAGAGTTACAGACCTATTTCAGATTAAGTGAAACGATGCTAACACGCGGGAGATCGCTCAGCAAATATACCCGACTAAAATAGTCGGGTATATAAATAGGCGGTCACTGCGATCGCTGAAATGACCATAGACTAGGTAATCTATGCAATTTATTGTTTGGATAAAAGCTGTTTAAGCCTAGAAAAGCTAGCTGTAAATTTGGATTGCCAGCAAAATCAATGATAACTATTGATTATATTTATGGTCTGAGCGAAATAGCCGAACCAGCGATCTGCTTTAGCTTCTTCCAATCGGCTGATTTCACCATCCACCGATTAATTTTCACCTTTTCTCTGCTTTCATGACCGTTCTCTATATATAAGGTGCTTTTTTCTATCGTGAGATGGCCAAATGACTCAAAAGGGTAGCGCTTAGCGGCGTTCCCAAGCAGGTTGTAAACCGTCAGGCGATTAGGTGCTAGCGAAAAATAAGGGCGAATCAGGCACAAAATGCCAATTACGGTCGTGATCACACCTGTAATGATCGCGCCATTGATCCGCCCGTTCATCAGCATGGCCTGTAAGCTGACTAGGGTTGTGAGTCCGCCAAGTAGCAGAAAGCCCAGCCCTAACCAAAGGGCGTATCGTCCCTTGAAATGGTTGGCTTCTGTGGGTAAAAGGGCAGCGATCGCAGATGAATTATTCATGATGACCCTGCGTAAAAAATGCACATATCAATCGGCTCCGGCCAGATTTTGTTGGATGCGGCAAAATCGAAAATTCGCCCTGAATTGCGGGCAAAGCGATCGCCGCAGTGGCCAAAACTAGCCCTGTAGAGAGCTGAAGATTTTCGATTTGAGCTAGCGACAGAGGCGGATTCGGTTCGACCAGGGGAGTCTCGCTTTCTGGGAAAAGCGTCAGCGCGTCGGCAATGCTATCTAGTTCGCGCTGTAGATCATCAGCAGCGCGATCGCACTCTATCACCACCGCCACAGTTTTCTGATCAGATTGCTCATCAGATTCTACAGCTAGCCGCAAAACCTTAGTATGGGCAATGGCATCTTGAATCAGGCTGAGCAGAATATTTTTCAGCCATTTGCCATCGGTATGCACAATGACTTCGGTTTCGGGTGACTCCACGCTATAGCGTACATTCTCATTCGCCGCTTGCAGGGCGCTCAGCATCTCTACTTCAGGCAGCAAAAAGCTCAAATCAACAGCGGCCAGCTTTGGCGGCTCTCGGCCCACATCTAGCTTCGCGACCGCCGCCACACAATCAAACAAGGCCAGCATTTTCAGCGCTGCGGCTTTGGACTGAAGCAAAAACTCTTTTTCTTCCGCTGGGTCTTCACAAAGATCTTCGAGAATGAGCTGATGTAGGCTGACGATGGTATTGATAGGCGATCGCAGCTCATGCGCCGTCCGCGCCAAAAAACCGCTTTTAAAGCGCTCAAGTGCCAGCAGCCGCTGATAGGCAAGCTGCATATTTGCATTGGGATTAGAAGTATCGCGTGCCATGAAGAAGTATCGGATTAAAACGTTTTACTTGAGGCGTCTATCTAAACATGAATACTAAACACGAATATTGGCATCCCTAGACGCCGCCGAAATATTGACGGCCCCTTGCCATAATCTAAATATTGACTGCACCCTGACGCAGTATGTGCCAGCCTTGTTTTGTCCATTTAACCACGGTAGAAGGGGTTCCGCTGGCTTTGTTAGCCCTTTTATCCGCATCTTCAAAGGCTTCATCAGGCAGCGTCAAAGCCGTCGGAAAAGTGCGAGCGATATCGGCTACCCGCGTCAGCGGCGGTTGCCCAGACAGATTGGCGCTAGTCGTCGCGAGCGGGCCGCTCTGAGCAAGTAGTTCTAAAGCTACCGGATGATTGGGGACGCGAATACCTAGCGTATGTTGGTTTTGAGTGCCCTCTTGTAAAACCTGAAACGGATAGTGGCTCGTCGGCAGTACCAGCGTAAGTTGCCCCGGCCAGTGCTGATTAGCTAACGCCATCCAGGCCGCTTGGGCCTCAGCTTCTGCCGACACATAGGGCAATAGATCCGCCAATGAAGCCCCCATCAGAATCAAAGGCTTCGACCCTGCCCGTTGCTTAGCTGCGTAAATCAGTTCGCTATGTTCGGGGCGAGTCGCTAAAGCCGGAACTGTATCGGTTGGAAAACTAATCAGCTGAGGAGATTTTGCTAACGCATCGATTAGCTGAGGCAGCGAAACTTGAGGCATAGAGGTACCCAAAAAACGAAAAAAGGTAGAGGAATAACTAACCCCCCTTACCTTTAGTTTAGGTATCTATTGTTGGATAGATACTAGATTGATGAACTAGATTAGCGCTAAGCGATCGCCGGTAGCTGTCTATTTCAATCTAGCTGATGGCTAAAGCCCTTGACAGAAGGGCTCTTTACAATTTTGG
>QBMP01000004.1:0-5074 GCA_003242115.1 Phormidesmis priestleyi
AATAGCCGCCGTAAAAAACATCCAGCTAAACGTTGTTAATAGCTCAACGGCCCACCCCACGGGGTTGGGCAGCGCCTGTAAAATAGCGGCAATCACCAAAGAAAAAAGGCTCAGCAGCAGCAATGTCTGCCAAGCAAAAATGGTTTTGGGCCAGAGCGATTCTCTGAGCTGCTTGGTGAGATCTTGAAACATGATTTGCCCTAGCTCCACTCTACGGCTACAGCGCGCAGCAATAGCAGCAGTAAAATAATGCTAAAGCTAATGGCATTGGCTTGAATAACCGTGTCGGCAAAGCGAGCGATCGCCTGCTGCGCGTCACTGCGACCTTGCCTAGCCCGCAGATATTTCTGATCGCGCCGGGACTTTTGACTCTTCTCAGTTTCTGGCCACTCGCCTGCTGCGCGCAAAATGAATTCTAAGCCTTTGAGCTTGATGAAGTAGGTAATAAAAAAAGCTGCTAGCCCTGCAATTAGTAAAATGAAGCCGACCCGAGCACTCCAGCCATTAAACAGCAGCCGGTTAAACAGGACGTAGCTGATAATTTGTGACTTTAGATCAGGCGGTGACAAGGGTTCTACGACCAAGAAGCCAATCCAGCCAGCCACCACCGAGGCGAGATTTATAACCGTGGCATACTGCACGCTTTGTTGAAAGCCCAGGCGAAGCTGCTGCCGATATAAACCGGCCTCTATCGAAATCGCCACCAGCAAAAACAAAATCTGAAAGGCAATAGCTCTCAGCGGCAGTATCGGTTCATAGTCCATAGCAGCGCTTCGTCATTTCTCCATAGCCCAGGCATTTCTTTATCGCCCAAGCATCAACTTTTAGGCATATATATAGACCTATGGCATAGGGTATCGTCTGATGGGGCCTTTGAGCTAGGTGAATGCGCGGAAAAGCGGAAAATTTATGCCATCCAAAAATTAAACCCGGCATTCGCTAAGCAGTCAGTAAAATGAGAGTGTTCCTCTTATTTTTATTCACTCATGCCCAGAGCCATTGGCATTCGCACTGCTCAAAACACATCTGAGCGCCTCACGGGCCAAATTCATGTCTATGACGGTGAAGGCAAAGGCAAGTCTCAAGTGGCCTTAGGGGTGGTGCTGCGCTCGATTGGCTTGGGCATTCATCAGTTTATGGAAAGCCGGGTGCTGCTGCTGCGATTTTTAAAGGGGCCAGGGCGAACTTACGATGAAGATGCGGCGATTGAGGCGTTGCAGCGCGGCTTTCCGCATCTGATAGATCAGGTGCGCACGGGCAGAGCTGAGTTTTTTGGCCCAGACGAGATTACTAAGTTTGACCGGCAAGAGGCGCAGCGCGGCTGGGATGTGGCCAAAGGGGCAATAGCGTCTGGGCTCTATTCAGTGGTCGTGCTCGATGAAATTAACCCGGTGCTGGATTTGGAGCTGCTGCCGATTGCGGATGTGGTGCGATCGCTCAAACAAAAGCCCGATCATCTGGAAGTGATTGCCACCGGCAGAGGTGCGCCGCCTCAGCTGATTGAAATAGCCGATCTGCACTCGGAGATGAAGCCGCAAATTCATCAGACGGCGGCAGAATTAGGCATTGAAGGAATTGAAATTTATACAGGTGACGGCAAAGGCAAATCTACCAGCGCTTTAGGTAAAGCCTTACAGGCAATTGGTAAAGGCATCAGCCAAGACAAGTCGCACCGCGTGATGATTGTGCAGTGGCTCAAAGGCGGTCAGGGCTATACCGAAGATGCGGCGATCGCGGCTTTGCGCAAAAGCTACCCGCACCTCGTCGATCATCAGCGCTGTGGCCGCGATGCGATTGTCTGGCGCGGACAGCAGCAGCCGATTGACTATGTTGAAGCTGAGCGCGGCTGGGAAATTGCCAGCACGGCACTGGCATCGGGCCTGTACAAAACCATCATTCTCGATGAGCTAAATCCTACGGTCGATTTGGAGCTGTTGCCCGAAGAGCCGATTACCCAAACCCTTTTGCGCAAGCCCAAAGGCACGGAGGTCATTATCACGGGTCGCTGCAAAAATCAGCCCGCTTACTTTCAACTCGCTAGCGCCCATTCCGAGGTGTTTTGTCACAAGCACTATGCGGAGCGGGGAGTGGAGCTGAAGCGGGGAGTAGACTTTTAAAAGGGAAAGACCCCAGAAAGACCCCAGAAAGACCCCAGAAAACTGGCAAATGCCCGCTATTGAGCGCGGCGCAAAAACGGAATCAGGGCGTCGGTGACTTTTTCAGGCCAGTCTTCCTGGGCGTAGTGGCCGGTTTCTTCTAGCTCGATGAGATCGGCGTTGGCAAGCGTCTTTACAAAGGTTTCGGCAAGGCTAACCGGGAGCCATTTGTCGGCAGTGCCCCAAATGATTAAGGTGGACTGCTGCCAGTTCTCAAAGCCGAGTTCAATATCGGCCATTACTTTTTGCAAATGGAGCGATCTGACCGTGGCGAGGAGCGATCGCCCCACCTCCGAACTCTTTAAAAACGGCTTCCGGTACACGTTTAAATGTTGGTCGCTGACCTGATAGGGCCCACCGCCTTCTAGCGTGCGATCTACTAAAAGGGGGTCTTGCGTTAGCACTTCGCCCAATAGCGGCCAGCCGAGCTGAGAAATCTTGAACGGCAGTTTGGCCGCCGCCGTCAGGGGCGAATTTACAATCACCAGACGCTCGATTTTCTCAGGATGCTTGGCCGCATACAGCAGCCCAACCGAGCCCAAAAATCCCTGCACTACCAAGCTAAAGCGCTCTATCTCCATTACCGTCAGCCATTGCTCAAAGGCCGCTAAAAAAGCCTCCGGGCTATAGGCAAATTCGCTTTTGTCCGGTTTGGCCGAGTAGCCGTGCCCAATCCAATCGGGTGCGAGTGAGCGGAACCCTGCGATCGCTAATGGCCCCATCACTCCTCGCCAGCTATAGCCCTGCGATACAATTCCATGCAACAGCACCACCGGCGGCTTTGCAGAGTCGTTCATGGGCAGCGCTTCACGGTAAAACCATCGCAAACCACCGGCCTCGCAAGTCTGCTCAGTAATTTCTATGCTGCCAATTTTCATTGCTTAGCCTCAGATATCGACTCTTTTGAGCTTACCGTGCTCTACTTAACTTTCATTGAGTAGGCGTTCTGTAACATTGTTCTTTTTTATGAATGAGTGCATAAATGAGGGCGCACATTACTTCACCGACTGACAAACCAATCAATCAGCTTACGAGCAATGCTCAGTTCTCCAGGTACAGGCGGTAAGCTGCTCTTTTCAAACCAAGCCGCATCTTCTATCTCCTCCGGTGCTGGTGTAATTGTGCCGCTCGCATATTCAGCCGTAAAGCCCACCATCAAAGAATTTGGAAATGGCCAAGGCTGAGAGCCAAAGTAGCGAATATTTTTAATCTCAATCCCGACTTCTTCTCTCACCTCACGCGCCACCGTTTCTTCCAAGGACTCGCCCGGTTCCACAAAGCCTGCTAGCACGCTATACATGCCATTGCGAAATCGCGGCGATCGCGCCAACAGCAGCTGTTCTCCTTTAAAAATCAGCATAATTACCGCCGGAGAAAGCCGGGGATACTGCCTAAGATCGCACGTAGGACAGCGCTTAGAGCGCTCCGTCGGCAGCTGAGTCATCGGCGTCCCGCAGTGGCCGCAGTACTGATGCGTTCGATCCCAATCAACAATTTGCACTGCCCGCGACGCTATTGCAAACAAATCTTCACCCACCTGCCCGTGCAAATCGCGCAAACCCATCAGCGTAAGCCGCTCAGGCAGCGCTAAGCCTGCATCCCACTCAGCCGCAATGCAGGGCTGACCCTTCAAATAACCCAAAAACTGAGTCCTCAGCACCGCAATCCCAACTTCAGCCAGTGTCGTTGCCAGTGGAAAAGCTAACCCCGCCTGAGTCACCACCAAATTAGACCGCTGACAAATAAACCACTGGACAGGTAACAGCGCTTGATCTAAAGCTGCTTGATCGGCTGCAAAAGGCGCGATCGCTGGTACAAAATCATCAGAAATCGCAAAAGGCTGTAGAGAAATCAAGATAAAAACAAACCAGCGTAATGGCTGTGGCTCAATGGCTGTGGTGGTACTGCTCAGGGTTCGTGTCTGATTCTAACCGACCATCCACCAGATTAATAATGCGATCCGCAACATCGAGAATGCGGTTATCGTGCGTCACCATTAGCACCGTCGCCCCTCGCTCCGTACAAAGCTGCCGCATCAGATTCACCACATCTCGCCCAGAGGCTTTATCCAACGCCGCCGTCGGCTCATCTGCCAAAATAATTTGCGGCTGATTCACCATTGCTCGCGCGATCGCCACCCGCTGCTTTTGCCCGCCAGAAAGCGCCTTGGGCTTGTAGTGAATGCGATCGCCTAACCCCAGCTTCGCTAACATCGCCGCCGCCTGCTGCTGCTTGCCCTCAAACCGTTCCGTCAGCTCTACCGACATCTCCACATTCTGGCTAGCCGTCAGCGACTCAAACAAATTATGCGCCTGAAAAATAAAGCCAATATTGCGCCGCACCCGAATTAGCTCTCGATTACTCAACCCCACTAATTCATTACCCAACACATTCAAGCTCCCTGCTTGCAGCGTCCGCAGCGCTCCGATTAACGTCAGCAGCGTCGTTTTTCCTGACCCCGAAGGCCCCGTGAGAATCACAATCTGCCCCTTCGGCAAATCCAGCGAAATATCGTACAGCACCTGCTTTTTAAGCTCACCTTCGCCAAAGTGAAAATTTAAATGTTCAATCTTGATCGCCAGCTGTTGATCAATCGGAGCGGGCATTAGAGCTGAGTGAGCTGCCATCATCATAGTTTCTTTAAATAATAAACAATCTCTACAAACCTATGCTAGCGCTGATTAAACGCCCGCCAAGTCAGGCTAATTCTCGGCCCCACGCCCTTCTGTTTTTTAATCGCATGTACCCATTCATCCTGCACCGCCGAACTCATATACAGCACCGATCCGGGCTGCAAAACAAACGCCCGCTGAAGCGCTGGATTGACCTTGTTGCGATAGGTCAGCTTACGCGCATAGCCCAACGACACAATCGCCACCCCCGTCCCCGGCTGCAAATCTGTTGTATCATCTGCATGA
>QBMP01000004.1:5084-25103 GCA_003242115.1 Phormidesmis priestleyi
CCATTTTGCTCTGCCCCGTTTCATAAAAATTCAGCAGACAGTTGTTAAACCTCACCCCCAACACTTCATTGAGCTTCTCCACCACCGGCTGCAAAGCCTTGTGCATCGGCACTGCCGGATACTGCATCTGCGCATAGTTATAGGGCACCCCAAACGACGCCGTGCGCCGCGCTGCCATGCTTCCCTCCCAGGCAATAGTATCTCTTAGCGTCTCAAACAATCTCATTTGATCCACCCAAAGGTTATCTTTAATCAGCAAATCGTCAACGAGCAAATCAATCAGGCTGTCTGTATCGCTCATTAGCCCCCAAACACCTCCGCCGGATCGGTTTTTTGCACCTTTCTAACTGCGATCGCTCCCGACACAATACACATCACAAAGGTCGCCGCAAACAAATTCGTCACCCGCTGCTGCGTCATCTGAAAAAACAACCCCGTTGCATTCGCCGCTCCCGTATACAGCAAATAGCTAATCGCAAACCCCGGCACAAAGCCCAGCACCGACAAAAACAGCGCCTCTTGCAGCACTACCTTCAGCAAATAAGCATTCGTGTAGCCCATCGCCTTGAGCGTGGCATACTCCGCCCAATGATCGGCCACATCGGTATAGAGAATCTGGTACACCAAAATAATTCCTACCACAAAGCTCATCGCCGTCAGCAGCGAAAACACAAACCCAATACTCGTATTCTCCTGCCAATAAGTGCGCTCTCTATCAACAAAGCCACCCGGCCCCGCTTTCGGCAGCACCAGCACATCTTTTGGCAGCGCCGCCTGTAACGCCGCCACCACCTTGGCCGCATCTGCCCCCGGCTCCAGCTTTACCACCCCCACATCCGCCGTCGCAAAGCTGCGCTTATCCTCCTCCGGCCCCCGATCTGCAAAATAGCGCAAAAAATTCACATCACTCATCACCAAGTTGCCATTGCCCGACGCAAAATCAGTCCCCAGATCAAAGGTGCCAACAATGTGCAGCGTTTTATCCACCAGTTCAGAAACAACCCCGCTCTCAGAAGGCCCAATTTCAGCGCGAGAGCGGCTGTCCATCAGCGCCGTATTCGGGATTTGCAGCGCCGCCATCTGCGACGTAATTTCTGGCATGAGCAGCACCGGATCACCCAAGTTAAACGCCAGCGTCCGCACCGAAAAAGACTTTTTGGTCACCGGATTTTTCCAATTGCCCTCACTGATATACATCGGATAGGCGTCGGCCACCCCATCAAAAGAGCGAATTTGGTACAGCCGCCGCCGCGCAAACGACCTCGGCACAAACATATTTGTCTTCAGCCGGTTGACCACAATCACCTCGCCATTCAGCTTGCTCAATAGCTGCACCTGCGAATCGTACAGCGCATTCATAAAGCCCGTAAACACAAACATCAGCAGCACCGCAAAGGCCACTCCGCCCAAAGACGTCACAAACCGCCTGCGATCATGCGTCAAATTTAGCCAAGCTAACGGCACACTGCCCCGAAAAAGACGCCGCAAGGGTAAATTAAACAAATTTCTGAATGACCTCAAAAAAGACTCTCCAACCATCTGCTAAAACACCTCCGCTGGATCGGTCGCTAGCGCCTTGCGCACCGAAATCATCCCCGATACCGTACACATCAGCACCGTCAGCGCCAGCACAAAAACAACCCTGCCCATATCCATCGCCATCGGTAAACTGCCCGCCGTCGCATTGCGCGTAAAGGCATATAGCCCCAGGGCCACAATTAGCCCCGGCGTATAGCCCATCACCGCTAGCAGCAGCGCCTCTTGCAGCACCACTTTAAATAAATAGCGATTTCGATAGCCCATTGCCTTCATCGTGGCGTACTCAGGCAAATGATCGCGAATGTCGGTATAGAGAATTTGGTACACAATCACAATGCCAACAATAAAAGAAACCAGCACCCCCAAACCAAAGATAAAGCCAATCGAAGTAGAAGAGATCCAGTAGGTCTTATCGCGGTTAATAATTTCGGCCTTGGTAAAGACTTTGACATCAGCGGGCAGCGTTTCGCGCAGCGCCTGAGCCACTCTTTCCACATTCGCCCCCGGCTCTAGCAAAATCAGCCCAGTATCAATGGTGTTGAGCGGGCGAGGTGAAAGATAGCGGGCAAAGTTTTGGTCGCTCATAATCAGGGTGCCATCGGCGGCAAAGCCACCGCCCAAGCTGTAGGTGCCGCCAATCGTCACTTGTCGGGCATCGGCTTCGGTGACGGTGCCCACGCTAAAAGGGCCATACTCTGGGCGCGACAGCCGATCATAAAAAACCACATTAGCCTGCTGGAGCACTTGCTTAGCCTGCGGCTCTTGCAGCTCAGGCATGGTGAACACCGGATCGTCCAGGTTATAGCCATACACAAAAATAGCGCGGCTAGCGTGCGGCGGCTCAGAATTGCGCCACAGCAAATAGCCGCTGTACAGCGGCATTGCCTTAGCTACCCCCGGTACGCCTTCAGCCTGATATAGCCGCTCTCGGGGGAAAACGGTGGTGGTGCTAATTTCTAGGGTTTCGGGCGAAGAAAGCACAATGTCGGCATTGAAGCTGCGGTAAAAATTGGTGGTCGTGGTCGCCAGTGCGCCCAAAAAGCCGAGGTTCATAAAAATCAGCAGCACCGCAAAGGCGACACCTGCAATAGCTACCATCAACCGAGTCCGCTCATACAGCAAATTTTGCCAAGCTACCAAAACCCGACGCCGCATTCTAGTCTCCTCGATAATCGCTAAAAAACTGAACAAAACAAAAAAACAAAAGGACTTAAGTATCCGGCGCTATTTTCTTAGAATTAGCCTGATCCACCTCAATCACCACGTCCACCTGCAAATTTGTCAAACTATCGATCACCTCCGGCTGATCGACCGTAATATCGACTTCTACTATCCGCGCATCCGCATTCGCTGCCGGATCATCATCCAGTACGTTGTTTTTAAATATCTGCAAGGCAATCTCTTTCACCGTGCCAGTCAGCTCCTGATCAAAAGCGCCATTGCGGCTGCGGATCGTCGCCTTTTGCCCCACTTCCACTAAGCCCACATCGGTTTCATACACTTCGGCTACCACCTGCATGATATCGGTATTGCCCAAAGAGAGAATCGCCTACCGACCAGAAGCCCCGCTAGTGCTCACACCCGGATCGACAAAAATCTCAATCGCTTGCCCTGCGCTCGGTGCGCGTAGCACCGTTTGCTCTAGCTGAGCTTCAGCCAAAGCCAAATTCTTTTCTGCCGACTGTACCCCGGCAGTAGCCTGCGATAGCTGTACATTGGCTTCAGCGGTATTCACCTGCGCAGTGGCGTTGTTAATATTCGCGGTTCGAGCCGAATTAAGCTGAGCCAGCTGCGCTTCAGCAGCGGTAATTTTTTGCTGTAATTGCGCCACTGTCGCCACTTGGCTGTCGAGCTGCTGCTGAGCGATCGCCCCCCGACTTTCCAATGCCTGAAACCGCGACAGATCAAGTTGAGCCAAGTTGAGCTGCGCCTGTAAATCGCCAATCGCCGCTGCCTGCGATCGCACACTTTCCGCCTCAGGCGAATCAATTTGATCAATCCTAGTACCCGCTTCTTGTACCTGCGCTTCATTCAAATTCACCTGCGCCGTTAGGGCCTGCTCGGCCTCTATCAGCTGACTTTCGGCAAAGTCGCGCTCAGCTTTGCGCACATCATAAACATCGAGATAGCCCAGCACTTGGCCTTGGGTGACGCGATCGCCCGCCTTCACCAGCAGCCTACTGACAATCCCATCCGCCGAAGCCGCCACATTAATCACCCCGCCCACCGGCTCTACTCGACCGAGCGCCGCTACTTGCACCTGCACCGGCAGAGGTTTGGCCGCCTCCTGCTGAGCAATTTGCTGCTGTAGCTGCTGCTGCCGCCACCAAAACGCCCCGGCACCGCCCAGGATAGCCACACCTATAATCACAGCAAGCAGCCGCCTGTTTTGCCAGGGCTTCTCTGGCGACGAACTCGGCGAGGGCTGCATAGTCATATGAAATAGGCTGCGGTAGAGAGCTATGAATGCGGATCTATATAATAGTTATTTTACATTCCTAAACCACTGAGTTTAGTTCCTTTACACTATCCATCAATGCCGAACGGTCTTTTCAACTACGTTCATGCGATTGGGTCATACAAACAGAGACTATCGCTTTGCCCATTTGTAGCAGGCCAACAAATGCATCAGCAATCGCTTAGTCGAATTATCTGGCACATTTTATTTGGCACATTGGCCGTCAACCAATCAAAAATTGCTTGATAATCATCGCTTTATCTTGAGCTAGTTTCCGGTTCAGGGAATTACTGCGGATACCCAGGAAGAGGTAATGACGCTTACCGTCATGAGTAAAAACTAGCTGTAGCCAATTTCTAGAATTTTTGACTTGGACTGAACCACGTTTCGATCTTCGATTAGTTTTTTGAGAGTACATGGAATATCAACTCCTATGTAGAACGGATGTCCTAACAAGGGAATTGTATCCAGCTTGTTCAAATTTTCAAGCCTATCTGTATCCCATAACGTACCCCATAAGTTCTTCCAAACCTGTCCAAAAGCGTCTAATAACACCCAATCGCTTTTCCAGTCTCCGCTTACAAAGCAATCCCCGCAAGAGATAAAAGCCTTACGGGGACTGTGAAAGTATTGATTTACTTAGGAAGCTGGTGACAAGACTCGAACTTGCGACCGGCTGATTACAAATCAGCTGCTCTACCAACTGAGCTACACCAGCAATTTTGCCCGATGTAATCAGCTCATTAAAAAAATGGCTGATTTACAAGGCACTTCATTGTATCAAAGGCTGTGAATAATTCGGCAAAGAATTTTAGGCATTTCAGCGCGAGCGCGAGGCTCATGGTGAAACACCTAAAAATCGCCTAAGCCTTATGGTTTTCGACCGCCCACCGAGCTAGCTCGGTGCGATTGTGTAGACCTGTTTTACCTAGCATGTTGCTCACGTGGCTTTCAATCGTGCGCTGACTTACCTTTAGCTCGTCGGCGATTTGGCGGTTGGCCATGCCTCTAGCGACGAACTGCACAACTTTTAGCTCGGTTGGCGTTAGCTCTACGTCAAAAGGTACCTGAATCGTTGGAATAGAATTGGGCCCCCTGTTCTGATGGTGAATTAGCCGGGTTGCCTGCTTCAACGAGGACTCTACTTGAGCGACGAGTTCTTCGGGTTCAAAGGGTTTGACCATGTAAACATCTGCGCCAGTAGTTAAGCCCTTGACGCGATCTTGGCTCTGGCCTTTGGCAGAAAGGAAGAGGATAGGAATCCAGCTTTTGCCCGGATCTTGACGAACCTGCTCGACAAAAGCATAACCGTCCATTTCTGGCATCATTACGTCGCAGATGATCATGTCAGGGGACAGGTCGCTCAGGGCTAATAGCGCCTCTCGACCATTGCCTGCTGTCATTACCTGATAGCCTCGAAACTCTAGATAGTCTTTGACTAGCAAGATGAGATTGGGATCATCATCAATCAGTAAGAGTTTCTTCTGTTCCCCTGTGTTAGCTTCTTTCATGCCGTATGCTCGCTCGTGTTCGTCTCTTGAGAGAAAATGATCTGTGCCGGTAACTTGTAAAGATTTTTTGAGTAAACTGGGGTGAAGCAGTCACAAAAAAATCTTGCATGTTTGTTTGCCATCACACTTTAAAACGCATGTTTGAAGAATTGGTCGTTGAGTGGTCATTAAGAGAACTCAAGAGAAATTGATTCAACAGCGCTGATGCGAGTGTGCCTCTGATTAAACAGTTTAAGCAGTCTGGGTTGGATAGAAATTTAGTGAGACATACTCGTGACGAAACCCATCAAGGAACACCTAGTAAAGGCATATCTGTAAAGGGGCAATCGCGTGATTGCTGTTTTTTAATTCGACATATCAAGTATTCCCACAATATCAATAGCATCACTCAGACTTGATTAGATCTTGCGATCGGCTCGTTATTCAGAAGCGACTGGCAGGGGATGCTGCAAGAACACGTAGTCCAACACAGCTTGGTTGCCAATTAAATGCTCTTGAATGATGCGCTCAATCACGGCGGGAGTGGCGCTGTGATACCAAATGCCATCGGGGTAAACCAATAAGATCGGCCCTTTTTGACAAACCCTCAAACAGTTTGCTTTGGTTCTAAAAACGAAGGTCGCGTACTCATTGACGGGCACGTCTAGCTTCAGTTCTTTGAGACGCTGCTTGAGATAATTCCAAGCGACTAGGCTCTCTGCTTGGTCGCAGCATTTAGGCACTGTTTGATCGGCGCAGATAAAGATATGTCGTTTAATGTCGTTTAGGGAAAGGGATATTACACTCTTGTCGAGTGGCGTTACGGCTGAGCTAAGTTGACTAGATGACATATCAAATACGCTAGGTACACATTAAAGGGCAAAGGCTTACGTACAATCAATGATCGCTATCACAGCATTTGAGTATAAAACGCTACCTATTTTGCTTGAGTAACCGACTATTGCGCTGCTAATGATTACTTTGCTGAGCGACTTTGGCTATCGAGATGCGTATGTAGCGATGATGAAGGGGGTGATTGCTTCCTTGTCAGGCGCAACAGCAACGTGTGATTTGACACATGACATTGAGCCTCAAGATATTTTAGCGGCTAGGTTCAATTTGATGATGGCCTATTCGCATTTTTCGGTCGGGACGGTGCATTTGGCGGTGGTTGATCCGGGGGTGGGTTCTGGGCGGCGAGCGATCGCACTCAAGTGCCCCTGTGGTTTTTTCGTCGGGCCAGATAACGGCATTTTTAGCGGCGTTTTGCAGCAAGAGCCGGTGCTAGCTGCGGTAGCGTTGACGAATCCTGACTATTGGCGGGTGCCCAACCCTAGCCATACATTTCACGGTCGCGATATTTTTGCCCCTGCTGCTGCGCATTTAGCCAATGGAGTTGCGATCGCTAACTTGGGCACCCGCATTGATCCTAATACATTAGTCCAAGCCAATTTACCCTTCTATACGCCAATATCTCCACCGCTTTCAGGGTTGCCGTCAGCGTCTCACGGCACCAGCTACAGCGGCTGCATTCAATACATTGATAGATTTGGCAATCTGATTAGCAACCTGCCGGGGCACCTCATTGAAGGCCATCCGCGACCTGATTCGCAGTCCTTGGTTTGGCAAGTCAGCCTTGAGCTGCCTGCGGTTGGGAAAAATTTAAGCCTGATTGGCATAGAAGCTTACTACCAAGTGCCCGTGGGCGCGCTAGCCGCATTAATCGGCAGTCACGGCTGGATAGAAATCGCCTGCAACGGAGGCAGTGCGGCTGAAGCCCTAGCGATCGCTAACCTTGCCGCCGCCAAAAATATCCGGGTTCAGCTCTGTATCACCCTTGCATAGGGATTTTCGCGCAAGTTTTTAGACTGAACCTACCTAATATCAGTACTTTCACTGGCATTCGTTCCTCCGGACAGAGGTGTCCGTGAAAGAATACATCAATAACAGCCCAGCCCGTTCGGCGATCGCGGCTGCTAAACACTCACAGCTACACCATCAACCCTCTACATCTCAAAAAACCATGATCATGCTCACCGGAATCAAAGCCTTTGAAGCTCGCTGGGAGTTATTGAAAGGCACCCACACTAGCGCCGCTGACAATCGTTCACTAATGCAGTCGATGAGCCGCTTAGTCGATAACTATGCCACTCACGACGAAATCATCGCAGAGCTGCCGATGACACTCCAAGGCTTATTTAGCCACTTAGTCGATGCTTACCTAAACGGATATTGGCTAGAAGATAACGAAGTGCCGATGCAGCCAGCCGTTTCTCGCCATATCACACCAGCCATGCTAGAAGCCAAGCAGCGGCGGCAAAGCCTACACCAGCAGCCGACAGCGGCTAGTGAAGCCGCAACCTACATCGTGCGTGAGCGCGTCCAACCGGATCTGGGCGATCGCCTGCCTGCTCATCTATCCGGCTATGCCACCCGGCTAGTGTCCTAGCGGACTGCACTCGGCATTTTAGACCCGAATCAAGCCCCAAACTACACATCAATACATGAACAATTGTGAGATAGAGACGATATCTTAGTAGCGGTGATTGCAATAGGCCAACTCGCTTGTACGAACCTCTCCACCATAAGTATCGACCCCAAACGTTTGCGCAGCTCGTTGGGCAGCGGGCAATTTCTGACACGCTCACGCACGCCTTGCAGCAGGCTCGGATTGCCCCTGCTTATTTGTTTTGCGGGCCGCGTGGTACGGGCAAAACGTCCAGCGCCAGGATTTTGGCCAAGTCGCTGAACTGCTTGCAGGTGAATGCGCCAACAGCCGATCCCTGCGGGGAATGCGATGTGTGCCGATCTGTCAGTCGTGGCAATGCACTAGATATTGTTGAAATCGATGCGGCTAGCAATACCGGCGTTGATAATATTCGAGAGCTGATTGAGCGATCGCAGTTCGCCCCCGTCCAGTGCCGGTACAAAGTCTACGTCATTGACGAGTGCCACATGCTCAGCACCGCTGCTTTCAATGCGCTGCTCAAAACCTTAGAAGAACCGCCAGATCGCGTGGTGTTTGTGCTAGCGACCACTGACCCACAGCGCGTGCTGCCCACCATTATTTCTCGCTGCCAGCGGTTTGACTTTCGCCGGATTCCGCTCCCGGCCATGATTAAGCACCTTAGCTACATTGCCACGACAGAATCAATTCAAATTGCTGAGCCTGCCGTTCAGCTTGTGGCTCAAATTTCTCAAGGCGGACTGCGAGATGCCGAAAGTTTGTTAGATCAGCTCAGCCTTCAGGCCCATGAAATCACCGTCGAATCGGTGTGGGATTTGGTTGGGGCCGTACCTGAGCGCGATTTGCTGAATTTGGTGCGAGCGATCGCGGCTGATGATAGCACCGCCTTACTAGAGCGCGTTCGTCAGCTGATGGATAAAGGCCGTGAGCCGCTGATTGTGCTACAAAGCCTCGTGGGTTTTTATCGCGATTTGCTGATTGCCAAAAGCGCCCCGACTCGCGATGATCTCGTGGCGATTACGCCGCCGACCTGGGCCGAGATGACAGAATTTGCCAAAAAACTTTCTGCCGCGCAGCTACTAGCTAGTCAGCAAAAGCTACAGTCCGCCGAAGTCCAGATCAAAAATACGACTCAGCCGCGCCTCTGGTTAGAAATTACGCTCACTCAGCTATTGCCAAGTGCCTTAGGGGCAACCGCGACCCTGAGCGCTAGCTCTCCTCAAATCACAAATACCGCCGCCCGTTCTGTTCTTTCTGAAGTAAAGCCGCCTGCAATTGTGCCGCCCGCTGAACCCATCATGGTTCAACCCATATCGAGGCCAGTAGAATCCAAGCCAATCGAGTCCAAGCCGGTAGAGCCTGAGCCAATCGAGGCCAAGCCAGTAGAGCCAGAATCGGTCACATCAGAACCGGCTGATATTGCGTTTGGTAGCTTAAGCGATCTATGGGCTAAAATTTTGGCCGCCTTGCAGCCTCGGGGCACTCAAATGCTGATGTCTCAGCAGGGTGAGCTGTTGGCATTTGATGGCGTGAGTACAACCGTTGGGTTTCGTTCGGCCTCGCTGCAAAAGATGGCTCAAGAGCGTATCCCGAATTTAGAAGCCGCCTTTTTAGCTGTTTTTAATAGACCGATTAGAGTCTCTTTGAAAGTGGCAGAGGCTAAAAAAAACGTTGCTAATCAGGCTGACGGGAATGGCCAGAATGGGCAGAACAATCAGCCTTCTCAGCAAAATCAGCCGCCTGCAAGACCGTCAGCACCCTTACCGTCTGATCAATATTCACCGCCAGCGCCGCCCAGTTCACCTCATTCATCACCGGCCACTCACAACGCTCCTCTGTCAGATAGGCCGTCAGATAGGCCGCTAGACAGTCAAGATAACAGGCCAAACAACGGGCCAAACAACAGTCAGAATAATGGGCAAAATGGCAGTCAAATCAATGGCAGTCAAGCTAACAACCAAGCTAACAACCAAGCTAACAACAGCGGTCGAGCTAATGATGCCCAGTCTTCTGAGCCATTGCCAACAGAACCAACGACAGAACCACCGGCTGATCGTTGGGCAGTGAATCAAGACTTGGACAGTATCAAGCGATTTGCGCAGTTTTTCAACGGGCAAATTGTTAGTCTCGATGACGAATCAGATAGCGCTAGCGATCGCCCACTAGGCGAACAATCTCCTGATCCAGGCCCAGATGTACCGTTTTAGCCAGTGCCGTTTTAGCCAGTGCCGTTTCAGAGAAGTCTCTTTGCGAAAGCGCAATAGCCTAGCTGCGCAAGCTTACCTGATAAGTTTTTTCTAAGCTAGCCCGCACTTTCTGATGCACGGGATCAATGTCTTTGTCGGTGAGCGTGCGATCGCTCGACCGATACACCAGCCTAAACGCCAAAGACCTTTGCCCCTGTGGCACACTTTCTCCTCGATACTCATCAAACAGCATCACCGAATCCAGCAGCTTACCGCCCGACTTACTCATCACCTTTTGCAAATCTGCCACCGAAACCTCAACCGGCGCAAAAAAGGCCAAATCGCGATCCGAAGCCGGATAAGTCGAATAGCTGGCAAACGTCACCGCTTGACCGCTCTTGCCCGTCAAACACATCACCAGCACCGACCAGTTCAGCTCAAACACATACACCGCCTCTGGCAAATCGCGCTGCTGACGAAGCTGCGGATGAATCTGCCCAAATTTGCCAAGCTCAGTTCGCCCTCGCACCCACAAAGAAGCCGTGCGACCAGGGTGCAGTCGCTCGTCACCAGCAGATGCATCGGCGCGATAATCCACCGCTAGCCCAAGGCTGTTAAACACGCGCTGCAAAGTGCCCTTGGCCTCAAACCAAGTCATTGGGCGCTCTTGATTGCTGTTGACCCAACGCCCACGCCGAGCATCGCCGCCAATAATCCCAGCAACTTTCAGCGCTTCAATCGGATCGCCATCAGGATTGTCGGCAGGTTTGTTGAACACATTGCCAATTTCAAAAGCATTCAGCGGCCCATTGCCATTATCTATATTCAGCTTAAAGGCATCGAGTAAGCCCTCAAGGAGATCGATGCGCAGCGCTGAATACTCCTTAAACAAAGGATTGGCCAGCACTACCTGTTTTTCCGAGGTGGTATTTGTCAGCGAATAGTGCAGAGTTTCGGTGAGCCCTGCGGCTCGAAAAACAGCGCGCAGTTGCCGAGAAAGCGCCGCTTCTTCAGAGAGATAGCCACGAGAAGTTTGGCTAGGTAAAGTGTTGTCAAAGCGGTCATAGCCATACAGCCGCGCGATTTCTTCAATGAGATCGATCTCTCTTTCTAAATCTCGATAGCGGTAAGGCGGGACGGTTACTGTCCAACTTGTTGCTGATTCACTATCTGTAGGTTCGCCATTCTCTTTGCTATTTTCTGAAGTCAGCGCCGCTTGGCAACCGAGTTTCTTTAACAGCGCTTCAATCGTGCCTTGATCTAGAGCTGCTTTCACACCTTCGGCGGTAACTACTTGACCCAGAATTTGATTGATGCGGCTCAGACGTAAGGAGACTTCGCGGGTGAAGGGAATGCGCCCGATTTCGGTGCGGTCTTCACTTTGGCCGACTAGAGTGGCACCAGCAATTTGCTGCAAAAGAGATAGGGCGCGATCGCAAGCCAAACTCAGCTCAGCCGGGTTCACGCCGCGCTCATACCGGGCAGAGGCTTCTGTACGTAAACCCTGCGACCTGGCCGACTTACGAATCACCGCCGCATCAAAATACGCTGCTTCTAAAAACACTTTCTGTGTGCTCGTCACCACTTCAGTATCAGCCCCACCCATGACCCCAGCCAAGGCAACCGGCACATTATTCGCCGTAATCAACAGAGTTTGATCAGCTAAATTGCGCGATTGGTCGTCCAAAGTCACTAAAGTTTCACTTGCAGTTTCATTTGCGGCTTCGTCGGCCTCGGCAAAGCGCACCCCAATCTCGACAGACGGTGCATTACTCACCGCGCTCAGCCGATTCAAATCAAACGCATGGAGCGGCTGTCCCCACTCCAACAGCACATAGTTCGTCACATCCACCACATTATTAATGGCGCGAGTGCCCGCCGCCACCAGCCGCTGCTGCAACCAAGCCGGAGAGGGGCCAATTTGAATATTTTCTAAAACGCTGCCGATGTAGATAGGGCAGGCTTTAGGATCGCTTAGCGCAATCGAAATCTCCGCTGGCAAACCCTGCTCTCTAAAAGCCACACTAGCTGTTGGCAGCTTCAGCGGATTGCCGGTAATCGCCGAAATCTCACGCGCAATTCCGACCATACTCAGCGCGTCAGCGCGATTGGCAGTAGAGGTCACATCTAGCACAAAATCATTTAGCCCCAGCAGCGGCCTCACATCTTGGCCAACAGTAATTTCTCCCCGCTCAAAGCCCGCTTCATCAAAGATATAAATCCCTTCCGACTCTTTCGATAACCCTAGCTCTGAAGGCGAACAAATCATGCCATTAGAAGGCACGCCCCGCAGCTCTCTAGGCTTAATGGTCAGATCGACTTTGGGTAAATAGCTGCCCACCGTTGCCACCGGCACACACATATTTGCGCCCACATTGGACGCTCCACACACAATTGTAGAATTTTCGCTTGCGCCAATATCAACCGTACAGACGCTTAGCTTTTCTGCATTCGGATGGGGCTGACGCGCCAGCACTCGGCCTACCACTACGCCATCGGCCCAGCTCTGGCGATCTTCAATTTCTTCGACCTCAAAGCCAGCCATCGTCAGCGCATCGGCGAGCGCTACAGGAGAAAGGTCAAACTCGACAAGCTCTTTGAGCCAATTAACAGAAACACGCATGGGCAATATGGATACTAAAAACTGACGCTAAGAAAACTGACGCCAAAAAAACTGATGTTAGAGCGATCGCGATCAAATGCTGCTATCGACGCTATCGACAACGGGAAACCACCGAAAATCAACCCGATTGGCCTCGACTTATCGTACTACGGCTTAACTCTTTGGGTAACTCTTTTCCCCCGAAATTCGGGAACACTCAAGCTACGGCCATGCCAAGCGAGTAAAATGACCTATTGCATAGCACCCGGCTGCCCCGCCCCCAAAAATCTGCTCAATGCACGACTGTGCAAAACCTGTGGCAGTAAGCTTTGGCTGCGCGATCGCTACCGCGTCTTGGGCGCATTGGGTCGCGGCGGTTTCGGGGCAACTTTTTTAGCCCGTGACCAGTCCCTACCCGGCTATCCCTCCTGCGTCATTAAGCAACTCAGGCCCACCACCTCAGCTCCCAATCTGCTAGAAATGGCCCGCGATCTGTTTCAGCGTGAAGCCAGCATTCTCGGCAAAATCGGCAATCATCCCCAGCTACCTCGCCTGCTCGACTATTTTGAGCTAGGCCATGAATTTTATCTGGTGCAAGAATACGTCAGCGGCGCTACCTTACAAAAAGAAGTCAAACACGGCGGGCCTTTTAGTGAAGCGGGCGTCAAGCAATTTTTGGCCGAGATTCTGCCCGTGGTTCAGTACATTCACAGCCACAAAATTATTCACCGCGACATTAAGCCCGCAAACCTGATTCGCCGCGATCAAGACAAGCAGCTGGTGATGATCGATTTCGGCGCAGTTAAAGACAAGGTTAATCCGCCGCAAGTCGATCCGAGCGATCAAACCGCACTGACGGCCTATGCGATTGGGACACCGGGCTACGCGCCACCGGAACAAATGGCCATGCGCCCAGTCTATGGCAGCGATCTGTATGCGATTGGGGTGACCTGCGTTTATTTGCTAACGGGAAGGTCGCCCAAAGATCTGCCCTACGATCCGCGCACAGGTGAACTTAGCTGGCAAAACTACGCAACCGTCAGCGATCACTTCACCAAAATCCTGCGCAAACTGCTCGATATATCAGTCCACAGCCGCTACCAAATGGCTGAAGAGGTGCTGAGCGACTTGCAGATGGAGCCTTATTTAGAAAGCTTGTCGCAAAACCTAGCGTTTGCCCCATTAGAGCCCGTTACGGCCACATATATCTCACCAGATATCCGGATTTCGCCCTCGACAAGGCTTGCAGAAGCGATTCGGGCAAGGCGAGAGCGACGCTCTAGCAAAACCGACACCTATGGAGGGGTAGAGCGCAGACAAACCAAAAAATTCACCGCCCCAAGTTTGATAGAGTCTTACGGCAAGGGCCATCGAGACTTCTCTAATCAAACGCTCAACCATTTAGACTTACGCAAGCAAACTTTAGTAGGGGCAAAGTTTGCCAAGTCTAATTTGCGCTTTGTCAATTTTGTCGGCGCTGATTTATCTAATACGAATCTGAGCCGCACTGATTTGAGCCAAGCTCAGCTAAAAAACGCTAATTTGACGGGTGCGTATCTCGGCGGAGCCAATCTTAAAGAAGCGGATTTGCGCGGTGCAAACCTCACTCGCGTCAGCTTAGAAGGCGCTAAGCTAACTGAGGCCAATCTCTGTGGCGCGGATCTGACCGGGGCGGTGATCAGCGATCAGCAATTGGCTGCGGCTCGAACTAACTGGTCTACGGTGCGTCCCAATGGCCGACGGTCGTTTCGTTAACCAGTGCTTTCGCCAGTCAGTGTTTTCGCCAGTCGGTATTTTCGCTAAGATGATACTCAACTCTCTATAAGGACTAAGCGCGTATGTTTGTTGATGAGCTGACCCCGTTTGTGCAAGCGCTGGCCCGTCAGCCGGTCGCATTTTGCGGTGGTTTTTTCTCAGGTTTATTTCGCCTCAATTTGGCCGAAGATCCGGTTCGCAGCTGGCTAAATAAGCAGGGCGCTAATCCAGCCAATGGCAGCGATTCGTCATTGCCCTCAGCGGCGAAAGGCCCACAGTCTATAGATATCGAGTAGAGAATAAAAGCTAAAGCCACTCATTAAAGCCACTAACTAAAGCTATTCATCCACTGAATGACTCTGCGGGTAATTTGGGTGGGGTCATTGAGGTCGTTTTGCCGGGGCAGCAGGGCAAACTCTAAAGCGCGAGTGTAGTCGGCAGCAGCACAGTTCCAATCGCCTTGCAGATGGTAGGTGCGGCCTCTTTCAGCATAGAGTGTCGCGCTTTCAGGCTTAAAAAATATGGCAATATCTAGGCACACTAAAGCTTCTTCATAATCGCTCATTTCTCGAAACGTAATGGCTTGATTGAGTCGGGCTCTAATATTTAAGGGGCTCAAATCGACGGCCTGATCATAGTCGGCGATCGCCGCTTGCCAGTTTTTTTTAGCCGCATGTAGGTTAGCCCGATTGCTGTAAGCCTTGTCAAGCTCAGGATTAAGATAAATCGCCTGGTTGTAATCAGCCAAAGCCTGTGCCCACTGTCGGGCATTGTAGTGCATCAGCCCTCGGTTGGTGTAATGTTCTGCTTCATTGGGCTCGTAGGCAATGAGCTGAGTCAAAAGCTGAATTGCAGCTGAGTAATTCTTTTTTTTAGCTTCCAGGCGAACCATTCTGCTCAGCAGTAGATTAGCCTCGGTATCGGATAGCCAATCAAGGCGGCGGCGATCGCCATGACCCAGCTTACTAGATGTCCCAATAGAGACTAAATCGCAGCGATCGCCCACTAGCGCAGGCTGGGAACGAGCGGGTTCAGAGCTGATAGGTTCTAAAAATTGCATGGGTAGATATCCTAAAGATGCTGTAGCGGCAATAGCTTTATCTGACCCTAATTTGCCTAGCCTCTGGTTCAAATGCCGAGTCAGTGAAGAGGTCATCTACTTACTGAAAGCTTGCTCAAAGCAAGGATGACGCTGAACACTAATCGGTCAACTGGACGGTCGATTGGATCGGTCGTTTGGACATCCAGCAGGCGGAAAGGATCGCTCGAAGCTGCACGTAACAAGTTAATTTACATGCAGTTTTCTTGATGAAATCCTCTCACGATTACCTAACAAACCCTACCGAAAAAGAACGGAGGAATCGTGCGGTTACGTTTGAACAAAAGTTGATATGTCAGTATAAATACTCAAGAAATGCCAAAAATTCCGTAATTGTGCTGACTCAAATTCAGCCGATCTTCAGCCGATCTCTAGGCAGTTACGGATTACGCAGCACACCCAAATTGATTAAAAAAGGCGATCGCTCATTACCTTGAACGTTCGCCTTTTTGTATTTTGATGAGTCTTGATAGCGCGAGACTCTAAAGATGTTATTGAAGCAAGCTAGAAGCAGCTTACTTGAAGCCGACAGATGCCTGCCAAACAAAAGCAAGCAACAGGAAAAAGATAGGAAGAATGGGTAAAACGTCAATTAGGGGGCCAAAGGCGCGGTAAGCTTCGGGTAGAGTGGCTACTAGCATTGCTGTGTCCATAGATCCGCTATCTCCAAATGTTCGTGAATAGGTAGCTCTCATTTTATCACGATCTGCGATGACGCCATACGTGATCTGGTTCGTTTTAATAACGCCCCAATCGATTTCACCGTACATCTTTGGGCCTATTCGGCTGAAGCGTTGGCACGTCATCAATGGATCGCTAAAGAGTAACGAAAACGTTACAATCGTCAGCCGCTAGCGTCGCTCAGCCAGTGACCAAAAAGCTCTACAAAGCGATCATTCAAAATGGCCTCGCGAATAGTGGTCGTAAAGCGAATCAGCTCAGTGATGTTGTGAATCGACAATAGCGTGTAGACCAGCAGTTCTTTGGCGTGAAGCAGATGGCAGAGATAAGCGCGGGTGAAGGTTTGGCAGGTGTAGCAGGGGCAATCGGCATCAATCGGAGTCAGATCGCGGCGGAAGCGGCTGTTTTTGAGATTCCAGCGATCGCCTTGGGTCAACGCCGCCCCATGCCGAGCTAGCCGAGTCGGAATCACACAGTCGAATAGGTCGATGCCAGCAGCTATAGCTTGCGCCATTTCCCGATAAGTGCCCACCCCCATCAGATAACGCGGCTTGTCATACGGTAACAACGGCGTTGTCGCCTGCACAATTTTTTCAATCAAAGCAGGCGGTTCGCCCACGCTAACCCCACCAATCGCGTAGCCCAGCAAATCGAGATCCGCCAGATCCTTGGCCGCCTCAGCTCGTAAATCTAAATAAGTGCCGCCTTGCACAATCCCAAACAGCGCCTGATCGGTGCGATCGTGCGCTTGAATGCAGCGTTTGAGCCAGCGATAGGTGCGATCTGTTGCGGCCACCACCGCTTCTCTAGTCGCTGGATACGGCGGACATTCATCAAAGGCCATAATCACATCGGCCCCAAGCTGATTTTGAATTTCAATCGAGCGCTCAGGCGGCATTTCGATAATGCGTCCGTCACGGGGAGAGCGAAACGTGGCTCCTTCATCCGTGACCTTACGCATTTCGCTGAGGCTAAACACCTGAAAACCGCCAGAATCCGTCAGCATAGGGCCATCCCACCCCATAAACTGATGCACGCCGCCCGCTTCAGCAACGAGATCTTCACCGGGCTGCAAGTGCAGATGATAAGTATTGGCTAGCACCATTTCGGCCTGACAGCTTTTGAGCTGATCGGGCGTGACCGTTTTCACATTTGCTAGCGTCCCGACTGGCATAAACCGGGGCGTATGCACGGGGCCATGCGGGGTATGAAAGATGCCTGCACGAGCTTTTGTGCAGCTACACTGAGCCTGAAGTTGATAGGTAAAAGCTGTCAAGGGATGGGCAGTAGGAAAAAGGAGCGTTAGAAAAAGCGATCAAAGGAAATGGCGATCATCATCTAAAGACGCATCCCAGCTAGCCGAGAGCGCCTCCGTCACAATTGCTTCCAAAGCCGCCGCATCCAATGGATGAACGGACATCTCTTCAGCAGTAGGCGTAATTGGCGTCAAACACAAGCAGCGGCTGTCCTGCACCAAGACAAAGCTGGTTTCTGCGCCAGTGGTGACCATTTCCAAATAGTCAAAGCTATGAACGTTTAGATAAAGGCTACGGTTGGCTACCAAGGTTGCTTGGGCTGTATCAGCAAAGGCTTCCATCACGCAGCCTTCGCCAGTATTCGTGATTTCGGTATCTTGCTTGTGGATATAGCGGACTTGGCGAAGCCCTCTAAGCAGCCGCAGCATGTCGCTTTTGTTAATGACAATGCCATTGTCAACGAGACAGGGCGCAGGCAGGCTGTTGGCTGGCATATTGCTGGAGTTGTTGTGTTTCATTGGCAATGCTGCGGGTTAGCCGAGTAAAGAGACTGGCTGGTAGATATTTTTTAGAGGGCTTTGTAGGGAAATCTACAAGAAAGAAAGCTGAGTATGAATATCTAATCGCTCTCTTTGAGAATATACCCTCACGATATACGAATTTGCTAGGTTTGCAATATTGGATTTGTAAGATCTTATTAAGTCGTTCCAAAGCGGGATTTCGCTTTAGAAGATGGCTCGGCAGGTGTCCCAAACAAACCGCTTAGCGATGTCGCAGTAGGGCTTTTAGAAAAAATCTTGAGGTTTTTATGGAGGAGATAAATTGGCTGAAATGGTCTAAAGGCTTTGTGAAAAAATGATGTAGGTTAGGAATTGGAACGATGCGGTTTGATCATAAAGCTAGGTAGCTTTTTAGATAGTTAAGGATGAAAGGGGCCATGAAGCGATTCTGGGCGAGTTGGAATGGGGCTTTGATGTTTTACACCTGTTTGCCGATTCCTCAGAGCTGGCCGTTGGAATTTCGCTATGTGGCTCGCTGGGTGCCGTGGGTCGGTGCCGTGGTAGGGGGATTGCTAGCGATCGCAGACGCTACGTTAGCAGAATTATATGTTCCCGATTTAGTCCGCAGTGCGCTGGTTATAGCCCTCGGAATATTGCTGACGGGTGGGCTGCATTTAGATGGGGTGATGGATACCGCTGATGGGTTGGCGGTGCCGAGCAGTGGATCTGTAGCTGAGTCTAGGGCTAAGCGACTAGAAGTGATGGCTGATAGCCGGATGGGAGCGTTTGGGGGAATGGCTGCGATCGCCCTCATCTTGCTCAAAGTCAGTGCGCTATCCGCTATCGTCTCACAGCGCGCCTGGGTGCTGATAGCCGTTGCGGTTTGGGGCCGCTGGGGGCAGCAGTGGGCGATCGCCCGCTACCCATACTTAAAAGCAGAGGGCAAAGGCGCTTTTCATCAGGCTGCTTTGCCTGCTCTGGTCTACACGCTACCGAGTCTGGTAGGAATCGCGCTCATTAGCGCCTTCTGCATAGCGCTCGGATTCGCGTCCTGGGCGGTGGTGTGGCGAACGACAATCGGCGGCTTGTTGCTTTCTGTGCTGACGAGCGCTTACTTTAACCG
This sequence comes from Phormidesmis priestleyi, assembly GCA_003242115.1. Lineage (GTDB taxonomy): Bacteria > Cyanobacteriota > Cyanobacteriia > Phormidesmidales > Phormidesmidaceae > Phormidesmis > Phormidesmis priestleyi_A. The sequence continues at coordinate 24,241 of QBMP01000004.1, forward strand.
GCAGCTAGGCGGCCAGACGGGTGACACCTATGGCGCAGTCGTAGAATGGACAGAGGCGCTGATGCTTTGCAGCCTGACGATAGGCCGGTAAACAGAGGAAACTATTATTAAGAGGAGGCTTGATGGCGAGGCTTTATTCGAGGCGCTTCATCTATTAATGTAATGTATAGATAGCTGTATAGGTCGCTGTTTGGCAGCACAGAGCTGATGAGCAATTCTTCTCAGGTTCACACTATTTCGGGTCGGGGCTTGCCGTTGGTCGGTAACGACATTGATACGGATCGAATTATTCCAGCCAGATTTTTGCGGGCGGTAACGTTCGATGGCCTAGGTGAACAGGTATTTGCCGATGATCGTCAGCAGCTAGCGGCGCATCCATTTAATCAGGCCCAGTATCAAGGTGCGGCTGTGCTGGTGGTCAATCGCAATTTTGGCTGTGGGTCTTCTCGCGAACATGCGCCGCAAGCAATAGCCCGTTGGGGCATTCAGGCATTAGTCGGCGAAAGCTTTGCTGAGATCTTTTTTGGCAACTGTGTGGCTATGGGCGTGCCCTGTGTAACGGCTGATACTGCCGGGGTCACGGCTTTACAGAAACAAATTGCTGACAATCCAACGGTTCAGGTGACAGTTGATCTAGACGAAATGACGGCCACAGCCGGTGATTTATCGGTGCCGGTAGCGATGGGGGCTGGCCCTCGGCAGATGTTTGTCAAAGGAACTTGGGATGCTTGCGCTCAGCTTGTAGCGCAGGCAGAGGCAATCGCCCAAACGGCTAGTCGGTTGCCTTATGTAGCTTGGTCGGTGGCGGCTCAAACCCACTGAGAATAAGGATAGGCAACCAGACTGGCGTTGTAATACTTAGC
>QBMP01000004.1:25113-26497 GCA_003242115.1 Phormidesmis priestleyi
TCAAATCGTTGCGCTTCAGTTTTCAGCTCTACTTCCGCTACGATTAAGCCTGCATTTTCACCCGAAAATTCATCAATTTCCCAAACTACGTCACCAACCGGCAGCCGATAGCGAGTTTTTTCAATCAAAGGCTTCAAGCATAGCGTTTGCAGCATTTCTTGAGCATCGGTGAGCGGAATGGCATATTCAAACTCAGCTCGACTCAAGCCTTGAGCTGGCCCTTTAATCGTCAAATAGCCCTGCTCTGCGGCAATGCGCACCCTGACACTTTGCCCCGGTTGGGCGGTCGCAATGTAGCCCTGGCAGTAGGTTTTGCCCGTATTGTCAGGATGAGTCGTGAGCGATCGCCAGCCATCATTGGCAACTAAAAATTTTCGTTCAATCTCTTCAGCCATCTGAGTCAATTTTTCCTATTTTGCACCTATTTTTCCAATCGAGCAGAATGCACAGTCTCCTAATGCAAACAGTCTCCTAATGCAAATAGAGGAAGACTTCTACTTCATTGGCAGAAGGCAATGCGGCTATAGCCCCTGGCCGCGTCGTGGTCAGAGCCCCAACCGCGCTAGCATAGGTCACCACTGATTTGGCCAATTCAGCATCTTGCAAGCACTGTACACCTTTGTGCATCAGCTGATGCACAAAGCCAGCGGTAAAGGCGTCGCCCGCACCCGTGGTTTCTTCCACATCGACGTCAAAGCCTGCGACATGGCCCGCGTTGCCCATCAGCCAGTAGTGACAGCCCTTGGCTCCAGCAGTGACCAGCACCCCTTTGAGATGAGGGAGTTGCTGAGCAATCGCCGTCGCTGAAGCGGTGCCAAACAGCCAATCGGCTTCTTCATCCGATACTTTGAGGAAATGCGCCTTTTTCAGCAGGTCATACACTCGCCCTGGCGCTTCTGCTGGATGCGGCCAAAACATCGGTCGCCAGTTGACATCGACCACGATAAAAAGTCTGTTCTCGGTCGCTAGCTTCACCGCTTGCATGACCGATTGGCGAGTATCGCTGTAGGCTAGCGACAGCGTACCTAACACCAAAAAGTCAGCCCCAACAAATAGATTAACTGCCAGAGCATCAGCAAATAGATGAGCGTCGGCAAACAGCGCTGGATCGCTTTGGCTAAAGCCTAAAAAAGTGCGATCGCCCAACTCGTCTTGAGTCACATACACCTGACGTGTTGGCGCTTTTTGGCGTCTTTGCACACCGCGATAGCCCACCCCCATGTCTCTCAGCAGCTTGAGCAACGCATCACCCCAATGATCACTACCCACTGCGCCAATGAATTCAGCGCGATCGCCGAGCTTAGCAAGCGCACAGGCCACATTTGCAGGCGCTCCCCCCGGCAGCGGCAACCAGCTAGTAACCTCACTGCGAGGCAGTCCGAGC
>QBMP01000004.1:26507-38954 GCA_003242115.1 Phormidesmis priestleyi
GCAAAGCAGTCAATCAAGATCTCTCCGAGGCAAACGGCACGATTCACAAGCCTTCTGTTACCACCTACTTCAATCTTCTGACACCTACTTCAGTCTTCTGACACCTATTTCAATCTCCGCAACACCTACTTTAATCTTCGCAACACATAGTGCGAAATATCTTCCAGGGCTTGGCGTGACTCTGACGGCGCTAACGCTTGCAAACACTCAATCGCATGGCTAACGTGACCCGTTGCCAACTGGCGAGATCGGCTAATGCCCTGGCTAGACTGTACCAGCTCAATTGCCTGTTCAAAATCTTCTGCTTCAGAAAATTCTCGATCTATCAGCGTTTTGAGATAGGGCACTTCCTCCATCGCGTAGAGAACCGGAGCCGTCAAGTTTCCGCTCAGCGAATCTGAACCAGCAGGCTTGCCGAGCACCTCACTAGAGCCGGTAAAATCCAAAATGTCATCGACGACCTGATAGGCCAAGCCCAGACTCCGACCAAACTGATACAGGTTTTCGGCCATTGGCGGCGGTACTTCACTCAGTACACCGACAGCCTTAGCACTGTTAGCAATTAATGTCGCCGTTTTGTAATAGCTTTTCTCTAAGTAGGCATCAATCGACAGGCTCGTGTCATAGTACTTCAGTCCCTGACGAATTTCACCTTCAGCTAGGTCCATAATTACCCGCGAAAGCAGCTTCACGACCTCTAAATTGTCTAAATTGGCTAAGTACCAAGAAGATTGGGCAAAAAGAAAATCTCCTGCTAGCACAGCGACTCTATTGTCAAAAAGACTGTGAACCGTGGGCACGCCGCGTCTGGTGGCCGCCTCATCCACCACATCATCATGCACGAGGCTAGCGGTGTGAATCATCTCAGTGATTTCGGCCAGTCGGCGGTGCCGTGAGGTGATGCCACCATCAGGCTGAGTGGCCCTAGCCAGCAGCAGCACAATAGCCGGACGAATGCGCTTACCGCCCGCACCAAACAAATGCTCGGCAGCGGCATACAGAATCTTGTGGCGAGCGCCAACGAGGTTCTTAAGGTTGTCGGTCAGGAGCGCTAAATCGGCTTCTACGGGAAAAAAAAGAGAGGTTGCTGAGGTCATGGAATACGCGACTCAGGCGGATTAGGTTACGAAAGTTTAAGCTGTCTTTCTTTATTCTAAGCGATCGCGATCGCAAAGGGGCCGACCTTTTAATGAAAGCTGCTCCTATTCGGCGCTGTTCAGGAGATAGACCCGTTCTAGTCGCCAAATTTTCTGGATAAGAACCGTGAAAATATTTTGAATAAGCCCTTTCGCATAAAAAATTCTTATGATAGAATGAGCATACGAAAGAATCATTCTTCCAGCAGCTTTAGTTCAGCCAACAGCTTTGGCCCAGACAACAGCTTTAGTCTGCCAAAACAGCGAATACAGCTATCTGAGTACCCATTGAATATTCATTGGGTACGATTAGTCCAGTTAGTTTGCAACGCTAAAGCACGACTCAGCAAGCACTAGCTTTATGAGTAATGTTTAACGTAAAAGGCTAAGCAAGTGCAGCTCATTGTACCTGAAAGTTGCTACAAAGCCATTTTTAGGGTCTATAGAGGGGTGAACGAAATTTTGCGCGGGACGTTTGTACTACTGTTAAATCGTCTAGATTATCATCGATAAATTATGGGTTTCAGCTTGCTGAGGAGTTGTCCAAATCAATGATTTTCAGATCCCGCGTTTTTTTCGTTCACCCGTCTGTAGAGTGAATCTTAGACAATCCGAGATATCGAGATATTGTGCGTAGCACGTTATTTTTTAACGTCTCTGTAAGGTGCAATGTCTTATTTAAAGATTTCTAAAAGGCTGCACAATAAGAGACTAGACCTCTTGCATAATAGATTTAATGGTACTATTAAAGGCTTTGCCGAATTCCTTTAATATCGGCCCTTTAACTAGGGCCATCCAAACAGTGCAGGCAAAGGCCCTTTTGTTTAAAACCAATTAGCATATCACAAAAGTAATTATGCAAGAGGTCTACTATACGGCGAAATGGTTGCGCATCGTATGCTTGCCCATTGCATATTGACTGTTGCAATTATTTCTAGCAGAAATCTGAACTCCCAACAAACAGCGCAAATAGCCTGGAACAATGGATTTATCTAAAGCCTTTGCTAGAAGTTGCTTTTGCCAGGAGCTTCCGATAAAAGCTTTGGTTTGCAGCCTTGGCCTAATTGGCTTACTTGGCTTGATTGACTTGATATAGGTAAAGCTACAAACCAAATCAGCCGTTTAAGCTGACAAGGGTTGTCGGCTTGTCGCCAAGCGAAAACAGCCAGAAGGCTGGGCTAGCAACTGCGGCCACTACTTTTCCTGGCGGATTATTTGCGCAGTAAAGTTGAGCATCACATCCTGAAATCTAAGGGTATAGCCCATCTTTTAATAGCCCATCTTTTAGTGGTCTTTCTGATGCTTAATTTTGTTTAGCAGAGCGCTCAGAATACAGTTTGTAGTTAGCGTTTGGAAGGACTACTTTAGCTATTGCTTAAGCAACGGTAGGGAGTCAATTAGCTCAATAGGTGGCATTTTTGTGTCATTCATGCAAACTGCTTTTAAGAAGGTCTTTCCTTTAGTGATGGAGTTCTTTCGCGTTTTTTCTTTGCTTTAGGTTTCTTTTTTTAGTCTGTTTTTCTCATCTGATGCTTGCCATGCCAAACTTTTCTTTTGCTAGCCCGATTGCGATTGTGTTACCTGCTTTAGGCTACTTGTTGACCGTATATTTTGTGATGACGTGGATGAGTTCTAGAACGTCTGATTTTTAAAGGCTGTTTCTAAAAGCCACTTTGTAAAAGGTATCTAAAAAGCCCTTGCAATTCGTTTGTGAGGGCTTTTTAGCAGGGTTAAGGGAGTTGAGTAGTTTGGGCGATTAGCGATCGCTCAATCGAGCCGATGCCGCATGAATGGTTTCTAAAACGGCTACTGATACCTGATCCACTTGAGGTAAATAGCCCAGCCACTGCTGCGAAACTCGCGCGAAGTGATCGGCATCGCCGCTGACATAAAACTCAGTTGCAAACTCTGCTGAGGATCTCACCGCTCGGTTGAGTCTCAAAATTTTTAGTTCTTGAGCAGCGGCTAGCGCCAAATGCTTAGCCGGATCGACCAAAGCAATCGAACTAGGCAAAACTTGTTTTAACACCGGAGCCAGGTGAGGATAGTGAGTGCAGCCGTACACTAGCGTGTCGATACCTTGATCAATCATCGGGTTAAGGTATTGCTTGGCAACTGCTAGCGTATAAGGATCGTGAATGCGATCATTTTCAATCAGCGGCACAAATTCAGGACAGCCCACCTGCCAAACCTTGGCAGTAGCATCAATTTCTAAGACAGCCTGCTGGTAGGCGTCGCTATCAGCGGTTGCTTGAGTCGAGATTACGCCGATTCGCCGACCGCTTTTCACCGCCGCGCGAGCACCGGGCAAAATAATCCCCAAAATAGGAATCGGAAATTCTGAGCGAACTTCTTCTAGTACTAGGGCCGAACTGGTATTGCAGGCCATGACGATCATCTTGACATCAAGCCCCATCATCCAAGCAATAATCTCCCGAACAAAGCGTAAGATTTCGCCTTTAGGACGGTTGCCGTAAGGCACTCTAGCGGTATCGCCAAAGTAGATGACGGACTCATGCGGGAGCTGCTTACGCATTTGCCGTAGCACCGTCAGCCCCCCCACACCGCTGTCAAAAACGCCAATTTTGAAATTGGAGCGTAGTTGGCTGGAGAGGGGTGGAATGCTCATAGGTAAATATGCTCACTTGGCTAAGCGTATAAATATTGTTTAGAGTTTAGTCGGATTTGGAAACTTTACTAGGTTTATTTTTGCTTCTCAGGGCAGAGAAATAGAATCTATTCTTTTTTGACTGTTTTTTGGAAGCGCTTACGGAGTTTTTTGAGCGAGCCATTGCTAACCGCTAACCGCTAACCGCTATTTTTTGGCTTTGGCAAATCACCAGGCAGCTGGATATCTGCGCGAACGGATATCACTATCTCTATTGTCATAGGAGTCTATCGGTTTAACTAACAGTTGAACCGGCGGTTAGGCTGGAGCGAGAATAGATGCTTTTCTCTACAAGGTCTATCCGTACTGTTACGGATAAACCTTGATATTTATTTAAGACTCAATGGATTCTGTCGCAGCGATCGCCTCACTGACCCCGGCCTCACTGCCAGCAGCACCGACGGCGGTAAGCGCATTGCCCGACTCATCATCTTTGTCAAAGGCTAACCTCAGCAAAGGGGGGGCAATAAACGTCGTCACAATCACCATCACAATAATGGCCGCATCTAGCGATTCAGACAGAACGCCACTGGCCGCACCGACGCCAGCAAAGACCAAGCCGACCTCTCCACGAGGAATCATGCCAAAGCCCACAGCCAATCGATTAATTCCAGGTTGCCCAAACACAACATAGCCAGTAATAGTCTTACCAATAATGGCAACCAGCACCAAAAAAGAAGCAATGATCAGTCCCTCCCGGTTAGCGGCCACCATTGGGTTCAGCACACTGATGTCAGTGCGGGCTCCAACCGTGACAAAAAACACCGGCACCAGCATATCGGCAATCGGCGTAATTTGCTCTTCGAGTTCCTTACGCTTGGGCGTTTCGGCCAAAATCAGACCCGCCGCAAATGCACCCAAGATCGTTTCAAGCTGAATGGCCGCCGCAATATAAGAGAGCACAAAGGCAAAGACCAACGACGCGATGATCAGCTGCCCGCGCGTTCGCATCTGATCGACCAAAGAGACGAACAGTGGACTCAAAAGCCGCCCCAGTAAAATGGAGCCAATTAGAAAAGTAGCCGCGCCTACCACTAAATAGATGACGTTTAGAATTTCGATTTCGCCGGTTTTGGCTAAGCTGGCAACGACCGCTAGCACGATGATACCGAGCACATCATCAAGGACGGCTGCGCCGATTATAATTTGGCCTTCTCTGGAGCTAAGCTGTTGCATTTCAGCCAGCACTTTGGCAGTGATGCCAATGCTAGTCGCGGTCAGCGCCGCCCCAGCGAACACGGCGGGAATGGTGCCAATATTAAAGAAGAAAATCAGTCCGGCGGTACCTGCAATAAAGGGAGCAAGGACGCCAACAGTCGCTACAACAGCGGCCTGTGGGCCTACTCGGATAAGTTCTTTCAGATCGGATTCTAGCCCGATTTCAAAGAGCAAAATAATCACGCCGAGTTCGGCTAAAACCGAGAGCGCTTCGCTTTCACCGCGAAAAACGCTGAGCAGACTTTCTGGATCTAGATGAGCGCTCATCTGCACCAGATCCATGAGCGCGGAGTGAGGAACATTTGCGCCTTCTGGAAAAACAATCAGATGCAGCGCCGAAATGCCGACGACAACGCCGCCAAGGAGTTCACCCAAAACAGAGGGTAAATTGAGTCGAGCGCATAGCTCACCGCCGACTTTGGCCGCGATAAAAACGGTGATTAGGCTCAGCAGTACGCCTGCTAGCACGAGCGAACCGACTTCGGCCTGATCGACTTCGGCGATGAGCGGCCAGATTAAGGGCGATCGCACAGTCGGTAAGCTGCCCATCAGAGAGCTTGTTAAGAAATCGGTGAAATAAGCTGTCAAACCGTTCGTCGAGCCGAGCCATCCTAGATCAATCATGCAATTTTTGCCACTCATCGTAGTCTAATTTACACGAGTAGCTGATCTATATTTTGTTCATTTAGGCATAAGCGGATCGCTAAATTGTGCTAGATGCGTAGAGAAAGTAGAGCTGATTTGGCTCCAAGCTGGACTACTACGGCTGAACTACTACGGCTTAGCCAAAGACTCGGTGCTGGAGAGAGGGCATTTGCCGCCGGACTTGCTCTAGCCTGGAAGGGTTGATTTCAGCGATCGCCATTCCCACCGGATCGCCTGCATCTGCCAAAGTGATTCCCCAAGGATCGATAATCATCGCATGGCCATGAGTTTGTCTACGGGCATTGTGAAAGCCGGTTTGAGCGGGGGCAATGACGTAGCAGGTATTTTCAATGGCACGGGCTTGAAGCAACACCTGCCAGTGATCTTTGCCGGTAAAAGCAGTAAAAGCAGCCGGGACAATCAGCACCTCAGCGCCCTCTTTAGAAAGCTGGCGGTACAGCTCTGGAAAGCGCACGTCATAGCAGACAGAAATCCCCAAATTACCGAGTCTTGGTGAGCTGTGAACCTTCGGTAGGGCGCTGCCGGAAGTCACTTCTTTAGACTCCTGGTAGGTATTGCCATCGGGTAAGTTCACATCAAAAAGATGAACCTTATCGTAGCGAGTGAGTTCTTCGCCATTGGCATTGACTAGCAGCGCGCGGTTGTAAGTGCGCCCGTCAGGAGAAGGGACAGGATAGCCACCGCCCAAAAGCGTGATTCGATAGCGCTGAGCCATCGTTTTAATAAACTTTTCGCTGGCAGTGCAGATTTCTTCGGCCCGCTTAAACTTGACGCTTTCATCACCCAAAAAGGAGAAATTTTCAGGCAGGGTAATCAGCTCAGCGCCGCGACGGGTCGCTAGATCGATAAGCTCTTCGGCCTGGGCTAAGTTTTTAGCGAGATCAGGCACGCTGGTCATTTGAAGAGCAGCCGCTAGATAGGGCTTCATAAGTCTCTAATTGCAGGTTGTGGACAAAAATGAGCGAAAAACAAATTTCAAAGTTGAAGCTAGTGCAAATACAAGCGGGCCTCTAATTGTACAGCGTTAGCTGTGATCTCTTAAAGTTTGCGCTCAAGCCCCCTTGACAGAGAGAAGCTTTTGCTTGGACAATAGTTATTCACAATTTTACAGTACTCACAAGAACTGCTCGGATCAGGTAAAAAGGTTTGAGTTCGATTCAAGTTTGCTTGGATTTCGAGCTAGCTCAATCGGTTGACCTACCTGTACGGCAAAAGGAATAAGGAAATTATGGCTTACGCGATTATTGCAGCAGGGGGCACCCAAATTAGGGTAGAGCCCGGTCGATTTTACGATATCAATCGGTTGCCGGTAGAGCCTGACGAAAAGATTACAATTGACAATGTGCTGATGGTAGAAAATGACGGTGATGTCAGCATTGGTCAGCCTTTAGTAGAAGGCGCGACCGTGAGCGGCACAATTGTGAGCCATTTGCGCGCTAGAAAAATTATTGTCTACAAAATGCAGCCGAAGAAGAAAACCCGTAAGAAGCAAGGTCACCGTCAGGATTTGACGCGGGTGATGATCGATTCGATTACGGTTGGCGGACAGACAATTACGGCAGAATAACGATTAAGACAGCTCCAGAACAACTACACCAGGAGAATTATTAAGGCATGGCACATAAAAAAGGCACAGGCAGTACTCGTAACGGTCGCGACTCTAACGCTCAGCGACTGGGCGTCAAAAAGTATGGTGGCGAGCAGGTGATTGCTGGCAACATCCTCGTGCGTCAGCGCGGGACTAAGTACCATGTGGGCGAGAATGTTGGGATCGGCGGCGATGATACGTTGTTTTCCCTCATCGACGGCTTTGTAAAGTTTGAGCGTAAGGGTAAGAGCCGTAAGAAGGTGAGTGTGTACCCGGCGACTGTCTAGCCTCTTGAAAGGGTTTTAGCTATTTTTTGGCCCCACTATTCTCTATCGAGAGCAGTGGGGCTTTTGGTATGGGAATCTTATTTTTGGAGCTACGAGGTCAACTTCGCCGGAACGGCTTCGTCAGGGACGACTTCAAAAGCAGTGGCCACAGCAGCAGGCATGGCTTTGGGGCGGCCTGTTTTGGCATCGGCGAAAACCCAATCGGTTTCACCCGTTGCGAGGACGGCTCCATCGCTGAGGCGGAAAAATTTGTACTTGCGTAGGGCTCGGACTTTGCGAATGTTGGCAATCCAGGTAAGGATAGCAATGGCTTCGCCTTCAAAAGCCGATTGCAGGTATTTAATCCGGTGAGCGCGGACGACCCAGGTGCAGCCGATGGCGGAGCTAGCCTGGGCGCAAGGGGTATGGTTGGCATGGGCGATCGCGACATCCTGCATCCACTGCACATACGCCACATTATTTAAGTGCCCATTCTCATCAATTGCCGCCGCCGGTACCGTAATTTCGTAGCGATAGATAGCCGACATAGAAAAAATAGATCACTGCCTTGTTACTTTAGCAATAGATATCTAATCGCAAAACAACATTCGACCCCACATTTAGTCCTACACTCAACCGACACTTAGCCAGAGGAATACCGAGGCGTAGCCTGAATGGGCTACAATAACAGACATCGTAAAAAAGGTTGAGCTATGGCAAAAGACGCCACCGTGAGAGCCAGAATTGATCCCGATCTCAAATTAGAAGTTGAGCGCCTGTTTGAGGAGCTAGGTATTTCTACAACGGAGGCTATCACACTGTTTTATCGCCAAGTTAAGTTACGAAACGGTCTTCCTTTTGAGCTTATTGTTCCTAATCAAACGACGGAAAAAGTCTTTAGAGATACTGATGCCAACAAAGAGTTAGTTCGCTTTAATGACGCGGATGAAATGTTTGGGCAACTTGGCATCTAATGCTCAAGCCATCCTACCGAATAGGAAGCAAAAAGTTAGACATGAATGTCATATAGGCACGGTGAAGTTCGACGGCTGGCGTTAACTCTGGATGAGACGGAGGCATGAGAACATGTGATCACAAAGCTTGCAAGTACCCTCCTTAAATAGTAGCATGGGTACCTAGTTTTAGTTTCGCGCCCGAAATAATGGCTGACCAATACCTCTCTGTGAAAGAAACTTCTGAAATCTTAAGCTGCTCGGAGCAATATGTTCGCCAATTGCTTCGGCATGGCGAAATCGGCGGGGAGAGGATTAGCAGTCGGTGGATTGTAGCCTCAGAATCAGTTCAGGATTACCGTATCAAGGGAGAAGATATCAATTTAAGCATTCCCGATCACGGGCGGCGCTCGTTCAGCAAACCCAGTTTTAAAGCCTTGAGCTTTTTTTCTGGCTGCATGGGGCTAGATTTGGGATTAGAAAAGGAAGGCATCAAGGTGCTACTTGCTTGCGAAACTGATTCAGCCGCCCGAAAAACCATTGAGACAAATCGACCGGACATAGCGCTGATTGGGGATATTAGGGATTATTCAGCGGCAGAAATTCGAGCAAAAGCGGGATTGAGTTCGACTGATGAGATTGATGTAATCGTTGGCGGCCCACCATGCCAAGCCTTTAGCAGCGCCGGAAAGCGCCAAGGATTCAATGATGATCGAGGCAATGTCTTCTTGACATTTATTGATCTCATCATTGAACTCAAACCTAGATTTGCAGTGATTGAAAATGTTCGAGGACTATTATCCGCTCCGTTAAAACATCGACCTCATGAAATGAGAGGGAAGAATTTCCCACCATTGTCTCAGGATGAGCAAAGAGGGGGAGCTTTGCTCTTTATTACGCGAAAGCTAAAAGAATCGGGGTATAGCATTTCCTTCAACTTATATAATTCTGCTAATTTTGGATCGCCACAAAAACGAGAAAGGATTGTTATTGCTTGTAGTCGCGATGGAGAAAAACTTCCCTATCTCACACCGACTCACTCAGAGAAGAGTTTATATGGCCTTCCAGAGTGGAGGACGCTACGAGAAGCTTTAGAAGGTCTTCCTAAAAATGGACATCACTTTGTCAAGTTTCCTAAAAAACGGCTCAAATATTACAGGCTTCTAAAGCCTGGACAATACTGGCGGGATTTAACGGAAGCGTTACACCAAGAAGCGCTAGGGGCGTCTTATCATGCAGGAGGGGGGAAAACTGGGTTTTACCGAAGGCTAGCTTGGAATAAGCCTGCCCCAACGTTAGTAACCCATCCAGCTATGCCTGCAACTGATCTAGCACATCCAGAAGAAGACAGACCACTGAGTATTGAAGAGTATAAACGCATTCAAGAATTTCCAGAAGATTGGATTATTGCAGGTACTTTACTTAATCAATATCGGCAAGTTGGAAATGCTGTTCCCTGCTCTTTAGGAAGAGCGATCGCCAGGATGTTGCTGACTTATTTAAAGGGTGAAGTGCCAAGCCTTTACCCAGACTTTCGCTATTCTCGATACCATAAGACTGACGATGTAAGTTGGGCAATTGATACTTTGAGTCACCTTGAAGACTCCACGGAAAAACAGTTATCTCTAATCTTAGTTTGATGAATTCGATAAATCTTGCCAAGGGTTGTTCATTTCTATAGCTAAGGCATCCAGATTGCCGCACAGAACCTGTTGAACAAAACTAACAAAATTTTCTTCAGAGAATCGATCTGTGTCGTACTTTTCGTTAAAATGAGACCATCGATAGAAACCTGTTTTAGCATCAACCCTATACCATTTTTCAATTGGCTGATTAATTCTTACTCTAGAAGACGAACTGTTTTCCGAGTTGCTGCGGCTCTTGACCTGTAAGAGAGAACCATCAACGTTACAAAAATCTACGTGGCGAATAGATTCTCCCCAACAGCAATACCAACCATAATCAGCAAGTTGATCGGCCAAAAATTCTTCTAGTAATAATCCCTGAATATTTTCTGCCGACATTGATAGTCTGTGGGCGTATTTGATTTGCTCAAGATGCTCCGCTTTTAGTCCTGTCAAGCGAGCATTGATGATTGTATTGACGATTGGATCAGCAACTGTTCTTGGTGGTTGTGAGATTCGTCTCGAAATTCGATTCTTATAGCTATTGCTATATCTTTTCAACCAACTCTCAGCTAACAGTTCCGGTGTATTGGCTTTCAGCGATGGAGAAAGTCCTGGATTTCTGTAGCAGGCTGTTAAAATTGTGCGATGCGCTTCAAGAAATAGCTGATCTGGTTTGGAGAACGCATCTCGAAAGATTTGCAAAAAGTTTTCATCAGAACTTGAAGTGCTGATGATGGTATCAAAGTTGACTGGCATTCAATATTTCCCTTCTGGACATACGAAAACACGAAACAAAAATGTCCAAGTCGTATGCCACAATGCTTGTCCTGAGTTTGCTTTCCAAAGTTTAAGCTGCTGTTCTCTATCCAGCAAGGTAATAGCTAGTACCTCCGCCGAGGCTTGAATCCGTCAAACGAGTCACTCGGCGGATTTCGATAAATGACTCATGCTATCGATTATGCTAAAACTGGCAAGAATTAATTAAGTGCCATTTAATCGGCTATCTGTACGCAGAGCGCATCTAGCTAGTCAGTGCGCACCCCAAACCGCTAGGCTTAATTAAAGCTGTTTACAAGTTTGATCTGAGTCCTTTAGCCACTTTCCATACCACCTCTTATATGCGATATCTCATTACCAGCGCCCTTCCTTATATCAATGGTATAAAGCACCTTGGCAACTTGGTGGGCTCCATGCTGCCTGCTGATGTGTATGCCCGCTTTCTGAGGCAGGAAGGGGAAACAGTGCTTTATATCTGTGGGACGGATGAGCATGGAACGCCAGCCGAGATTGCAGCGCTAGAAGAAGGGCTTGATGTGGCTGAGTTTTGCAAGCGGCAGTATGAGCGGCAGGCTGACGTGTACAAAAAGTTTGGGCTGTCGTTTGATTATTTTGGGCGCACGTCTTCGCCAGAGCAAAAGGAACTGACGCAGGATTTTTACCGGAGCTTGGATGAGCACGGCTTTATTGAAGAGCGCGAAATTAGTCAGGTTTACTCGATTACGGATGAGCGCTTTTTGCCGGATCGCTATGTCGAAGGGACTTGCCCAAACTGCGGCTATGAAAGAGCCAGAGGCGATCAGTGTGAGAACTGCACAAAGATGCTGAACCCAACGGATTTGATCAATCCGCGTTCGGCGGTGTCAGGTTCTACCGATGTGGAAGTGCGCACGAGTCGCCATTTGTTTTTGCGGCTCGATCAGCTCAGCGATGAGGTGCGCAATTGGGTAGAAGCGCAGACGGACTGGCCGAATTTAACGAAATCGATTGCCAAAAAGTGGCTAGATGAGGGGCTGCAAAGTCGAGGGATTACCCGCGATCTGAAGTGGGGGGTGCCGGTACCAAAAGCAGGTTTTGAAGATAAGGTTTTTTACGTGTGGTTTGATGCGCCGATTGGCTATGTGTCGGCGACGAAAACCTGGGGTGAGGCCACGGGCGAAGATTGGAAAAGCTGGTGGTATGCGGCCAACGATGTGCGCTATACGCAGTTTATGGCAAAGGATAATTTGCCGTTTCATACGATTATGTGGCCTGCGACCATTTTGGGCACGCGCGAACCCTGGAAAATGGCGGACTATATCAAGGGTTTTAACTGGCTGAATTATTACGGCGGCAAGTTTTCGACGAGTTCTAAGCGCGGCGTGTTTTTGGATCAGGCGCTAGAGATTGCTCCAGCGGATTATTGGCGCTATATGCTGATGGCATCTGCGCCAGAGTCGGCGGATTCGGCCTTTACCTGGGAGCAGTTTCAAACGAAGGTGAATAAGGAGTTGGCGGATAATTTTGGCAATTTTATTAACCGGATTTTGAAGTTTACGGCGTCGCGG
>QBMP01000004.1:38964-50802 GCA_003242115.1 Phormidesmis priestleyi
GCTGAAGCTGAGCTAGAGGCTAAATGCAAAGAAATGGTGGAGGGGTTGCGATCGCACCTTAAAAACATGGAATTTCGCAAAGCCACTGAAGCCCTCAATGCCTTATGGTCAGCCGGGAACCAATATATTGACATCCGCGCTCCCTGGACGCTGTTTAAGCAAGACAAAGCCGAAGCAGCCGTCGTGATTCGCACCTGCATTAACCTGATTCGACTGTATGCAGTAGCCTCGGCTCCTTTTATTCCGAGCACCGCCGAGCAGCTATTTGAGGCGCTTCAGCTCACACCCGCTGAGCGGCAAAGCACCATGACCGCTGCCACTGATTTGACAATTTTGAAAGCAGGCCGAGCCTTTGAGGTGCCGCCTGTATTGATTCAAAAAATTGATGATGACCGCGTAGCTGAGCTGAAGGCTCAATATGGAGGCGATTGAAAGGGCGGCGATGGAGCCCTCAGCTCGTTGCTTTATTGACAGCTAGCCAACCGCACACTACCGAGAAACGATGCTCAATCAGGGCTAGATCAGGTGCATCACAAAGCCTAAAGCAAGCGATCCTCTCAGCCAGAAATCAGCTAATATAACCGGAGTCCGGGATAAGCACTTTATGCTGTGTAGTCAAAAGCGCTGACGAACTTGATAGGGGCTATGCGTTCTTTACTGCTGTTTGTAAAGCTGCTTATGGGGCGATCTGTGAGCCGTGTGGGGTTTATGGCGCTAGCGCTTGTAGGGATAGCGATCGCTCTGAGCACGACCTTAATTAGCGGCGAAAATGCCGCACAGACCGTCGCTGGACTAGACGATGTGCCGTTTATCGCCGTGACCCAATTTATAGAACAGCCTGACTCAAATGCGGTGCGGAGCGGACTGCACGCAGCGCTAGTAGAAGCGGGCTACAAAGAAGGAGAAAATCTACGCTGGGAGTGGAAAAGCGCTCAAGGCGTCCCGGTAACGGCGATGCAAATTGCCAAAAAGTATGTGTGGGCAAAACCGGATGTAATCGTGGCCATTTCTACCTTGAGCGCTCAAGCGGTTGCCTCATTATCTGGAAATGTTCCTGTTATCTTTTCAGCCGTTGCCGATCCCGTGGAAGCCAAGCTAGTCAAGGAGGCGAATAGGCCGGGTAAGAATGTGAGTGGGGTGAGCGATCGCACCCCGATTGATCAGCATATGGCCCTGATCAGAGAGATTTTACCAGAAGCAAAAAGGCTAGGCGTGATTTATGACGCTGAAGAAGATCATTGGGAAGAGATGATGGCACTGATTCATACGCAGGCGCAACAGCAAGAATTTACCGAGGTAAAAGAGATTGCTATTTTCTCTTCTGGTGAGGTCGTAGGCGCAGCGCGTGGCCTAGTCGGCTCAGTCGATGCGATTTATATGCCTGCCGATATTCGGCTAAATTTGGCTTTACCAGCGGTTGTGCAGGTAGGCCAGAACAATAACTTGCCTGTATTTGCGGGAGACGCAGATGGCGTGAGAAAGGGAGCGATCGCAGGCATCAGCTTCAGCTACTATGACATTGGCCGCCAAACAGCCAGTATGGTGATTAAAGTCCTCAAAGGTAAAAATCCAGAAGATTTGCCGGTGGAATTTGTCAATGTAGTAAATCTGTTTGTCAATCCAACTTCAGCAGAAAAAATGGGTGTTTCCTTGCCCACAGCGGTAATTGAGAGAGCTGATGAAGTCATCAAAGAGGGCGGGAAAGTAAATTAAATAGCGGCCAAATAGTTATCAAACAACTATTTGTTCAGCCTAGCAATAGCAATAGTCCCGCATAGCCTAATGCCCCCAGAAAAAATGTTCCAAAGCGGCTTTCTCTTGCCTGCGGCAGCTCTTCTTTGAGTATGTTTAGAATGATGCTGCCTGCTAGAAAGGCAAACAGCGTAGCGGTCGCCGCAGTTGTTATTTCGGTTTGGCTACCGACGATCCAGCCACAGATAATAGCCGATGCGAGAATCCATCGGCCCTTTTTCTCATAGGATGCTTTGTGATCCTCACTTAGACTGTAGTCATTGACAACAAAGTGCACAGCCATTGCGATCACATAGACTACCAAGTTTCCTACTCCGGGTTCTTCACGATGCGTGAGCAAATAGCCAATCAACGCATTGTAGAGCGCAAAAGAGGTCATATGCAGCCAAAAAACAGCAGGCTGAGTTGCATCACCCTTGCCCTCCATACGGCTCTGTTGACGAGATGTTTTAGCTGCCCGCTCTAGCCCGTAAAAGGTTAGCAGCCCCAGCAGTGCCATCACGTACAGGTGATGCTCAATCGCTGCCAATAGCGTAACTTGATTTTGAAAGTTCTCCTGAGCTGCGCTGAGATCAGGCAGAACATGAACAAAAACATAAGCCACTGAAATCCCACTACCCAGCGACAGCCACCGACTGCGCGGCTTTCTTTTCAAAAACTTTAGCTGGCTGGCTTGGATATGTATCAGCGCTAGCAATAAAGCTGCTAGCGCCGATACCCACCACAGAGGAATATCGGTCATCTCATTGACTCAATCGACCTTAGTGACAGTCTAGGGCGAGGCCATGCCACCATCACTCTGCCTTGCTCGTGATACACCTTGCTGGGAAAGCACATCCTCATCGACCGCCTGATCGCTAAGGTTTTCCCTAGCTCTTTCGACAGCAGCCTCTGTCTTTTCTGGCACCTGCTGAGCAGATGGCTGGTTCGCTTTGGCACTGGCCATTGTATTAGGCTGAGCGCAAGCTGTTGTCACCCACAGCAAGCCTGCGGCTAAGACGATGCCCAAACGGCGAATGCTAAACCCTTCAAGACAGGCGCTAATGACTGACGAGATAGTATTGGGTAAACTATTCATATTCATATTCTCAACGCTACTTCTAATTAACTTCGGCACCAGCCTATAGAGTTTGCGGTCATAAGTCGTCCAACTGAAGACAGACATCGGGAGACAGATATCGGGTACTTGGCCCTGTTAGATCCTATTGCTGAAATAGACTCACTCAAATAAACTCCACTCAATAAGATGTCACATTCTGTTGCTAAACAAGCCATTACGATAGAGCTACTCGAACAAATTCGAGCTGACGAGAAGCTGAAAATACTGATCGAAGATTTGTGGAGCTATGGCAGCGATGGTATGTTCAATTGGTTTCAGTCGCCGCCTGCAACACCGTCTGGATATGTTCGCAATTCTGTTGTAGTTGAATATAAGAAAGATTATAGAGCTGATTATCCAGATTCGGAAAGTGAGCGAAATCACCGTCACTTTCCGTTTGAGCTTGAGCATGAATTAGACAGCTACTGCACAAAATTAGAACAGCTACTAACCCCTGTGAAATTAGCTGATCCAATGATTGCGCAGCGCAAGGTGTATTTACGCTCTCGCACAGACGAGCAAATTCATTCGTGCCTGACGGCTTACTTGACAAAAAGACCTAAAGCGAGTTTTCCAGATCTAGAGAATGATTTTGCTAGTAACGTGATCTGGGGCGGTGAGCAACTCGATTTTGAGTCTGAGCTGATTTATCTTATGCCGGATCAAGTTGGGGCGATCGCGCAAGTCCTTCACACAATCAATATAAAAGGGCTGCTCAGCTACTTTGACACTTCACAATACAATCTTGCCGACTGGCTCGAAGACTGGCTCAAAGATTGTGAGACCGCTGCTCACGCTCTCACAAAATGCTTTGTAGACGCTGCCGAAAAAGGACAGATTATAATGACAATAGTCATTTGATCGCCGCCGCCAAGCAATTTTTGAAAAGATTTTCAAGCGGCGCGATTCCCTTGGAAAGCTTCGCCACCGCATTCAAAAATCAGCCTGCAAGACCATTTCCTACGTATTTAACGGATACATTTAAACGATGAAGCATCCGTGAGCCAACTTAAAAACAAGCTGAAGTAGGCAAACAACGCTGTATTCTTGTAGGGGATCACTGAACTTTACAGTGGCCCCTATAGTGTTGTATTGATCTAGCTGGTTAGTGCTGGAATAGAGATTGTTTTTATGAGAGAGTTCCTACTTTCTTTTTATGTCGGTGCGACGCTCATTGTAGGCTTAGGCCAAACGCTCCCTGCTAAAGCTCAAGCAACCTCGAATGCTCCTGATCTGGCCAGATCAGCAGTCCCGTTGTCAGAGCCCCCTGCTCCCACCTGTCCGGCCATCAGAAACGCCCGCAGCTACGATGTGATTGTGTTTGGCGATGAAGTGCCGGGGGTGATGAGCGCCCTCAAGGTGCAAAGGGAATTGCAGGCGCGCAACCACAGCAGTAAAGTGGCGCTCATCACTGAAGGCGATACGGCCAATGGCATTGGCGGGCATTTAGTGCGGGGCGGACTCGCCTATTTAGACCGCAATCAGGTGCCACAGAGCCTTCGATCGCGCTACGGCGTTTTTGGTCAGCCCAGCCGCCTCTATCAAGAATTTTTGAATCTGGGTCAAGTCCGCGAAATCGCCCTAGATCGCCTGACCGCCGCCCGCAACTTTCAGCAGGCGCTCAGCCGAGCGGGCGTTGATGTAATCGGCAAAGCAGATTTAGGCGCGGTGCAAACCTCTGGGTCTTTGGTATGCGCGTTCACAGCAGGCGATCATACCTACGCCGCCAAGCAGTTTATTGATGCGAGTCAAAGCGGTGAGCTTGCAGCCGCTAGCGGCGTCGAAATGATGCAGGGCCTAGAAGCACTGGGTTTTCCTAATAGCTCTTTGAGCATCGGTTTGATCCTGGATATGTACGGGGTCAATATCGATCAGCTTAGAACGGTAGAATCTCAGCTGATCAAAAGGTTTTTTGATCCGCAGGATGCAGCGGCGCAAAAGTGGCTGACAGCAGCTAGCGGCAATGACCCCACTAAGCGTCAGGAGCTGCTGCAAGGCTTGCTTGACTATTACGGTCAGCCCAAGCTGATGTACCAGGGAACGCCGGATTCTGCCGATGTGCGATCGCTGGCCTTTAGCATTTTGGTGCATGGCTACTTGGGCAAAGAATACGACATCAAATCATCCGGCTTTTTGTTTGATCGGGCCAATATTGCGATTTTGCCCGACCGGCTGAGCTTTAACGCGCTGCTGTTTTACGCCAATTCTGAAACGGCTCAGCAGCTCAGCACCAATGGAGCCAAACCCACCCGCGAAATGCGCTCTACCGCCGAAGCGATCGCTGATCTGTTCAAGCGCATGGGGGTTGAGCGGGTAGAAATCATGCAGGAGCTATACATTCGCAACGCTGGCCAAATTGCCCATCCGATTGATGAGCTGTCGGCCACACTGATGGCGGCTGGTGGCATTCCGGGCAATGCAGCGCTGGGCACGTTTAGCTATCACCTCGATGATCGCGGTGGCATTGAAGGCTTAGCGGAGCGGGTGAATGATTCAGCCCTGAGGCTGCTGAACTTCCGGCAAATGCCCGTGTTTAACTACGGCTTTCGCCAAACCCTACCGAGAGAGCGGCAAAATCTGTCGGTGCTTGGCCCCGCTTCTGGCTTCGGCGGCTTGGGCACCACCGCTGGCCGGATTGTAGAGCTGAATGTGAGCGTCGGCGAAGGGCTTTCGATTGCGGTTGCCAAAGCCATTACCGAAAATCGCTCCTTGCAAACCATCAGCAACGCTGAAGTGGTTCGAGCCAAAGGCTATAGCTTAGAGACCTACGGCTATCGCACCGACAGCTATGGCGCAATCTCGACGCTAGAGCGACGGTTTCGCGGCGTTAACTACGAGCAGAACTATTTAGACGAAACCCAAGCCTACCTCGACCAGAAAAACTATGAAGAAGCCGCCCAAACCATTGCGCGGGCGCTGATTATCAACCCTCGCAACGCCTACGCTTACTATCTCAGAGGCGTCATTCAAGCAGGAGCAGGCGACCATACGCAGGCCCGCGCTGATCTAGAGCAGGCGATCGCGCTCTATCAAGGCCAAGGTGATTCATCTGCGGCTAGCAAAGCTAGAACCACGCTCGATGCCCTACCCAATTAGCGCCTGATCGACCGCCTGATCAGCGGAATGCGTCAGCAGATCAATTACCTGATCTTGATACGCTTTAAAGCGGGGGTCTTCACGAGTGGCCGCAGTTCGCGCTGTGCCTAAGGCCACCTCAATTTCGGCGCGCACGGTGCCGGGTCTAGCCGTCATCACATAAATGCGCTGAGAGAGAAAAACGGCCTCTCTGACATCGTGAGTGATCATTAAAATGCTAGTGCCCGTGCGCGCCCAAAGATCCAGCGTAAACTGCTGCATGGTCTCTTTGGTTTGGATATCGAGCGCGCCAAAGGGCTCATCCATCAGCAATATTTTGGGTTGACTCGCTAAGGCGCGGGCGATCGCAACTCGCTGCTTCATGCCGCCCGATAGCTGCTTTGGTAACGACTGGGCAAACGCGCTGAGCCCAACCATATCCAAATAGTAAGATGCCTGCTCTCGCCGCGCTTTAGCACTCACGCCTTGCAGCTTCAGGCCAAATTCCACATTTTTTTGCACCGTTAGCCACGGGTACAGCGTGTAGTCTTGAAAGACCATGCCCCGATCAGCTCCGGGGCCAATGACCGACTGTTGATCAACCGTAATGGTGCCGGTTGTAGGCTGATCGAGCCCCGCAACTAGCCTGAGCAGCGTAGACTTGCCAGAACCCGAAGCGCCGACGACACATACAAACTCACCTTGCTCCACATACAGATTGAGATCTTTAAGCGCAATCACCTTTCCTTTGGCCGTTGAAAAGTGTTTGTTGAGTTCAGAAACTTCGAGGTGCATAAGTGAGATCTCAATTATTCAAGTGTCATTAACTGCCTCAATCAGCGCCGCTAATCAACCGCCCATTTGCAGGTCGCTCTCAGTACCCAGCGCAGCAGCAGATCGAACAAAAAGCCAATTACGCCCAGCAAGATTAAGTAGGCGAAGATTTCGTCTGTTCTAAAGAATTTTTGAGCGATCGCAATCCGTTTACCCAAGCCCTCAGTGGCCGCAATCAGCTCAGCAACGACCACCAAATTCCAAGCCGATGCCATATTAATGCGAAAAGCATCGAGAATATTGGGCACCACAAACGGCGTAATTACCTGCATCAGCGTTTGCCGCCGCGACCCGCCCAACGTGTAGGTAGCCTCTAATAAATGCTTCGGCACAAACTTGACAGCATCCATAATCATCAGCGTATTAAAGAAAATCACGCCGATAAAAATCAGCGCAATCTTCGGTGCTTCGTCTAGGCCCAGATAGATAATCAGCAGCGGAATAAAAGCCGGAGCAGGCATATAGCGCACGATGCCCATGATGGGTTCGAGCAGCGATCGCACCGTCGCAAACGCCCCCATCCCAATGCCCAAAGGCACCGACAGCACCGCCGCCAGCAAAAATCCTAGCCCCACCCGCGTCACACTTGCGCGCACATCTTCCAGCAAATAGCCCTCAGCCCACAGCCGCCCAAACGCTTGCGCCACCTCTACCGGCGAGGGCAAAAACTTCGGATTCACCACCCCACTCGCCGACAGCGCCCACCACAGACAAAAAGGCACCACTATCGAGAGAATGCGCAGTCCCAAACTCAAATGGCCTGGAATCGGTTCACCCATTCGCCAAAAGGTTCTAGGCTTCCAGACTTTGTGATTAATCGTCTCACGCTGTAAAAGCGGCGGTGAAAATCCTTCAAGCTCGATCATAAAACTCTCCTTGCTCCTTCCCTCCACTTCTTAGAGAGTAGAGATAACGGTGAACTACGGGTTAGCTGCGGCATAAGCTTTAACGAACTGATCGTCTAAAATAGGCGCTAGTTCCGGCGCTTCAGGAATAAACCCAACCCCTACCATAAAGTCAGCCATCTCTTTGGCGGCATACGGCATATGCTCCATTCCTTCACCGTCACTAAAGGCTTTGAGATTATCTTCTATCGTAAAAAATCGGGTACCTACCTTGAGCTGTTGTAGTTCTTCAAGCGGGACACCGGCACGCTTCGCCATAATCTCATCGGCTTTCTCAGGATTTTCTTCCATAAATGCCAGCACATCGAACCAAGTCTTCACAATCGCCTGCACATCTTCTGGGCGCTGATCAATGATGGTTTTACTCATCACTAACAAATCAGGAATCGCCCCCGGAAAATCAGCAGAAGTCACCAGTTCCTTGCTGCCCTCACGCTCTAGTGCCGTTAGCCAAAAAGGTGGGAAAGCGCCTACCGCATCGACTTGGCCTGCCGCAAACGCCGCTGCTGCGGCCCCGGTTTCTAACGGCACAATTTCCACATCATCGCGAGAGAGTCCTTCTTTTTCAAGCGCTAAGCTCAGCAAAAAGTCATCAACCACGCCTTCTTCAACAGCAACTTTTTTGCCCTTTAAGTCCGCTACGGTATTGATCTCTGCGGTTACAATAATTTTGTCATTACCAGCCGAGTTGTCGTTCACCAGCACGGCCACTTCGCCATTAATGGCATCAGCAGCAAATGAAATAGTGTCATTGAGGGTTTGGCAATTGCCATCAAGCTGTCCGGTGGCAAAAGCTTCCATCGATTCAATGTAGCCATCGAACCACTTCATTTCTACATTCACATTATTGGCAGCAAAAAGCCCTTCTTGTTCGGCAATAGCCCAAGGCCACCAGCCTGCCCAATTGCTGTAGCCAATGACAATAGCTTTGGTGGGTTCTGTTGGGGCTGAACCGCTATCGGCAGCGCTGTCGCTTTTGGGCGCAGCGCCACAGCTTACTGTCACTAGCAGGGTACAAAGGAAAGCTAAACAAAGAGAAATGAGCTGGCGTCTTTTCATAGCGGAAAAAAGGAATGAGGATTAGGAAAGTGGGAAAGCTTTAAAGCCGTGCTAGACCATCTGGGCAATCGACCGATTAGCACAGGCCGTTACGGTCTGACGAATCCAGGTATACCAGTCTTCTAGGCCTTCGCCGGTTTTCGCCGATACGGAAATAATCGCGGCCCTTGAGTTAATCTGCCTGACGTTGGCCACAATTTTGTCGATATCGACTTCTAAGTAAGGGGCCAAGTCTGTTTTGGTGATCAACAAGCAATCCGCTTCACGAAACATCAGCGGATATTTGAGCGGTTTGTCTTCGCCTTCGGTGATGCTCAAGAGCGCGACTTTGGCATGTTCTCCTACCTCAAATTCTGCGGGGCAAACCAAATTGCCGACGTTTTCAACAAACATTAAGTCAAAGGCTTCGGGCTGCTGCTCATGCTCGAACTGATGCAAGCCCCCGGCGACCATTTTAGAGTCGAGATGACAGGCTCTGCCGGTGTTAATCGCGATCACCGGGGTGCCGCCTTTACGTAGTCGTTCGGCGTCTAGCTGCGTGGTCATATCGCCTTCAATCACGGCCATCCGCAGTTCGGCTTGCAGCGATCGCAACGTTTCTTCCAATAGCTGAGTTTTACCCGAACCCGGGCTGCTCATGATATTTAGGCAGGTGATGCCCCAGCGATCTAGGCGATCGCGATTCGCATCTGCCCCCGCCTGATTGGCATGAAGCAAATTCATCTCTAAAACAGCGTCAAATGTTTGGTGCATCAATCATCTCCTAATTTAGTTTCCTAATTTAGAGTCTTTCAACTCAATCTTTTATGCAGCCACAGACTGCGAAAATTCCACCCGCTCAATCTTCAGCTCACGCCCAGAGCGAATATCGTCCATCGGCGATTGGCAGCACGCGCAGCTATACTGCCTCCCGATGTCAGGGCGATATTCCTGCTGACAGGGGTGACAAAATGCAATCAAAGGCGTTTTTTTAATCACCAGCTCAGCGCCATCTAAAAAAGTTCCTTGCGTCTGCACCTGAAACGCAAACTGAAGACTCGCAGGCTCCACCCCGGCAAAGTCTCCAACGGTCAAATGTACTCTCTCCACCGTGGCCTGCTCAGGCTGCTGAGCCAGCCAGCCTTTCACCGTCAAAATCAGCGCCTTTGTCATATCGGTTTCATGCATTTCTGTTGTCCTTTACTGCCATTCATCGCTGCCCAAGCTCATATCGGCAGCTTCATTGATATAGTCAGGCTTAGCACTGCGCGGCAACTGTTCAGAAAGCACCAGATGGGCTAGCGCATCACAAATTACTCTGGTGGCCAGCAGCGAGGTCATATCGCTCACATCGTAGGGTGGCGACACCTCAACAATTTCTAAGCCACAGACTTTTACCTTCGAGACAATTTTGCCTAGCAGATAAAGCGCTTCACGCGGCAGCAGTCCACCCGGTTCAGGCCAACCGGTACCCGGTACAAAGCCTGCATCAATGCAGTCAATATCGAAGCTGATATAAACGCAGTCAGTGCCGTCAGTTGCCCTTTCGACCGCAAAGTCTACCGCTGCATCTAGGCCCATTTCGGTAATATCAGTCACCGTGAGAATATTAGTGGCCCGCTCACGGCATACTTTCACCCCAGGGCGAGGCACTTGCCAGCCGCCAATGCCGAGCTGCACCAGATTTTTTGCCGGGGCATTCACGATGTTGGTGGCATGAAACCAAGGGCAGGTGTGCATCCGCTCATCAAGATCGGTTTCTTGCGTATCGACATGGCGATCAAAGTGAATAATGCCGACTTTTTTGTCGCCCAAGTGACGACAGACGCCGCGCACGGTGGGAAAGCCAATAGAATGGTCGCCACCGAGGATAATCGGTAAGGCTCCTGAGCTAAAAATATGGGCAATGCCCTTTGAAATTTGGTCGAAAGATTTTTCGTTGTTGGCGGGAATGGTGAAAATATCGCCCACATCGCACATCGTGATGCTTTCGCGCAAATCCACGCCTAGCTCAAAGTTATAGGGCGTATACAGCGCTGAAATTCGGCGAATGCCCTGCGGCCCAAAGCGTGTGCCCGGACGGTAAGTAGTCCCTGAATCGTGCGGCACGCCGACAATCGCGACATCATAATCTCCTACCTTACGGACATCCTCGATATAGGGCGCTTTGAGGAAGGTGTTGATGCCTGCATAGTGAGGCAGTTCGCCGCGAGAGAAGGTGGGGATGGTGCGATCGCGAATACTCTCAGCCGCTTCTAGGCCATACATCAGGCCCTGATCGACTTCTTGCTGCCAGCCGGTCATCGGCAGCCGAGCTTCTTTTTCTAAGGCGGAGTTAGCCTCACTGCGGCCATCTTGGCTGCGAAAGGTGGGTTGATCGCTCATAACGCTTACGCCTTTGGTTCGTGCCAAAGGAAATGGGTGTACAGGTGCAAAGCTACCCCTTTCCAATAGCAAAACCCGGTGAGGGAGCTATGGCGGCACCTTTACAACGGCACCTGGTAGCTTCACTCTCCCGGGCTTTTATCCCTCCGTGTACTAAAGCGCTGCAAACCTAAGTTTACGGACTCTAGCGGTTTCTCTTGGACCAGACATTAGGCGATCGCTCACAAAAAGCAGCTTCAGTTAAAAAAGCCACTTATTCACAGCGTCACAGCTAATCGGAACCCTAGAAACAATCTTCTAGCTGATTAGTTTAAGAAAGCTACACATACGACCAAACTTAGGGCAAAGAAACCTCTTAACCTCACTTTGAGTTGCACAATAGCACCCAAACCTTAACGAGAAGTACAATAGGCAAAAGTGTCAAAAGATACAAAACGGATCGATTTTTCTAATTTTTTCAAAGTTTCAAATTCGTAGAGAGAGGCGACGTCGAAAAAATCCTTGTTGAAATAACAGCATTAAGGCAAAGCGGATTTTTTGTTACTCAATGACAGAATTAAGAAATAAAATCGCTCGCGCAAACTGCCTTATGTACTGATAGTAAATCGCGCTATAGTTTCACCTAAATGCGTTGTGCCGTACATCACATCGGCCAAATCGGTAAAGAAGGAACCCCTCACATGCGCCAAACCAGACTCATCCAGCGAGGGCTCACCCTCCTTACCACCGGCCTTTTTACGAGTGCCTTCC
>QBMP01000050.1:0-7980 GCA_003242115.1 Phormidesmis priestleyi
GTGATGAGCCTTAGCTTGGCTTGATGAAGGCGGCTGGTAGGGGAGAGATCCCAGTGGTTGAGAACGTCTTGGATGAGGAGTTCTTGAATCCAGGTTTTGGCGACGACGGTGAGGGGCAGCGCTAGCAGCAGGCCGAGGAAGCCGAAGATGCTGGCAAAAAAGATTTGGGCGATCAGGGTGAAGGCGGGAAGCAAAGAAACCTGATGGGCCATGATGGTGGGGGTAACCCAGTAGGATTCGATTTGCTGGATGATGACGTAGAGGATGATGACCGCGATCGCCTTCCAAGGATCGGCTGACAGCAAGACGACGACCAGCGGAAAGCCCATACTCAAGGTGGGGCCAAGGTTAGGAATAAAGTTGAGAATGCCTGCGAGCAGAGCATGGGCAAAGGCTAAATCTACGCCCAATACGATCAGGCCAATAAAGCTGCAAGCAAAGACAAACAGAGAGCTGATGATAATCCCGGCTAGCCAGTTGCCCAGGGCCAGCTCACATTTGCTAAAAATTTCGCGAGCCCGCTGCCGATAAAAGGAGGGAAACAGGAGCAAAATGCCTTCTAAATAGGCAGATGGATTAGTTAGCATCATCAGCGCTAGTACCAGCACGAACAGCGCTTGCAGGACGACTCGCAAAGAAGAATTGAAGAAAGAAAAGAAGTTGCCAAATACATCAATGATGGCTGAATCGGGGGCGGTAATCCAATTGATGAAATCACCGACTTCGGGTAGGCGAATGCGCTCTGGTAAGTAGGTTTGCAGATCAGCTAGGCGATCAGGCAGGGTTTGTGAAAAACGCACTAGCAAATCGACCAGTAGACGAAATTGCTGGATGAAGGGCGGCACGATGCCCAACATAAACAGGGACGCGATTACGATGGATATTAAAATTGCCAGCGGAATGGCGAGGCGGCGCGAGACGTTGAATCTACAAATTTGCTTGGTCAGGCTATTGAGCGCCAGGGCAATGACGACGGCTGCAAAAAAGAGCAGCAGCAGCGGTCTGATTTGCCACAAAATGTAGCCGACTGCGATCAGGCACAGCAGACTTACCCAGTCTCCTAGCTTCATGGCCGATTCCTTTGCTGCATTGCATTGGGCTGATTGTAGCTGATTGTATTCGCATGTGAGCATTGATGAAGCGTTGATCTGTAACCCCAAATTTTGGTGACATCAGCCACAATAATAAGGATCAGGTTGTCCTGCAATTTCAGGGAAATATGACCCCATTTTCATCAGCGCAGCGCCCAAATAAACAGCGCCCAGAACAATGCCCAGCTGATTGGCAGGCGGTGCCAACGGCTGCAATGAAAGATGGCTGGGTAGAGACGGTGGCGCAGATGACGGGATTGCCCAAGCCGGTTTTTGGGGCGCAGCTATTGTGGAATCGGGGACTGCGATCGCCCGCATCGCTCGTCGGTTTTTTAAAGGCCAGTGACTACGAACCTACAAGCCCGTTTGCCTTTGGTGAGGAAATGGAGTGGGCCGTGGAGCGGCTGATGTTGGCGCGCGATCGCTCAGAAAAAGTTGCGATTTGGGGAGACTTTGATGCCGATGGGGTGACCTCAACAGCGGTGCTGTGGGATGGGCTCAGACAGTTTTTGACCGGCGAAAATCAGCTTACGTATTTTATTCCCAATCGCTTGAAAGAGTCTCATGGCCTATCGATGCTAGGGATTAATCAACTGGCTGAGCAGGGCGTGAAGCTGATTGTGACCTGTGATACGGGCAGCACCAAC
Source organism: Phormidesmis priestleyi (assembly GCA_003242115.1). Classification (GTDB taxonomy): domain Bacteria; phylum Cyanobacteriota; class Cyanobacteriia; order Phormidesmidales; family Phormidesmidaceae; genus Phormidesmis; species Phormidesmis priestleyi_A. The sequence continues at coordinate 1,739 of QBMP01000050.1, forward strand.
CCGGCTGAAATTGATCAGGCGCGATCGCTCGGCATGGAAGTAATTGTCACCGACCATCACACCCTGCCTGAAATCAGACCAGCGGTGGTAGCGATTGTGAACCCTCGGACGCTGCCGCGTGAGCATCCAATGGCTCACCTCTCTGGCGTTGCGGTCGCTTACAAACTAATCGAAGCGCTCTACGAAAGACTGCCCGATGTGCCGACTCGTCCTTTATCTGAGCTAGTGGATTTGGTGGCGATTGGCTTAATTGCTGATCTGGTGGAGCTGACCGGAGACTGCCGCTATCTGGCGCAGATTGGCATTGCGCAATTGCAAACTCACTTGCAGCGCGATCAGCCAGTGCGGCCAGGGGTGGCGCGGCTGTTGCAGCTCTGTCGTCGGGCAGGCGATCGCCCCACAGACATCTCCTTTGGCATTGGCCCGCGCATTAATGCGGTCAGCCGCATCTACGGAGACGCCCGTTTTTGTGTGGAGCTGCTGACCAGCGATGACCCTGAGCGCTGCCGGGAGTTGGCTGAAAAGGCCGAACTCGCAAATGTACGGCGAAAGGCACTGCAAAACGACGTACTGCAACAGGCAATGCAGCAGCTTCAGACTCAAGATTTGTCCACAATGGGCGTAATTGTGCTGTGCAATAGTCAGTGGCCAGTGGGCGTATTGGGCCTAGTCGCGGGTCAAATTGCGCAGCAGCACGCGAAGCCGACAATTTTGCTGACGGTTGATTCTCCGGGTGCAGAAGACGATGCGGACATGTTGGCACGCGGATCAGCTCGTTCGGTCAACAACATTGATCTGTACGATTTGGTCAATTCGCAGGCGCATCTATTAAAGAGCTTTGGCGGCCATCCGTTTGCAGCGGGCCTAAGCTTGCCTTTGAATGATTTGCCGATGTTTACAGCCGCGATTAATCAGCAGTACCGGCAGAAAATGGGCATTAGCGCTAGTTCACCCACAGCGCAGTGTGACCTCACAGTAACGGTAGCCGATTTGGGTGCGGCGCTATTTCAGCAGCTCAAGTTATTAGAGCCTTGTGGGATAGGCAATCCGGTGCCCAAGCTACTGATTCAAAACTGCTGGTTTGAATCGGTGTGGCATCAAAAGCTCAAGGATCGAACCGGCAGCAAAGTAGGTTACATCAAGGCTAGCTTCACCATCTGCGATGACAGCGGCGCGCGGTTCCCAGGGCTGTGGTGGGGTCACTATAAAGACGATTTGCCGCCCGGTCGCTGGGATGTAATTGCAGAATTGGACTATAACAGTCATCCCAAAAGCCGCCGCTACGAAATTCGAGCGATCGCCATTCGTGAGGCCATTCCTAAACCCTTTACTAAACCCATTACAGCCGAGCTATCCACTGGCTTAAAGCAGCCCGATTTAAAACAGGCTGATAGCTGGCTGTTAGATTTTCGCCGGGTGCAGCCGCCTAACCAGATAACGACTGAAACAGGTGCTAAACCATCGCCTAAAACGACCCTAATCTTGAGCGAATGCCCGACCCAGTGGACAGAGCTAACGCTGTGGCAGCAGCAGGTGGCTCAAACTCATCAGCCGTTGGCGTTGGCCTATGCTGAGCCAGTGGCTATAGATCCTTTGCAGCAGTGGAAAACGCTGTTGGGATTGGCCAAGTCATTAGCCGGGAGCAAATTGCGGTGACGCCGGAGCAGCTCAGTGCAAAACTGGGCGTGTGCTCTAGCACCCTGACATTAGGACTTGCCGCCCTCGCCGAAGCGGGTTTTACCGTCAAAACTTCAGCCATTGATATTCGGATGACGATTGCTGAGCCTGCTGCTCAAGCCGCTCCGAACAAATCTTCCCAAAACTCCGCTTTAAGCCGTTTTTTGGCCGCTATTCAAGAAGAACATTTTCGCCGTCAGTACTTTTATCAAGCGCCGCTGGCTACGCTGCAATCAGTGATGGCGCAACAGTCGGCAGTGATGCCGCACGAGAGACTGTGATTCTCATCATAAAACTTAGAGATAAGCGTCAACGAATTGCTTTTTGTAGATAATTTGAGCAATTTACTGAAAAGCGGCAACAAGTGGGTAGTATGCCGCCGCTCAATCGCCTCAACAGAGCTACTCGCCATCGCAGTCATCCTTTAATCCTGGGGATTCCGTCTGGCAGGGGCTGGCGTTGGGATGGGCGATCGCAATTGGACTATTGCTATATTAGTTGGCTACGCGTAGGGGGACGATGCGTTGACAGCCGATTGAGGCACTCGATTGAGCCGCGAAAAATTAAGAAATGTGGAACAAGTCTTCAGGATGATTGCTGTTTTTATGTCAAAACAGTATAATTGAATACAGAAAAGAAAAACGTTCATCTTTCCTCAGCTCGGTTACCGCTGGTTATCCACTGTCAGAATCATCTGTCAGGATTATCCATCCTAAGGCCACTGAGCAACTAAAGACGGAAGTAAGAGTGATTTAGCTCTGCTGTTTTAAGTAAGCTCCCAGCACTCTGAAGGAACGCGCCTCTTATCACTACACCTATTTTTTGAGGCGAATACCATGCAACTCTCCTATCGTGGCGTCAAGTACAACACCCACAACTCTGCTGTTGAAGTGACCGAAAGCCAAGAAATTGGTCATTATCGCGGTGCTACCTATCACGTTCGTCGAGTGCTTAATGCACCTGCGCACAAGACCAGCGACGTTCTAAAGTATCGGGGTGCGATCGTTCACTAGACGGCATCTAACACCTAAGTTTGAGCCTAGTTTGAGCTTGAATTAAGCTTAGATCAGGCTCAATATTTTGACGGAGGGCGCATTCTGAATTGGAATGTGCCTCTTTTTATTGCGGTATTATGGTCACTGACTGCGACAGTAGGCAATGATGGTAGACAGTAATGCACTCATTCGAGGGTTCTATGGCGTTGGTCATGGCTATAGGTCAGTTTAAATGCCAGTCGAACTGTCGTTGGGAGTGCTGGGCACATGCTGGAATTTATAGTAGGGCTGGCTGTGGGTCTGATGCTATTAGGGTTACAGCGGCGACGAAGTGACGCTCGCTTGAAACATTTGCTCAGTCGGCTAGAAGATCGTCAGCCGCTGCCTACTTTGGGCTATGACGCGCAGCTAGCTAGCGCGATCGCTGAACGTCAGGCTCAAGCAAAGTCAATGACTGAGCAGCTTAAAGATTTTCGCCAAGTGCTGCAACACGCGCCAGTCGGCTATCTGCAAGTGGATGAAGAAAACCGGCTGCTGTGGTGCAATCAGCGGGCTCAAGACTTTTTAGATATTGAGCAGAGTGAGTATGACCAGCCTCGGCTGCTGTTGGCTGTGGTGCGCTCTTATGAACTGGATCAGCTCGTCGAGCGCACCCGTCAGGCTCAGACTATTTGTGAGGCCCGCTGGACGTTTAACTCAATTTCTACCGATCCCTCGAATTATTTAGAGCGGCCTGCCTATCCGCTACAAGGTTATGGACTGCCGATTAGTCATGGCCATGTGGGGGTTTTTCTGGAAAATCGGCAAGAGGCGGTGAGTTTGGCGCAGCAGCGCGATCGCTGGATTTCAGACGTTGCCCATGAGCTAAAAACCCCGCTTACCTCCATTCGCTTAGTTGCTGAAACCCTTCAAACTAGAGTTGATCCTAAGCTAGTGAGCTGGGTTGAGCGGCTGCTGAAAGAAGTGATTCGGCTCAGTCGGCTGGTGGATGATGTGCTGAATATGAGCAGCTTGGAGCAAGGGCGATCGCCAGTAGAAGCGGTTACAGAGATTGACCTAGTGAGCTTAATTCAAGCTGCATGGCAGAGCCTAGAACCCTTAGCCAGCCTCAAACGAGTCACCTTAGACTACCAGGGGCCAGCGGAGATGATGGCACCTGGTAACGCTGACTTAATGCATCGAATGTTCTTCAACTTGATGAGCAACGCGGTGAAATACAGTCCCTCGGCTCAAGCGATTCAGGTGCGATTAAGCGTAGCGACTAGCCCCGGTGCCGCGACCCTCACAACGAACTTGGGCATTTTGATCGAGGTGATTGATGCTGGCGCAGGTCTTGCCGAAAAAGATTTGCCCTATGTTTTCGACAGGTTTTACCGAGCAGATCCGTCTCGTAGCCGTCAGTCAGCCGCGATTAGCGATGAAAATAGCGCTTTAGAAGCTGGTATCGCGGCTGGTGCAGACTCAATCGAAATGGCCGAACTTTCTAGTAGCGGAACCGGCTTAGGCCTCGCTATCGTCCGTCAGATTGTAGACTCTTATCAAGGCCGGGTCGAGGCTAGAAATAGCCCTGACACAGGCGGCGGCTGGCTGCGAGTATGGCTACCTCAAAAGCGATTGACAAAACCAATTGCTTAAATCAGCCTCTTTCTAAAAATAAAGAAACTATGAGGTGTCAGTGTTTCTAGTTACAGAAGTTGCGAATAGCTTAGCTATAGATTCTATCTGGATTTAGGGTCACCGCGACTACGTGTGTACCTATAGCATCAGCAATTGTAAGAAATGTATGAAATCTTGTCTATTTAGGCGTGTTACCCCCTTGTGAAGATCTCAAGGTTCCTGCTTGAATGAATAGGGAATGACAAAGCAATCAGCTACCTAAATTTTTCTACTGACTAAGTTTTTCTACGGAACTTCTGTCTGTCTAAGTTTTCTACATGGCTTAGCTTTGTAGTCGAGGTACTGAGTAGTCAAGATACTGAGCTTTGTACACTCATTTATGAATATGAAGGCTCGAACATGGCCGATCACGGGCGATCGCTCAACTATGACTGAAAGGTATGACTGAAAGGCTACAAAAGCTGTTATCTCAGCGCGGCATTGCTTCTCGTCGGCAGGCCGAAAAGCTGATTTTAAGTGGTAGGGTTACAGTCAATGGCAAGGCTGCTGAAATTGGTCAGCAAGCGGATACAGCGGTTGACCGTATTTGTGTCAACGGCGTGGAGCTAGGCCAGCCACCTCGCTGCACCTATCTTTTACTCCACAAGCCGAAAGCTGTCGTCTCTACCTGCAAAGACCCTCAAGGGCGAAAGACCGTACTAGATCTGCTAGATGCGCCTATGCGAACGGGCTTAGGCATTCATCCGGTTGGTCGATTAGATGCCAATTCGACGGGAGCCCTTTTATTGACTAACGATGGCGAACTGACGTATCAACTCACCCATCCTCGCCACCAAATTAGCAAGCTTTATCAGGTTTGCGTGAGAGGCCTGCCTACAGAAGCTGCGCTTCAGCGGTGGCGAACGGGCGTTATGCTCGCTGAGCACAAAACCCTGCCTGCTCAGGTCGATGTCGTGAAGCGATTACCTGATCATCAAACTCTTTTAAGAGTGCGATTGGTTGAAGGGCGTAACCGTCAAATTCGCTTGGTGGCCGATTTGCTGGGCTACCCTGTGACAGCTCTACACAGGATAAAAATTGGCTCACTCCGGCTAGGAAATGTTCCCCTGGGCCGCTACCGTTTACTGACAGAGACAGAAGTTGTTCAGCTCAAGCGAGAAGCTGCTTCACCCAAAGCTGCCTCATTTGCTAAAGCTTGATTTTAGTGGCCAGCGATGACGCCTTTACGTAGTCTGTGTTTTTAATGAGAGTTTTCTTTACTGACCTCCCTTTTAGATCCTGGTTTCTCTCTTTTACACTTGCCTCGATCCACCGTCACCAAGCCACCGTCACCAAGCCACCGTCACCAAGCCACCGTCACCAAACCACCGTCACCAAACCACTACTGCCGAACCATCGCTACCGTAACACCGCTACCGAACCTATGAAGCAGAAAGATCGCACTAAAGAACCCACCGCTCAGCAGCTACAGCAAGAGCAGTTGCTTGCACTCGGCAGCCTTTTGCGACAGGCACGCTTACAGCAGGAACTGTCGTTAGAGGTGATTGAAAAACGGACGCTGATTCGCCAAATGCTGCTGTCTGCTATGGAGGAGGGCAATTTGGCGGATCTGCCCGAGCCGATTTATGTTCGGGCTTTATTGCGCCGCTACAGCAATGCCTTGGGGTTAGATGGGGAGACGATTTCGAGTCAGTTTTTTACGCACCCGGTGGTGCAGCCGCCGCGCAGTTCTTGGAAGGATTCACCGGAAGCTCAATTGCGCCCGCTGCATTTATATGCGGCCTATGTGCTGCTGATTATGGGGGCGGTGAGTGCGCTTTCGGGCTTTTTGAAAAACAGTGCGCCGAATGTAACGGCTCAGCCGATTTTAGATCCGGCGGCGATCGCTCAACTCATGCCCAAGCAAAATGCCTCTACTAAAACGCCGCCTGTGGCGAAAGCTGAGGCTAAGCC
>QBMP01000050.1:7990-14294 GCA_003242115.1 Phormidesmis priestleyi
ATCGCGCCCAGTGGAGGTGAATTTGATGCTAACGGGGCAGTCGTGGGTGCGGGTAGATGCCGATGGCTCGACTGAGTTTGAGGCGATTTTGGAGCAGGGCGAAACGCGCTCTTGGGCGGCTGATCAGTCAATTACGGTGCGAGTGGGCAATGCGGGCGGCGTGATGTACTCCTATAACCAGTCTAAAGCTGTGCCGATGGGTGAATTGGGAGTGCCTGAGGAGAAAACGTTTGGGCCGAATGTAAGTCTAATGCCGACTCAGCAATGACCTGCAATCAGCGTCAGTAGAGTGGGTCTATAGGATGAGTCTATAAAATTGGCAGTCAAGATCAAAATTGGCAGTCAAGATCTGATCGGTTGGCTGACGGATGGAATTTTTGAGGCTGGCCCTGAACCTGAACTATGGATTGCTTTGAGGTTGGTTTTTGCCGGTAGGGTGACGGTGACGGTGGTGCCCTGGTGAGATTCGCTGGTGAGGGTGATCTGGCCTTGGTGATTGTCGGTGATGATTTTAGCGATCGCGAGGCCGAGTCCTGACCCCCCGGCGCTGCGAGTGCGGGCAGGATCAACGCGGTAGAAGCGATCAAAAATGCGATTGAGATCTTCTTTGGGGATGCCGATGCCGGTATCGGTAATAGTGACGGTGATCTGGCTGGGGCTATGGCTAAGGGTGAGGCTAACGGTGCCAGCTAGGGTGTAGTGGATAGCGTTGGCAATGAGGTTGGTGAACAGGCGGGTGATCTGATCGCGATCGCCCTGCGTCAGCACGTCAGTATCCGGAAAACTGCTGGTGAGAGTCAAAGATTTTTCTTGAGCGAGTGCCTGTTGTTCTTCAATCACGTCTTGGAGCAGTGACGTGAGGCTAAAGCTCGTGCGCTGCACAGGCACAAGGCCGCTTTCTTGCCGAGCGATAAACAGCAGATCGTCTACTAATCTGCCGAGGCGGCGGGTGAGGCGTTCGATGACTTCGAGCTGACGACGCTGAAACTGTTCATCAGGATCGGTAAGGGCGACTTGGACGTTGGTTTGAATGACGGCGATCGGGTTGCGCAGTTCGTGTGAGGCGTCGGCGGTGAACTGCTTGAGCTGCTGGTAGGCGTCTCGTACGGGTTTGATGGCGAGGCCGGAGAGCAGCCAGCCGATGCCAGCAACGGTGATGATCATGGCCGTAATGCCCAGGGCAAGATCGATAATCAGCTGACGGCTGGGTTTGGAGACTTCAAACCAGGGATGGCTGACGCGCAGATAGCCCAAAAGCTGATCGCCTGTACTGAGACGCTGGGTGATTTGCCGGAGGACGATGCCGTCGGGTGGGGTAACGGTTTCACCTTCGGGGTTGACATGCAACGGAATGTTGTGGGGTTTGGCGAAGGTTGTCCAGCGGAGTTCTCCGGCTGGGTCGAACCATTCGAGATCGATGTGGTCGTCTTCGCTGGATTGGCCGCTGTTGCGAAAGCTGGCCTCGATGTTGACGCCGATTTTGGGCTCGATAACGAGCGATCGCTCAACAATTTCCACTACATGATTCAGGGTGTCATCGACGCGCTCGACCAGGGTGCTACGAACGTAGACGTAAACGCCGCTGGCGAATAGCAGCAGCAAAACGGCGGTGACAGTGGTGTACCAGAGGGCAAGGCGGCGGCGGGTGGTTTGAAACATGAGTGCTGTTGATGGCGCACGTTATTTTCGAGACAGGCTCTCAGTCGTAGGCATCTCGTCGATGACTGGCTCTTATAATTCTGACAATTAGCGCTGTGTCTTCAATGGTGTAGATGACTCGGTAGTTGCCTGACCTGATGCGGTATTCGTTTTGCCTTCCTTTTAATTTTTTACAGCCTGTTGGTCTAGGATTTGTTTCTAAAGCTGTAATTTGAGCAAGCAGGAGCTTCTGAGCTGATAGTGACATCTTTTTGATTTGACGTCTTGCCGCAGTCTCAAGTAAAACTTGATAGCTCACTCTATACCCAACTCTCTTTTGAAATCAGCTAGAGGCATGGCTTCTCCTGGTTCTAGCAAGGCGATTTCAGCATCGAACACATCGATTTCGTCTTCTATCGCTTCAATGGCTGGTTCAAGATCTACCTGGTGTTTGAACTGTAAATATTGCAGGAAATGATACAGATCGTCTAAAGCAGAGCGGGAGAGGGAAGGAATTTCTAAGCTAATGGGTTCTATTTTGGGTTTTGGTAGCGTCGCCATAATTCACGCGAAAAGTGAGCTGAACCTATTATAGGCTCTCTATTTGAGCGAACCGTGAGTGTTCTACAGGATGCGAGGCTTCGCTAGCTGAGGTCGTTTTTAGCCTAGGTCACTAACCCAGTCGGTAGCCAAAGCCGCGTACCGTTTTCAAATACTTAGGATCGCTGGGGGTTTCTTCTAGCTTTTCGCGCAGCCAGCGGATGTGGACATCGACGGTTTTGTTGTCGCCCATGAAGTCGTAGCCCCACACCTGATCGATGATTTGATCGCGTGACCAGACGCGCTTGGGCTGAGAGATTAGCAGCTCCAAAATTTTGAATTCTTTGGGTGAAAGGCTGATTTCTTTCTCGGATAAAAAGACCTGACATTCGTTGGTGTGTAGGGCAATGTCTTCAAACTTGAGCACTGATTTACTGTCTGGCTTGGTCTTAGACTGATAGCGTCTGAGCAAGGCCCGACAGCGGGCAATCAGCTCACGCATTCCGAAGGGCTTGGTGAGGTAATCGTCTGCGCCAACTTCAAGGCCGACGACGCGATCGGTTTCGGTGCCCTTAGCGCTCAAGATCAAAATCGGTACGTCCATGCCTTGATGGCGCACCAAACGGCACAGATCAAGGCCATTCATGCCCGGTAGCATGAGATCGAGGATTATGAGGCTGATATCAGCGATCGCGCCCTTCCTCTGATCCGCACTTCCAGTCAGCATTTCCAAAGCCCTTTGGCCGTTATCAGCTACCAGCACCTCAAAGCCTTCATCCGCCAAAGACAGTGCTACCGTTTCTCGAATCAGCGCCTCGTCTTCAACCAATAAAACCTTGCCAAGGCCGACGCGAATTTCTGAGGTTGCGGGCGCTGCTTTTGATCGTAAAGAAACCATTCCAGGCATCCTATATGTCTGCATTTTGATCTTATCAGGGATATCTACTGATTGAAACCTGTTCAGCTTAAACGGCTCTTAACCTAGCTTTAACCTGCGATGGCGCTTCAATTATTGATTCCTTAATTTAGGCTGCTATTGAGATGTTAGCTAGCGCCACCAAACTCTTTTAGACCCGTTGAATTACTGGTATCACCACAAAATTGGCAGCTATAGATTACATCGCAACAAAATTCACTAATTTGCCCGGAACCACAATAACCTTCTTAATTTCTTTACCTTCTAAGTGCCGCTGGGNGGTTTCAATCAGTAGATATCCCTGATAAGATCAAAATGCAGACATATAGGATGCCCGGAACCACAATAACCTTCTTAATTTCTTTACCTTCTAAGTGCCGCTGGGCAATGTCTGACTCTCTCGCATAGGTTTCTAGTTCGGCCTTGTCAGCCGTTGCCGGTACCTGCAAGGTGCCTCTAGTTTTGCCCATGATTTGAATCACTAGGGTAATTTCATCGGCCACCAAAGCCTCCGCATCGACTTCTGGCCAAGCCTGCTGATGGATGGAGTTAACCGCCTGCGAAACGTCCGCCTGCGAAATGTCCGCCTGCGAAATTTGAGTCCATAGCTCATCTGCGATGTGAGGTGCGAAGGGCGCAAGCAGCTTAATCAGGGTGCTAATGCTCTCGGCAAAAGCAGGCGTGGTTTTATCAGGCGCTTCGTTAATGGCATTACTCAGCTTCATTAACTCAGAAACCGCCGTATTGAACTGATAGTCGCCTTCAATATCTTCAGTGATTTCTTTAATGGCTGTGTGAGTTGCTAGGCGCAGCGCTTTATCTAGTTTGCTGAGGCTTGTGTGGTCAAGGTTTGCGATCGCGCCTAGCCCACTCGTGCCTTCAGTACTCGCGAATTCGATCACCGCTCTCCACACCCGGTTCAAAAAGCGATATTGCCCCTCTACATCCGCATCATCCCATTCGAGATCTTTTTCCGGCGGCGCTTTAAAGAGAATAAACATCCGCGCCGTATCCGCGCCGTATTTTTCTAATACTTGAGCGGGCGGCACTCCGTTGAAGGCCGATTTGGACATTTTTTCATAAGAAACCTTCAAAGGTGCTCCCGTTTCCGGGTCAGTCGGATGCTCAAGGTCAGCAATGCTCTCAGGCCCAATCGCATTGCCATCGGGCTTGCGGTAAGTAGTGGCTTGCACCATGCCTTGAGTGAGCAGCCGCTGGAAGGGTTCGTCAAAATTCAGTAGGCCGCGATCGCGCAACACCTTCGTAAAAAACCTTGAATACAGCAAATGCAAAATTGCGTGCTCAATCCCGCCCACGTACTGATCGACCGGGAGCCAGTCATTCACTCGCTCCGGCGAAAATACAGCCGCGTCGTTATTTGCATCCGCGTAGCGCAAAAAGTACCAGGACGAATCTAGAAAAGTATCCATCGTATCGGTCTCACGCTTTGCCGCCGCGCCGCAGGTTGGACAAGCTACGTTGACCCAATCCGCCATTTTTGACAAAGGCGATGCGCCTTTACCCGTAAATTCGACGTTTTCAGGCAATTTAACCGGCAAGTCCGCATCAGGAACCGGCACCGTACCGCACTTAGGGCAGTGGATAATCGGAATGGGTGCGCCCCAGTAGCGCTGACGAGACACTAGCCAGTCGCGCAGGCGATAGTTCGTGGTGCCTTGGCCAAGCGATTGGGCTTCTAGGTAGGCGATCGCGCTTTCCACGCTCTGACTTTCGCCTTTGCCTGCCGCCACCCCGTCCAGTGGCCCAGAATTCACCATTACCCCAGGCCCGACATAGGCGCTATCCATGCCTGCTTCTACCAGTGCAGATTGGCTTTCTGGCTGTCCGTCTGGTTGTTTTGCTGGCTTAATGACGGGCTTAATCGGCAGCTCAAACTTCCGGGCAAAGTCAAAGTCCCTTTGGTCATGCGCAGGCACTGCCATAATCGCGCCCGTGCCGTAATCCATCATCACGTAGTCGGCCGTCCACACCGGGATTTTTTCACCATTCACCGGATTGATCGCGTAGCTACCCGTCCAAACGCCCGTCTTCTCGCGTCCTTCTGCGGTGCGATCAATCGTGCTTAAGTTCGCTGCTGCTGCCTGATAGGCTTTGACCGCTTCAGACTGAGCCGCTGTCGTGAGCCCATCCATCAACGGATGCTCTGGCGAAACCACCATAAACGTGGCTCCCCAAAGCGTATCGGGGCGCGTAGTAAAGACCACCAGATCTTCACCCGACTCCGATTTGAAGGTGACTTGCGCCCCGGTAGATTTGCCAATCCAGTTGGCCTGCATGGTTTTTACCCGCTCTGGCCAGCCCGGAAGCTGATCCAAATCATTCAAAAGCCGCTCAGCATAGTCCGTGATCTTAAAAAACCACTGTCGCAATAGCTTCCGTTCGACTTTGGCTCCCGATCGCCAAGAGCGGCCTTCATTATCAACCTGTTCATTCGCCAAAACGGTTTGATCAATCGGGTCCCAGTTCACCGCCGCCTCTTTTTGATAGGCGAGACCCGCGTCAAAAAACTGAAGAAAAATCCACTGCGTCCAGTGATAGTAGTTAGGCAGACAAGTTGCTACCTCGCGATCCCAATCGTAAGAGAGCCCTAGCGCTTTGAGCTGCTGACGCATTTGCGCAATATTATTCAGCGTCCACTCAGCCGGAGGCACGCCTCTTTTAATGGCTGCATTTTCAGCTGGTAGGCCAAACGCATCCCAGCCCATTGGGTGCAGCACCCGGTAGCCCTGCATCCGTCGCACCCTTGCTACCACGTCGGTAATGGTGTAATTGCGCACATGCCCCATGTGCAGATCGCCCGATGGATAAGGAAACATCGACAATGCGTAAAACTTTTTGCCTGCCTTTTTGCCCGCTCCTGCGAGGTTCTCTTCGGTGGCTTTTTCGGTGGTTTTGTTTAGCTGATTGTCAGCCCAATAGGTTTGCCACTTCGCTTCAATTTCTGCTGGGCTATATCGCAATTCCACGCCGCTACGGTTCCTTATGCTCAGTTCATATTATTAGAGCATTTTAGTGGGCAGAATGAGTTTTAGCGCAATTGGTTAGCGTAATTAGTGAGCGCAATTGGATCGATGTCGCAGTTGTCCCATTTATCCTGATAGCGTTCGCTCACGAGCGGGCGCAGCGTCAGTTGCGGATTGTTGCCGGTTTCGTCGTAGCGCACATCAACCCTGAGCGCTGAGTAGGGGC
>QBMP01000050.1:14304-18562 GCA_003242115.1 Phormidesmis priestleyi
CGCTGCCAGAGCGGCCAATGAAGAGATGGCATTGGGCGATTGGTTGCCCGTATTCTTCGATGATGGGGCCTTCTTTTCGCTGTCTGCGGAGGCTAAAGCCGCTGCCGCCACAGACGACCCAGGGAATATTGCGATCGCCGTGCCCAGTCTCAGCAGTTGTCAAATATTCGAAGCAGTGAGCGTGGCCGCTGAGCACCAGATCGACTAAAGGTCGCTCTACTGAAGAACGAGCCGGAGAATCGCCCTCAGCTTCTGATAATTCTGACAACGCCGCCGCTACCTGATCGAGCACCTGCCGCAAATGAAACCTTACCGCTAGCGTTTGCGCCTGAAACCACTTGGTCTTCTCGGTTACGTAGGGCGGATGGTGAAAGAACAGAATGCGGCCTTTGGCTTCAGGATCTTGCCAGGAAGTGATGAGGCGATCGCGCAGCCAATTGAGCTGTTCTGTATCTACCGTATTCCCCGTAATTGAGGTGTTTAGCTGCTTATCAATATCCCAAAGCTGTTCTTCTATCTGCTCAATTTTAGCGTAAATGCTGGTGGCTCTTTCCGCCTGTTCAGCCACACTCATATCCAGCCCAGCCGACTCTCTTTCAAAAGCGCTGATTTCTTCTTCTAGCTGCTTACGATAGGCTTCCATAACTTCTCGTTGAGCGCGGCCTGCCGCTGTTTTAGGGAGCGGCTGAGGCGCACTAAAGGTGTTGCTATCTAACGCAAAGAAATCAATTCCACCGCGCCGAAAGGTGTAGTAGCGATTGGGCAATCGGGTAAATTTCCCCGGAACGTAGCGCAAGCAGCGCCCAGTATCGGTTTTGGCGGTGTAGTGCTGGGCTAGATGATCGCTCATTTGGGCAGAACCGATCGACTCTAGATAATCTATAAAGGCTTTAGAAAATCCTTCGCCCTGAAAAGATCCGTGCCAGCCAATGTCTAAATTAATGCGCTTACGCAACAGCCGCCGCAAAGGCGAAAAAGCTCGACTCAATAGCCCTGCCGCTAGCGAGAGATCGTAATAGTCGTGGTTACCTAATACGGGTAAAAACGGTTTTTTGAAGACCATTTTATCGAAGCGAATGTTGTCCGGTGTTTCGCCGCCCACCAAAAACTCTCGATAGGGCTTAATAAAGTTGTCGGGATACTGTTCGCTCGATCCGGTCAAATAAACAACATCGCCCGTATGCAAAACAAACTCGCACTCATCAATGTGTTCTATAAGACGTTCGGCCACTCGGCGCTGAGGCCGATTATGTAGATGTCTGCTCGTACCGCTATCGCCTAATACCAAAAAGGAAAATCCGCTCTGACTCAGCGCGTCATCATCGCCCTCGATGACTAAGCGAGTTTGATCAATGCCTTGCTGGGCTATAGCTGGATGCTGCCAGCGCACCCGTTCTTTCATGCGGGCAATTTTAGTGGCGATCGCCGAGTCAGAAACAAGCCTCATGAGTATCCTGCTATAGTCGGTGGTCGGTTAGGTTAAACTCCTTTCTTGAACATAGCAGCAAATGCTCTTTGCTTCATCCGTCTTTGCCTGTAAGAGTGCGAGTAAGGGCTACAGTCAAAGAGTACGTTCTGGTAGCAGCCACCAAAGTTCGCCAAAAATTCACTCTTTTGTTAGGGTCATTTGCTTGCTAGTCCCATCCCCTTGATAGAGTCCCACATCAACTGCTTTTTCTACAGTGATAAAGCAAACCAAATGCCTCACAAGGGCAAGAGACTTTATCATGGCTGACCAAAAAAAAGAGCAAGAGCAAGATTTAGATACTAGCGGAAAGCAAACGACGCTAGACGAAAAAACTCGCACAACCGGCCAAGGATCTAACACCGAGACCCGTCCCGGCGCGGAAGCCGAAGCCCCTGGTAACGACGGCAACGTCCCCGGCAGCCCTAACCAGGGTACCGAAGCTCGATAGAAGCTAGTGATTCATTTCTAAGCACTGCTGATTTTGAAGGCATCGTTCTAGAAATGATCCCAAAATGTAAAGTCTAATCTCTTTACGCAGATACGCTCACCAGCAAAACCATTAAGCGGGCGAGCGTATCGCTTTAATACATAGATTTTTATTTTCTGTATAGCTTGCTGCACATCCCTTCGCACAGCTCGCACAAACTGTAATTTAGCCCAGCGAAACGCGCTCACTCGACTCATGACTACCGCCCCTTTAGATACTCAATCAGAACGTCGGCCCACTCCTGACGAAATTCATGGTCAAAAGTTGCCCTATCCGGCTAGCCAGGAAGATATGAATCTGGCTCCTGATAGCGATCTATCTAATTACCAAGCGGCTGGAAAGCTTACTGGAAAAGTCGCCATCATTACGGGCGGTGATTCGGGGATTGGCCGAGCAGTCGCGATCGCTTACGCAATGGAAGGCGCAAAAGTCGCTATTTTGTACAATGTTAACGACGCTGACGCTGACAAGACCGCAGCAATGGTCAAAGAGCGCGGCAGCGAGTGCTTACCTATAAAAATGGACGTGCGCAAGCCCGAAGAATGCGAATCAGCCGTTCAGCAGACGCTTGATAAGTTCGGTAAGCTCAATATTTTAGTCAATAACGCCGCTTTTCAAATGGTGCAAAGAGACTTGGCTGATCTCACCATTAAGCAGTTTCACGAAACTTTTGAAACCAACGTCTTTGGCTACTTTCACATGTTTAAAGCAGCGCTGCCTCACTTGCAGGCAGGCGATGTCATCATCAATACAGGTTCCATTGTGGGCAAAATGGGTAAAGGAATGCTGGTGGATTATTCGGCCAGCAAAGGGGCAGTACACACCCTCACAAAATCCTTGGCTCAAGCCCTAGCTGAGAAAAAAATCCGCGTCAATTGCGTTGTTCCTGGCCCCGTGTGGACGCCAAACATTCCCGCAACGATGCCTATTGATAAAGTGGAAGGTTATGACAGTGACAACGCTATGAAGCGGGCGGGTCAGCCCGAAGAACTCGCGCCTGCTTACGTGTTTCTGGCGGCTGAAGACAGTAGCTTTATGACGGGTGCGTTGGTTGATGTCACGGGTGGACAGCTTTCTAGCTAGCAGCTTCATTAGTCCGAATCGGTGTCTTTTTCAATATTAGGCACAATGCTAGGGCGCTCTTTGCCTTCCCAACCAGCCGGACGTTTGGAGTTGTACCAAGCAATAGAGCCAATACTCACAGCCGCGACAAAGCCCACAACGCCCACAATGTTCAAAAGCAGGGAATAAGGAATTGGGCTAGCAATTGATTCCTGCGCGAGTAAAGCCGCTGTGAGTAAAACCATGCTGAAACGCTGCTCTTGTCAAAAAACGATTTTTCTACCATACCAGTTGGTTCTTTCAAGTGGTTGATTTGCCAAGCTTTTTTTGTCCGCTCAGGAATTCAGCGAAGGCGCGGGGCTGAGGCGGTAATAATCATGAAAGATAGCCCCGAAAAAGTAGCTAAAGCCGCCGGATTACGATACGTGCAGGATGACTCGGCGGGTATTAGCCGTCAAAAACAGGGCAAAGGCTTCAGCTACAGGTTGCCGGATGGGTCAGCCGTTTCTTCTGATGAGCGCGATCGCATTCAATCTCTAGTCCTACCCCCTAGCTGGCAAGACGTCTGGATCTGCCCCAATCCAAACGGTCACTTACAGGCCACGGGCCGCGACGCCAAAGGCCGCAAGCAGTACCGCTATCACCTTGACTGGCGAAAGTTTCGCAATCTGCAAAAGTTCGAGCGAATGGTGCCTTTCGGCTTGGCGCTACCGAATCTGCGTCAGCAAACCCAAGCGGATTTAAGCCTGCCCAAGCTTTCGCGGCAAAAAGTTGTTGCTGCCATCGTACAGCTACTAGATCGCACCTTGATTCGGGTGGGCAATGTGGAATATGCCAAGCAAAACAAGTCTTATGGGCTGACGACTTTGCGCGATCGCCACGTCAAAATCAAGCAAAACCACATAGACTTTCACTTTGTGGGTAAAAGCGGCATTGAGCATGACATCGCCATTGACGATCCTAAGCTAGCCAAAGTCGTTCGCCGCTGTCGCGACATTCCTGGCTACGAACTCTTTCAGTACTACGATGAAGAAGGCAACCGTCACAGCGTCGATTCGGGCGATGTCAACGACTATCTTAAAAGCGCAACTGGCGAATACTTTACCGCCAAAGATTTTCGCACCTGGGC
The DNA here is from genome assembly GCA_003242115.1 of Phormidesmis priestleyi. Taxonomy (GTDB): domain Bacteria; phylum Cyanobacteriota; class Cyanobacteriia; order Phormidesmidales; family Phormidesmidaceae; genus Phormidesmis; species Phormidesmis priestleyi_A. The sequence goes on from QBMP01000050.1 coordinate 18,451, forward strand.
CGGTACAACTGTTGCAACCGATACGCTGCATCAGCTAGGCGAATGGGAAAAAGAAACCGAAGCTCAAAAAAACGTCGTTACCGCAATTAAAGCTGCTGCTACTCAGCTCGGC
>QBMP01000050.1:18572-20602 GCA_003242115.1 Phormidesmis priestleyi
GTAAATACTACGTTCATCCCATCGTGCCTGAAAATTACCTAGCGGGTGAATTAATTAAACAGCTTAGCGAAGCCCAAAAACAGATATTAGCTGATCCGGATACTGGGTTAGAGAATCCTGAGAAAGCTGTTCTGTTGCTCTTGAAATCACTTTAGAGAAAATCACTCTAAAGTGCTGTTCAGTGCCTACAAGATTTCCCATCCTTGAGGAATGTGAGTGGGAACATGGGTGGGAATGCGAGTGTGATTGGCTCGCTGAGCTTGAATGATTTCTACCAAAATCTCATACGATTCCACCAGTCTTGGCCCCGGTCGATTGAAGTATTGGTTGCCGTCAGTCACATATACTCTCTTGTTTTTGACTGCACTGAGCTGATGCCATTCGGCGTGAGCAGCCATTTCTGTTGCAGCTTGGCGAGTTTGATCCAGATCGTAGCCACAGGGCATGATCACGATAATATCTGGATTAGCGATCGCCATCTCGGCCCATGTTAGCCAAGCAGAATGCGCTCCGGCTTTGCCAAAACAGTCATCACCGCTTGCTAGCTGCACCAGCTCCGGCACCCAGTTTCCAGCGGCCATCAGCGGCTCTGTCCACTCTATGCAGGCAACGGTTGGCCGAGGTTGCTGAGCAGATTGGCAACCTATCGAAACGATTCGAGACTTTAGCTGCTCTATCTTGTTCGTGGCTAGCTGCCTACTAGCCGGAGAGCTATCTAGCGCCTCAGCCACCCGGCTCATATCTGTCCAAACATCTGCTAGCCGCTCAGGTTGGAGTGACACCACCTGAATCGCCTGAAAATAGCCTGAACCATCGGCTGCGACCAGTTCTGTGACTGCTTGCTCAACGTCTTGTAAGCTCACTGCACAGACCTCGCACTGCGCCTGAGTGATGATATGCGTAGGCCGCAAGTCTGCCAGAATTTCTGTTTTTACTCGATAGACGCTGAGCGCTGAGGTCAATAGATCAGTAACGCGCCCGTGAATCTCTTCACTGGTACCAACGGGGTCGAACTTGGGTTCTGTGCAAATAGGGAGAGATCGGACGAAATTGGGATAGTCACATTCGTGCGATCGCCCCACCAAATACTGGCCATAGCCCAAACTCGCTACAATCTCTGTCGCGCTTGGAATCAAAGACACAATTCGTAGTGTTGATTGTGGGCCTTTAGCCGACTCAAGATTAGCCGACTCAAGACTGTTTGTATTAATTTCTTTCATAAGAACTTACGTTTATTAACAAGCTCATTTAGTCTCTGCGGGCACACTAGCATCGTTGCCTTCGGGTAAATTGTATCTCAACTGCTTTTTATGCAATCTGCATCCAAACATTCTTTGCTTGAGCCACAGCTCATAGAAGGCGATTTGCGATCTCTCGGCATTAATTCTGTGCTCAGCGATTTACCGCTGCACACTTTTTCGGTTGCCCCTGATTGCAGCATTCAAGCGCTCATGACTTGCTTTGTTCAAGCTCCTGACTTACCGGGCGTTGTCATTATTGAAGTCGAGCGAGTCAGCACTCTCTCCCGGCAGCAGTTTTTAGACTGTATGCTGCAACTGGGCCATACGAGCTTTTTTCAAGAAGGCTCCCTTCGCCTTATCCTCAGCCAAGCCAACCGCAAAGCTCTAAAGCTATCGGGTGATACCTCCATTTTGCTCGGTGCGCAGCAAGCGCTCAAGCGCCCGATTGAGCAGCAAAGCGATCCGCTGTTAATCCAGCAGGCCGACGGCTACCGACTGTTAGATGCGCACACGCTAAATGTTGCTCACTGGCAAATTCGCGGTATCGAAACTCAAATTCGCTACGAACGACTGCACATGCAGCTCTTGCAAAGTGAAAAAATGGCCGCGCTCGGTAGCCTAGTCGATGGTGTTGCCCATGAAATATTAGACCCTGTGAGCTTTATTTGGGGCAATTTGGGCTACATTGCTGACTACGCTAAGCAGCAGCACGAACTGCTGTTAGCCTACGAAGCCGAGCTGCCGCAGCCGCCGCCCCGAATCGTGCAGCTCCGAGAAGACATTGAAATT
>QBMP01000050.1:20682-21203 GCA_003242115.1 Phormidesmis priestleyi
TGCGCAGCGACTTGCCCGCTGCGATTAGCAGCGCCCGCAGCGGAGCCCATCGGCTCAAGCAGCTAGCCTCTAGCCTCCAAAACTTCTGCCACATTGATGAAATTCATCCTCGCCCGACGGATATTCATACGCTGATAGACAGCACCCTGCGGCTATTGCGCAGCCGCTTGAGCACCCCGATTGAAGTTGAGCGCTGCTATGGCAAACTACCGCCTGTACCCTGCTTTCCTGGGCAGCTTGGCCAAGTATTTATGGATATATTCGTTCGTTCAATTGACTCTTTGCTCACTCAAGCGCATCGAGAACACTACACCGATAGCTTCACCGTCGATAAAACCCATCAAATTGTGGTCACAACCTGCGTACTCGCCGATCAAGATAGCCCTAAAGCAAGGCCCGATGAGTCGCGCTGGGTTTCTATTATCATTAGCGACAATGGCCCAGGCTTATTGCCTGAAACCAAAGCCCAAATTATTGAATCTTTTTCGACTGAGCGCCGCTCTCGACGAGAAACAGGCTTA
>QBMP01000050.1:21213-21965 GCA_003242115.1 Phormidesmis priestleyi
ATGAGCTATCAGATTGTGACGGCTAAGCACGGCGGCCGGTTTTGGGTGCGCTCTTGTCACGAATCGGAAAGTAATCACGAATCGGAAAGTAAAGTTTGTGAGACGAAGCGATTCTCTAGGAAGGCTTCGCCATCGCCCACAGGCACCGAATTTGAAATTTTGCTACCGCTAACCGTGGCGCAATAGCGGTCTATATGGGCCAAATCTGAGCCAAATCCAGGCTACATACGGATTAAACACGAGCAATTGTCACCGCTTCTGGCTGATCTTGATACTTGCCACGACGAGTTTCGTAGCTGATTTCGCACTCTTCGCCTTCTAAAAAAAGCAGCTGAACCACGCCTTCATTGGCGTAAATGCGGCAGTCGGCGCTGGAAGAATTGGAAAATTCTAAGGTCAAATAGCCGCGCCACCCGGCTTCGGCAGGCGTGAGGTTGGCGATGATGCCACATCGGGCGTAGGTGCTTTTGCCAATGCAGATGGTGGTGATGTCGTTCGGCATTTGCAGCCGCTCTAAGGCAACGCCAAGGCCGTAGGAATGGGCCGGGAGAATGAAGTAGCTGCCGTTGTCGTCGGTTTTGAGCTGGGTGGGCTCTAGGTTGTCGGGGTTAAAGTGTTTGGGGTCGATAACGGTGCCGGGAATGTGGCGAAAAATGCGGAATTCTTTGGGCGAAAGGCGAATGTCGTAGCCATAGGAAGAAAGGCCGTAGCTAATGACCGGAATTTCGTCGGGACAGCTAGGCAGGATTTGA
>QBMP01000050.1:21987-30231 GCA_003242115.1 Phormidesmis priestleyi
TTAGGGCAGGTTCGAAGGGTTGGATTAACCCTTCGCTGGCGGCGGCTTTGATCCAGGCATCGTTTTTAATCATGGGTTTTTAATCATGGGTTTGGAGCTACACGACTTGGAGCTATACGACGTAATTGCGACGAAATTCTGTGACCTGATCGGCGACGGCTAAGAGTGATTCGGGCATTTGCGGCCCGGTTAAGATCACTTCGACATGAGGAGGTCTTTTTTTGAGTAGCGTTAGCAATTCGTTTTCTTTAATCAGTCCAAAGTCTATCGCTAGGCTGAGTTCATCGAGCACAACTAGGCCGTATTTGCCTTCATTGACGACGGTTTGGGTGTGCTGCCAAAGGGCGGTGAGGGCGGCTTGGGTGGTGGGTGCGATCGCTGGTGCGCTAATACATTCTGGGCTTTGGCAGCGAATCCAAGTTAGGTTTTGGCCCATTTGAATCGGCTGCTGTGGGCCTTGATTTAAGCCGCCCTTTAAAAACTGCACCACTAAGACGGGCATTCCCTGCTCAGCCATGCGCATTGCCTGCACCATCACATTCGTAAAAAAGGTGCGGTGCTGAGAGGTAAACACCTGTACCGTACCTTCGATGGCACGCAGCATCGGATGGTTGCGGACTTCGCCTGCAAGGGGGGCGGGCAGAGAACCGCCGGGAAGTGCTCTGAGTTGGGAAACCATAGGAAAAGAGGGCAAGAGCAATAAGGCAGAGCAGGAATAAATGTGCGTCGGCTGACGGGTTGACTTACTTGCATTGACCAACCAAATATAGCGTAGTTGGATCGCTCTACCGCAAACAAAAACGCTATATATCGAGAATTAAGGTTTCCTGATATATGGTTCCATAAAAGTTTGAATGAGCTGGTCTGCGCTTAATCATTGCTCAATTGTTGCTCAATCGATTAGAGACTATGCTAGCTAGCAGCGTGTCATAAATATAGGGTGAATTGATGACTTGGCAACGCCCCGATAATCGTCAGCCGGATGAGCTGCGACCTATTAAGTTTGAGCGACGCTTTACGCAATATGCAGCCGGTTCGGTGCTGGCTCACTGTGGCAACACGCGGGTACTTTGTACGGCTTCAATCAGTGAACAGGTGCCCCGATTTTTAAAGGGTTCTGGTAAAGGGTGGCTGACGGCGGAGTATCGAATGCTGCCCGGTGCCACCCATACGCGCAATGAGCGGGAACTGATGAAGCTGTCAGGCCGCACACAGGAAATTCAGCGGCTGATTGGGCGCAGCCTGCGCTCGGCGCTAGATATGGAGGCTCTGGGTGAGCGATCGCTCACGATTGACGCCGATGTGCTGCAAGCTGACGGCGGCACGCGCACGACTGCAATTATGGGAGCTTATGTTGCCTTAGAAGATGCTATAGCCGCGCTGATTCAATCCGGCCAACTCACGGCTTCGCCCTTGCGCCACCAAATTGCCGCGATTTCAGTCGGCCTGCTTGAAGGCGATCCTTTTCTGGATCTCAACTATCCTGAAGACTTCGCTGCCGACACTGATTTCAACGTGGTGATGAACGAAAAGCTTGAATTTGTTGAAGTGCAGGGCACCGCAGAAGCCGGTAGCTTTACTCGAAAGCAGCTCAACGGCCTGCTTGACTACGCCGAAAAAGGCATCGCTGAAGTCATGACGCTGCAAAAAGCGGCGCTTAAAGTTGGGCTTTGAGCTTGGTATAACCCGCCAGAAGTGTTACATTCCCACCATAATTAATGCGGTTCCTCCGGTATCGCTCTTACGGCGTTTTCACTTATGGCGAAAGATCTGCGAGATTTTCTCAAAAAAGTTAGATCCAGAGGACAGCTGCGATACGTTTCTGCGCTAGTCGATCCAAACTTGGAAATTGCAGAAATTTCTAACCAGTTGCTGCAATCGGGTGGGCCAGCGGTGCTGTTTGAAAATGTGAAGGGTTCGCCTTATCCAGTGGTGGTGAACCTATTGGGCACAGTTGAGCGGGTCTGCTGGGCAATGAATATGGAGCACCCTGAAGAGCTAGAGACGCTGGGTAAAAAGCTAGGCATGTTGCAGCAGCCCAAGCCGCCAAAAAAGATTTCGCAAGCGATTGATCTAGGTAAGGTGCTGTTTGATGTGGTCAAGGCGAAGCCGCGCCGCGACTGGTTGCCCGCCTGTCAGCAGGTGGTGAAGCTAGATGACAGTGTGGACTTGACCAAAATTCCGATGATTCGCCCTTATCCTAAAGATGGCGGTAAGGTGGTGACGCTCGGACTGGTGATTACCAAGGACTGCGAAACGGGTGTGCCGAACGTGGGCGTGTATCGGTTGCAGCTCCAGAGCAAAAACACAATGAGTGTACAGTGGCTGTCGGTGCGCGGGGGGGCGAGGCATCTGCGCAAAGCGGCGGAGCGAGGCAAGAATTTGGAGATCGCGATCGCCATCGGTGTCGATCCTTTAATCATCATGGCAGCGGCCACCCCCATTCCGGTCGATCTTTCAGAATGGCTGTTTGCTGGGCTCTATGCCGGTAAAGGCATTTCTTTGGCCAAGTGTAAAACCGTCGATTTAGAAGTGCCCTCAATGTCAGAATTTGTGCTCGAAGGCACGATCACCCCCGGTGAAACCGCTGCCGACGGCCCCTTTGGCGATCATATGGGCTACTACGGTGGGATAAATGACGCTGCGCCGCTGATTCGCTTTCACTGCCTGACGCACCGTAAAGCGCCCGTGTATTTGACCACGTTTAGCGGCAGGCCGCCCAAAGAAGAAGCGATGATGGCTATTGCCCTCAACCGCATCTACACCCCGATTCTGCGTCAGCAGGTTTCCGAAATCGTCGATTTCTTCTTGCCGATGGAAGCCCTTAGCTACAAAGCCGCGATTATCTCGATTGATAAATCCTATCCGGGTCAGGCTCGCCGCGCCGCGATGGCCTTTTGGACGGCGCTGCCGCAGTTTACCTACACCAAGTTTGTTATTGTTGTTGATAAAGACATCAACATTCGCGATCCGCGCCAAGTTGTGTGGGCCGTGACCTCTAAAGTCGATCCAATTCGCGATGTATTCATTTTGCCCGACAGCCCGTTTGACTCACTCGACTTTGCCAATGAGCGATTAGGACTCGGTAGTCGCATGGGCATCGATGCTACGACCAAAGTAGCGCCTGAAACTGACCACGAGTGGGGCGAACCGCTAGAGTCTGATCCCAATGTAGCAGCGCTGGTTTCCCGACGCTGGCAAGAATATGGACTAGGCGATTTGAAGCTAGGTGAAGCCAATGCTAATGTGTTTGGCTACGACATCCACTAGCTGTGCTGTTTTTCTCATCCCTGGCTTGAGTCCCAGCAATTCTCATTATGAAAGTCATTCTTACTCAATCCGCAATTTGAGTGCTCGAAAGCCTCATTCTGACGTTCTAATATTTGGCCTAAATTGCGTTTTGATGCCGGATTTTAGTACAAATGTTTTAAAATGAGAACTGCTGCTTGAGTCCTTTGTTTACCCTTAGACAGATGTTTTAATCAGTTGTTCTGACCTATCAGTTGTTTTGACTTAAACAGTGTGCCTTAGCACCTGTGATAAAGGATTTTGGCAAATAAAGCGCAAGCAAAGCTGCAAAAAAGGAAGGTAAATGCAAAAACTGTTGATGCGAAGTCCAGTCGTAGTTGCGCTGTGCTGGATAGCTGGTTTTTTGTTTATCACCATTTTGCCACTGTTGGTTTTGCTCATCTACCCGCCGCCGGTTGCGCGCGGATTTTGGATCGAGTTTTCGGTAGCTTTGGGTTTTATCGGGCTGGCCCTAATGGCATTGCAGTTTGCCCTGACCGCTCGAATTAACCGGGTTGAAAACTCTTACGGCATTGACTTGATTACACCTCGCTTTTGGCCTTTGTGATGGTGCTGTTTCATCCGGTCATTTTGTTTATAGTGCAGCCCGATACCCGGCAGTTGCTCAATTTTTTTGAGGCTCCTTGGCGGGCGCGCATGGCCATTTTAGGCACGCTCGCTTTCATTGCGATGATTGTGACGACGATCTGGCGCAAGCCACTCAACATTCCCTATGAGCCTTGGCGCTTTTCGCATTCCACTTTGTCTGTGCTGGCGGTAGCTCTAGGACTAGGCCATGCACTGGCAGTGGGCAACTATTTGGGGCTGTTTTGGAAGGCGATGCTGTGGTCGGGTTTTGGGCTAATTGCCCTTTGGCTGATTCTTTATATTCGCTTAGTGAAGCCTTGGCTGATGATTAAAACGCCTTACCGGGTGGAGACGGTGATCCCTGAGCGCGGCGATGTGTGGACTTTGGTATTGCGCCCTTTGGGGCACGATGGCTTTCGTTTTCAGCCGGGTCAGTTTGCTTGGCTGACGCTTAATATTACGCCGTTTAGGATGCGCGAGCATCCGTTTTCTTTGTCCTCCAGTGGCGATTGCCCTGATCGTCTAGAGTTTGGTATTAAGGCCGTGGGTGATTTTACCCGCACGATTAAAGATGTTAAGCCAGGTACGAAGGCTTATTTAGATGGGCCTTATGGGGTGTTTACGGGCGATCGCTACGAAGATGCCGCTGGGTTTGTGCTGATTGCGGGCGGTGTGGGTATCACGCCAATTATGAGTATGTTGGTGACTGCCGCAGAGCGCGGTGACGAGCGCCCATACCTGCTGATTTATTCCAGCAAAACTTGGGAAGATATCACCTACCGTGAAAAGCTAGACAGCTTGGCTAACAAGCTAAAGTTGACCATTGTGCATGTCTTGCGACAGCCGCCAGACGGCTGGTCAGGTGAGCAGGGCTATGTCGATCAGGCGCTGCTTGCTCGCTATATTCCCGCTCGCCGAGGTAGCCAGCAGTATTTTATCTGTGCCGCGCCGGTGATGATGGATAAAGTGGCGATCGCCCTTGAAAATTTAGACGTGCCCGTTACGCATGTTCATATGGAACACTACAACCTCGCCTAAGCCCTATTCACTTTCTATTCACTTTTAAGCCCCATTCACTTCAGGGACAAAAACATGCGCTACAGCATTATGCTTCAACTGGTTGGCTTTATTGCGTTAGTTTTGGTCGGCTCAGCCGCCCTGTTTGCTTGGATTCAAAACCGAACAGTTGCTGAATCACAGTCTCTAATCCAGCCTCGAAACCCTTCAGCTCAGCCCATGCCTATGCCTTAGAGCATATGACAACGCCGCTACCGTAGCGCAATATCTGTCTAGCTATCTAAAACGGATTAACTTAGCCGTCGCCTTACCCTATTTACTTCCGTACTGGTGTTATGGATCCCAAAATAATTGTCTATATTACCTTCGGCTTGGCACTCCTTGGCCTTAGCTGGCTACCCAATCTAAAAGGTGCAAAATACATCAACATTCCCCTACTGTATTTTTTGCTGGCGGCTTTTCTTTCTAGTCAATCGCTTGGGTTGCCGGTGATCGATCCGGTTAACAATAAGCTGCATACGGTTGTCACTGAATATTTAACTGAGCTGATTGTGATTATCTCCCTCGCGGGGGCTGGGCTGGCGATTGATCGGGCCTTTCGGTTTCGCACTTGGGAGATTGCCTGGCGACTGATCTGCATTGCCATGCCGCTGTCCATTGCTGGGGCTGCCCTGTTAGGCCACTGGCTCTTCGGCTTGCCGATTGCCGATGCGGTTTTGCTCGGCGCTTGTTTGGCCCCGACTGATCCGGTAATGGCCCACAGCGTTCAAGTGGGGCCACCCAACCAAGGCGGAGAAGACCCGGCGCGCTTTGGCCTAACGACCGAGGCAGGGCTCAACGATGGACTGGCCTTTCCTTTTGTCTATTTAGCACTGGGGTTTGCCAGTCACAACGGGGAGGTGGGCACTTGGCTAGCTGGCTGGGTCGCTTACGATTTTATTTTTCGAGTTGCGATGGGTGCGGCTGTAGGCGTGGCTGTGGGCTGGCTGTTAGGCCACTATGCCTTTCGCATTTCTGATGAGTCTGTCAGCGAAGAAACCCAAGAGGGTCTGTTTGTGGCAGCGGCCATATTTTTGGCCTATGGACTGGCTGAAGCGTTTCATGGCTACGGCTTTTTGGCGGTGTTTGCAGCAGCGGTTTCAGCTCGACAAAACTTTTCTAAATCGAATGAGTACCACCGCAAGCCCTATCAGTTTGCGACCCAGCTAGAGCGAATTTTGGCCGGATTGCTACTGCTAGCGCTGGGTGATTTTGTCGTGACTTCCGATCTTAATCTGTTGACTTGGCGCAATTTTCTGTTTGCCGCGCTGTTTATGCTGGGCGGTCGGACACTGTCGGGGGTGATTGCTTTGGTGGGTGTGCAGCTGCCTAGGTTAGAGCGGTGGGCCATTGCCTTTTTGGGCATTCGTGGTTTTGGCTCGTTTTACTATTTGGCCTACGCGCAAAACAACGGCACGTTTGAGAACATTGAACTGCTCTGGAGCATTGTGACGCTGACGGTGATTGTATCGCTGCTGATCCATGGCAACACGGCAACCATCGCGATGGAGGGGATCGATAGTAATCGGCATAAACGTCGTCAGCGCCGTCAGCAGGCGCGTGCAGCTGCTTTGGAAAAATCTTCTGGCTAAGGTTTTTTAGGGGCAGCCTTTTGATGGACAGGCTAGACAAAGACTCGCTAAAGCAACTGGCTGTGGACGAAGGTTTTGTTTTGTTCTAACGTGAGCTGCAATTCAGAGAGCTGGCTGAGTTGGGCTTTGATGGTTTCTGCTATTTTTTGGGCGGCTACTTTGCGGTAGAGGGCAGCGCGGGCTAAGTCTTCGCGGTTTTTGGTGAGGGCGCGCTGGGCGACGCGATGCCAGGTCAGGGTGTCGTTGGTCGCTTGCTCGTAGGTGGGCAAAAGGGTGGTGGTGGCGATCGCGACATTGCCCAACGCTTCTTGAAACAGCAGCAGGGTTTTTTCGGGTGATTCTCTATTGCCCGCAGTTTGCGCCGCTCTTTGGGCTAACTCACTGACTTCAGGCAGCTTAATTTGGCTGAAGCGCAGGCCAAATTCATTGATTTGCTTGCATTCGCTGCGACCCGTTTTGCACCAGTTAGCAAAGTGCTCACAGTTGTTAAAAAACAAATCGTACTCACGTTCGCCCAATCGGCTAGTTGCCCTAGCAACCACGTCGTCAGCGATAAAAGCCGTCGGCTGCGGCTTGGTATAAATCGCATTGCCTCGCGCAAATGTGTCGCGAGAAGTTTGCGCAATCCTAGCTTCCCCTACCTTACTGTAGTGAATGATCGTCCCGTCGCCGCAGTCTATGCCGTGATGTTCATAGGGAGTACCGATGATTTCACGAAAGGTATACACCTGATCGCCTCTGGCCATGACTTTTTATGGATCTCTGGTCTGTAGGATCAAAATTTAGCACGGCGATTGTCGTCACAGATAGAGGGCGCTTATTTAGCTATTTGCTGTTTAGCGATTAGGGCGTGAATAGGCGACATGCCTTTGGTCTGACGGGTGAGGTTGATTTGAATATTAGGCCCAGAGCGGGCAAGGCGAATTACAAGGCCGTCTTGGACAGGTCTTTGCTCAATTCTTTGACCGGCTAGGTAAGTGCCGTTAGATCCAGTATTGTAAATCTCCCAGCCGTCTTCGGTCTGTCGTAGCTCCACATGGTGACGCGAAACTACGGCGCTGTAAAGAATCACGTCATTATTGACCGAGCGGCCAATGCGCACGATCGGCTCTTCTTCAAACGTCCAGCTTTGAACCGGCGTTTTATCAATCGGATGCAGCAGAGACAGCGTGATGATGTTATTTAAGGCGGACACGACACAGCACCAGAAGAGTTAAGGACACGTATTTTGAGCAAATGCTTTTGGCAATCGCTAAAAAAAGAATGCCCGCGATCGCTGCTTTGATAAAACAGGTTTCTAAAACAAATTCAGGTGAGGCGTCCGGGTAAAAGACTGCCTAAGCGGTCTCGAAAATGAAGCTGACTTTATCGCCTTTGCCCAGCGCAATGCGATCGCCTGGGCGCAACCGATGGCGATTGCCCGTCGGTAGGGGTAGCCCGTTGATATAAGTGCCGTTAGCGCTGCCGACATCTTCGAGATAGTAGGCATGGACTCTCGAAACCACTTCTGAATCCGGAAATCCAGAAACATCAATGTCCGGTGGCGTTTGATCATTCGGCTTGCCAATTCGGATCACAGATAGCTGTCTGGGAATTTCGATCAGCGTGTCGGTTTGGGCTTGTCTGAGACGGGCGCTGAGGGTTTGAATCTGGGTGGCATTGGCTGGCGAAGCAGGAGTGGACATCGCGGGTGGGAGCGGTTCGGTGGTTTCTCCGGTAG
>QBMP01000051.1:0-3502 GCA_003242115.1 Phormidesmis priestleyi
GCTCGGATGATGGCAGAACCTCAACTGGGTGAATCAGGTGAACAGTGGATGGCCACAGAAGCACAAGGTGCGATGTCTGTTCTAGGGAGCGGGTTTCAAAGCGCTAGCGCCGCGATCCAGATAGCTCAAGACTCGCAAAGCCTAACCAGCACCCAAGATGTGGCTAAAGCAGTGGCTCAGCAGGGGGGACAAAATGCAGCATTGAGCGCGGCGCTCTTGCAGATGCAGGCCCAAAATCAAGCGTCCCTTTTACAGCTACAGCAGCTTACGTCCTCAGCGATTCAGCTATCTGCTAACAACAGCGAAGGGCTGGACGAAGCTAACCGCAGAGATCGAGCAGAGCGCTCTAATGCGCTCAGGCAGAGCGCTAGTGAGTTTATCTACGTTCCCAACGTTTTCGATTAATTGCTCAAATTGCTCAGCACTAACGAGAGTACCGTCATGAGAAAAGTACCGCATTTTTTCACCCGAATACACAACAAAATATATACCCTTTTCAGCGCTGCCATCATCGGCTGTGGAATCGCCCTCGTCGCCACGCCCGTATGGGCGCAGCAGGTTCAGAGCGGCAAAATCCTACAAGAGTCTATCGAGGCCACTAAAGTCTCAACGGCGGCGATGGATGAGATGTGGACAGAGATATTTGCCAGCGACGGAGCCCTTTACAATCAGGTCGTCAAGCTCGCTACGGTCATTTTGATAGTCGGGTTCTTTTTCTTCATGCTCTCATTTGCTCGGGCGATGAAGGCAAACGACCTCGACAAGATCATGGATATCCTCGTCTGGGGCATCATTATCAGCATTTTTCTTCAGGGCCAAGGCGCTGTTCTAAAGCAGGCAACGGTCACTGCTCGCAACTTCATCAACGACAAAACGAAATCTGTCCTACTGGTGCAGATTGGCAGTCTCACGATTCAAGATGCCTTACAAGATGTCATCCTCACCGATCAGGCGAGAGAGCGCGTCAAGCAGGCTTTTAGCGACTGCGAAGCAAAAGAAGGGGATGCTCAGCTTGCTTGCTTAGAAAAAGGCGCAGAAGAAGCTGCGGCCATTGTCAAGGAGTATGAGAACAGCGGCTTTTGGTCAGCGGGCTTAAGAAGGTTTGCCGGTAATATCAACGCTATTAGCCGAGATGTTAAAGAAGCTAGAGCGAAAGGTGATGTAGACAGCCGAGCGGAAGCTTTTAAACAATGGGACTCGGACGTATCGAGTTTGATTTGGCAGAGTGCGACCAATTCGAGTAGCCGAGAGTTCTTAAAGTCCTTTCAAAACTGGTTTACGTTTGGCTTTGAATTCGCCATGCTGCTGACGGGACTGCTTGGCCCGCTTGCTGTCGCGGCTTCCCTGATTCCAAAGCAGCCGAGAGCCTTAATCTCTTGGGTGATCGCTTTTTTCAGCATCGGCATCCTCAAGCTCTCCTACAACTTGCTGATTGGCTTTGCCGCTGTCTATGCCTCGAAGTCTCAAATGCAGGACTTAGGCTCATCTGGCTTTTTGCTAATGATGAGTATGGGTGCACCGCTCATATCAATCGCCGTCGCAGGTGGGGGTGGGGCCGCTATTTTCTTTGCGCTAGGGAGAACCACTGCAATGGTCGCCACCATCATTCCGATTGCTGGTTCAGCTGCATCTGGGGTAATGCCGACTCGAAGATAGTGCCGGTTGCAATCAGACTTGAAACAGAAATAGAAGAAATAGGAAACAACAAATGCTGCTAAAAGGAAAAAGAGTAAGAGAACCGATTCTCCCAAAAATAGGCGGTGATAATCTACTGCCATTGTCAATGATGATTATGGCCTGCTCAACAATGCTGCTCGCGCTAGGCTTTCTCTGGCAGGGCGGAAAGCTCGCTAGACTAGCTAACAATGAGCACCCTACGCTAGTTCAGGCATCAGCAGGAAAGTCGTTCATCGCGCTGCCTCAAGCCTACGATTATCGCAGTCCGCAGCTGCTCCAAAGCACAGCAAAAGATTGGGTAATGCTCATGTTCTCCTGGGGAGAAACGGCTAGCAACGTCGTCCCTGGAAGCATCGATCTTACCGAGCATGAAAGCGGCAAAATTCCGCTCTCTGCCTACAAAGCCTCTATGCTGCTCAGCGATGATTTTAGAGATAGCTTTTTGAGCCTGTACACAGCCAATGTCTTTACGAGCGAGGCAGCTCAGGGCTCTATATCCAGTCTCTATGTGCCGCTTCAGGTGCTGCCGCCAAAAGAAATTGGAACGGGGCGTTGGGAGGTTGAGGTGCTCGGCAGTCGCTACATCTCAACGCCGCAAACCCCAGCCGGGAAGATGGTGCCCGCTAACTTCAAGCTTGAAATGATGGCCGCTGAAATTCCTCAATCTCCTTTGGAAGAGGATGCGAATGCATCTGTCAAAGCGGTCTACCAACTGTTTGAATCTGGAATCAGAATTACAAAAGTAGAGGAACTTCCCCATGCCAGTCGATGAAGCGCTAATTAACAAACGCAGTGAAGAGGTGACCGGTGAAGATGTTCGGGCGCTGCTTAATGCGCCGTCTGAAGAAGAACGTCCTTTAATCGATCCAGGTGTCTTTGATGAGAAGCAGCCTGCTCAACCAATATACAAAAGCATTCCACTTAAATTGGCCTTAGCAGGCGTTGCCGCACTCGTCGTGATGGTGCCTACCATCAGATTGTTTTCAGGCAACCTGCTCTCGGGCGCTAAGCCGACGCCAGTAGCTCCGACAGAAAAGGGTGATATACCCGAATCTGAGGAGGAGGAAGCGCAGCGGCTGACCGCAGAAGAGAACGCAGATCTCAAACGAAAGCTGGCGCTACAGAATCAGTCTTTCACCGCTCAGGAAATAGAAGAGGCTGCTGGTGCAGAAGGTTCAGCGCCAACGCAGCGCCAGCCGACACAGGTGTTGGCGTCAAGTTCACCACTATCACAGCAGTCTATGCCAGTATCAAGACCCTTATCTGCTGTGGCCTCGCGGCCTGCTCCCGTTCGTTCAGATCCCGTTCGTCCGGCTCAATCGGTAAGGGCAATCGCGCCGTCTCGACCAACAACGCCAGCAGCAAGTACGACCACCCAAGCACCGCCTCAGCCACCTGTAAATCTCGCCGAAATTGCAGCGGCGGGAAACTACGGCCAGCTGCCCGGTCGCGCTCTCCCTGTGCCAGCATCTGCGCAGGCCGCAGCGCCTGTAGCTTCAACGGGCAGCATTCCTAGCTTCGTGGCAGTAGCTAACCAGAACGTTGAATTTTCTCGCACTGGCTCGATTCCAGTTAGTGTTCGCGCTCAGGCGCTGCCGACTACAGCTGAGGCAATTTCTGAAGAGTCAGGCGAGGCCACGCGGCCTGTACCAATGGTCATGAGGGATGTCAATCTAACCGTTTCAGCATTGCCCAAACAATTAGAAGCCGTTCCTAAAGAAGAGATTGTGCTAGCTGGTATGGCCACTTACGAAGCGCAAAGGGATTTGATTATGAAAAAACCAGAAGCGCTCAGGAATGATAGCACGCTACCCTCGCGCATTTT
>QBMP01000051.1:3512-18863 GCA_003242115.1 Phormidesmis priestleyi
CTGTTACCTGGGCTTCCGACTTGCCGAGGGCGTTGGGTTCGGTGACACTGGTGAGCCCGCTTATCAGCGATGGCGTAGAGGTAATTCCTGACGGAACAGAGCTAATTGTTCAAATCGGTGAACTGTCGGATTCCGGTGCGGTTTCGCTGAATGTTGTTGCAATGGTACTACCCGGCAGCAATGAGATAGCAGATATTAGCATTCCTGCGGGCGCACTAGAAATTTTAGCGGTCGATGGCGGCTATCCCGTCGCCAGAGCGGAGCAGAGTTCTGAGCAGCAGTTGCAGGCCATTGACCGACAGCAGGCACTACTAGGAGCAATGGGGGCTGTGGGTGATTATCTCAATCGTCCGCAAAGAGAAACCAGTGTGGTCAGCATCGGGGGTTCTTCTAACAGTCGGGAGTATGGCGTTGGTTCGCTATGGGGCTCACTGCTTTCAGGGGCGGCAAATGAAATGCTGCGCAGTCGCGCGTCTCGGCTTGAGGTTGAGGCTGAAAAGTTGACGAGCCGCCCTACCATCTGGTCGATTGAATCAGGCAGACAGCTACAGCTCTTTGTGACTCAGGAGATCGCGCTATGAAACGACTGCGAGTACTGCTGCTACTGTCAGCGCTACTAGCGCTCGCATCACCGGCTAAGGCTAGAGATATCAGCGTTCAAACGGCTAACCGCCAAAAAACACCCATTGCGGTTGAGATTGGGGCAGGTCATACTATCGATTTTTCTCAAACTGGTGAGCAGGTCTTTAGAGGTTGGATAGGTGACGGGGGGCGTTGCCTCCAGCTATCGCCGAGTTCGCCGCTAGAGACGGGAGCGAGTATCCTCTACTTGCGGCGGATAACCCCCTGCCAGCAGATCAATGGACTACCTAAAGTGGGTCAAACGACCCTGACGCTGGTGACCCTATCGGCAGATGGTGAAACCAAGATCTATGAATTCTCTATCGACTACGGGGCCACAGGAGATAGCCTCACGCGGCTGGTGCCCCAAAGCGCTGTAGCAATGGAAACGGCCAGTGAAAGACTGCCTAGTGAAAGGCTACAGAGCGTTTTGCTAGAGCCCAGCGCCGTTGTAGCAGGGCTAGCGACCTTTAACCTCGGCGCGGATAATCCGGTCGTCACCAGAGTTAACGCCTGGTTAGAAGCGGTTGAAGGCGGTCAGGCGCAGCAAGCCGCAGCGCAGGATGCCTCGGTAGATTGGGCGCTACTAGAGCGGTTAGAAGCTATTGGCAGCAGTCAGGTGCCAATTGAGGGAGCAGCCAGCATATGAAACGGTTGCTCCTACGACTATGGCTAGTTTTCACTCTCTTTTTCTGCTTCACGCCCAACGCACTCGCAGAGAACTTATCGGTAGTGGAGACCCTCTCTTTCAATCAGATGCCGCCTTTTGAGCAGGGTGGAAGCTGGCCTAGTATTGGTGAGCACGCAGCAAAGATTGGCTACGAGACGGCCCGCGACTGGGTATCAGGAGAATATCCTATCGATGTTTTGAAAGTAGGAGATATTCTTGATGGCCTTCATCCCGAGGCGTTCAGGCTCTCTGATTTGGCAGCGCTAGATACGCTATCGATTGTAGATATCCCACTGGTAGCTGATTTGCCCTTGGCCGTACTGTTGAAGTCGGTTCCTTTCTCAGGCGACTGGCCACTTGAGCAGTTGCCCGGTGTAGCAGAAGCTTTATCGCAGGTCGCAGGACTCAGCGTAAAGCCGACTGAAACACTTAATCAGATTGTTTCAAAGCACGCTGATCTAGGTGAGCTTTTGACCGGAAATGTGCTCGGCGATCTGCCGCTCATGACGATTCCGAATATCGAACTTGCCAAAATTTCTGACTTTGAAGGCTTCCAAGAACAGGCACTCTCTAGCATTCCAGGACTAGGCGATATCCCGCTAGGAGAATTTCCTCATCCCCTGACCCTGCTAAACGTTACCGCTCAACAGGACATTGCCTTTGGCCCGAAAGAATATGCTGGCGATAAGCCGACGCCGAAACCTGTCTCTGGCTCGATTGAAGCAGGCTTTCAGGTGCCCTGTGTAGGCGGCTGTCCTCACATCGAACTCACTGGCCCTGGCTGGCAAGGCGATCAGTGGATGACGAAAGACCACAGAGTTGCTGATGGTCATGGCCTATTAGGGGCCATTCCTGGCATGGATGAGGCGGGGGCGTATCGTCTTCCCTTTGGTGAGACGTTTGCCCTACAGATTCGCTCAACCGATGAAAAAACAGGCGCGGCTGACTGGGGGCTAGCTTTTAGGGTTTGTTCATCTGGCTTCTTTGTCGATTTAGGCTGTACGGCCTATGCGCTTGAGGTGCCTCTGGGCATCACCACTTATGAGAAAGACACTATTTTAACCGGCATTAAAGATGGCATGGGCGGACGCTCTCAGCCGGTGAGAGCGCCACCGGAATGGGAAGCCCTGCGGCCCGCCACGCCCCCTGACGTGCAAAGCGTCATTAGCCGCAGTCGTTCAGGTCGAAATCGTGGGGGATTTGGACTTTGTGGGGAAGGGCCAGGTGGAGTTGATTTCCAGTCTCTAGCGGTAGCCTTTTCTAGCATTGAAGGCAACTACAATTCAGTTGGTTCCTACACAGCAGGCGGGCGAGGATTGGGCCGATACCAATACATGACCTATCGAGCCGACGTGCGAGAGATCATTCGTCAGAAGCCAGGTGGAGCAGCATTTTTAGATAAAGCCGACAGGGGCGGTGCGATCTCTTCCTCTGAAGTCGATCAGTTCTTCCCAGCAGCAGACCAAGATTCTCTATTCAAGGCAGATCAAACACGCAATATTGAGCAGGCTATTAGTGAAGGCTTTTCAGGCAGTCGAATTATCGAACGGGTGGGGCAAATCCATTTTGGTGGCCCTGCTGCACCGATTGACGGTAATGCTTCTGATACGCATGGCAGGCTGACGCTCAAAACCTACGGAGAAGAGTTAGCACACTCTTATCGACTGGCCGAAACTCAGACAAAGGCGGACTCTCAATGTAAGGCTCAAACGCCAGTACAGCCGCTAAAAACTCATCTGACAGGAACTTTGAGTGCACAGGAATATGGCGCTCCTCGTGGGGGTCGTCAACATGCGGGACAAGATCTTGACCTCGGCCCAAACGACAGCTTTCAGTCATACATTGGTGGCGAGGTCGTGAACGCAGGCTATGACGACGGCGGCTATTACCACTACATCGACATATACAACGCTGATCTAGGTGTCGTTGAGCGTATTGCTGAACTAGACAAATTCTCCGTCGGCGTAGGAGACATCATTGCACCGGGCCAAGTGGTTGGCCAAGGCACCACCACAACCGGCGTTGTTCACCTTGAATATCGCGATCCGGTTAACGCGCAGAAGCAAGGGGGTTATGGCATTCAGGGAACCTACGACCCCATTGAATATCTAGAGGGTCTGGGCGTTTTACAGCGCAACGGCCAAACGTTAAATCCAGTAGGACATAGTAAAGGTGATGGACATGACCATTAAACGAATTAGAATACTGCTAGCTTTATTTCTAGTCAGCCTTAGCGTAGCCTTACTGTCAGCGGGCTTTTCCTATGCTCAAGAGTCAGGGCTGGGCTATTCGGAAGCGCCATTCGCGTTGATTGAGAATATCTCTGAGGCAACAGGCGAAACCCCTTTTAAAGCCATTCAAGCCGCGTCCGCTGACGATGAAGAGATTTTCCAAGACAAGCTAGTCGAACAGGGTAGCTACGCTCTTTTGAGTTTGACGTTTAACGACATTGGCGTCAGCGCTGTTGCACGGCAAAACGCTGATGGGCAATGGCAGTTTGTCTGTAGAGCAGGCGGTCTAATGCAGCCTGAAGAACTAGAGCAAAGGTGTGGGGTTCCAGCCGCGACAGCAGCGCAACTTTACGCTGATTTTCTAAATACGCCCGCTACGAGGTAAGGCTGATATGAAACTCTCAACTGTCACGAGAACAACGATTGTGCTTTCTTCTTTGAGCCTGCTCTTAGCCATTGGTGGATTATTTATCAGCAGTGGCTCGAAAGCTGAAAGTACGGAGCAGTGGCAACCGCTATCTAGGCTAGTAAGTTCGCAGCAACTGACGCAGATTATTGCCGATAACACCGCGCCTAGCGCGAACAGAGCTGAAATCGCTAGCTCTGCGGTGGGCTTACAGAAGGGCGATCTGTTGATCGTCGATTTTGAAACATCTTCGCTCTGCGGAGTTGGGGGCTGTGCGATCTCTGGCTACAGAGCTTCGACCGGCGAGCAAATCCTATTGACCTACGTGCGTCAAGCCAGTGTAAGTCAGCCGATTGTTGAATTTATAGAGAGACCGGGGGCCGAGTTGCCCTGTCTGCTCATAGCGCCTCCGATTAATACGCCAGCGAGAGGACTTACTCAAGACACGCTGTGCTATTGGAATGGCGAATGGGTTACGGAGGATTCGTAAGAGCATCATGGGCGATATCACACTCATACCCTCCAGCCCAATGCCTGTGTTGGCAGCATCAAATCTACAGACAATGCTTTGGCAAAACAAAGAGATTGTCTTCCTGCTGGCCCTGCTCGCAGTGATGCAAGCCCTTAATCATCGCTTGCAAAACGGGCGCGGGGGTCAATTTACAACTGGGCGCTTTGCAAACCGAAGGGAAATTAAAACGGCTGAGCGCTTATGGAAACAGCAGCGCTCAACCGGAGGGCTGACGGCGGCGCTAAAAGTGGGTCAAATAGACCTACCCTATGCCAATGAGGGCAGTTCTGTCGCAGGCGCTCCAGGCACTGGGAAAACCTTTAGCGTCATCGACCCGGCCATTCGTTCAGCTTTGCGCAACGGCTATCCCATCATCGTCTACGACTCCAAAGGCACACAGACTGAAACCCATGCGGCTTATGCAGCTTCTCTTGGCTACCACGTCAGCGTCTTCGCACCCGGTAAACCTTACACAGGTACCTGCAATCTGCTCGATTTTATCAAAAGCGAAACAGACTCGCTGATGGCCTATCAGCTTTCATACATCCTCGAAAAGAATTCAGCCGGTCAGGTGCCGGGGCAAGCTGGCAGCGGCAAGGACTTCTTTGAAAGAACCGGGGTGAACCTAGTCGAAGCCGCTATTTTGTTAGCCAAGCTCACCGAGTATCCTGATCTGCTGACGGTGGGCAAAATTCTCAACCTGCCGCTGCTGATTGATCGGATAAAAACGCTGCGGGAGAGCCGAACGGTCTCAGACTGGGTAATTGAGGCGTTTGCTCAGCTCCTCAGCAGTGAGGACGCGGAAAAGCAGGTTGCCGGAATGGTAGTAACCGCTCAGAACGTCTTCAAACGTTTCATCTCTAAAGACTTGCTACCGAGCTTTTGTGGAGAAACCACCATTCCGCTAGATCTGACGGGCAAGCAAATCCTATTTCTACAAACGGATATCGAGAAAAAGGATGCGGTTACGCCTCTACTCGCAGCCGTACTCCAGCTTTTAGTCTCTCGCAACTTTTCAGAACCTAGAAAGACACCGCTGATGGTGTCAGTCGATGAGTTTCCCTCGCTCTATTTGCCCGCATTTGAAAGCTATCTGAATGAGCTGCGCTCGGCTGGACTGATTGCGCTGATTGGCTATCAAAACTTTTCACAGCTTAGAAAGCGGTATGGCCCCGATGGAGCAAAGGCGATGATCGCGGCCTGTGGTACTCAGTTCTTCTTCAATCCTCGGGACTTTGAAACGGCCAAGGAATTCTCTCAATATCTGGGAGAGAAAGAGATTACTCACTACACCAAGTCGAGAAGCTATGGGAAGAACCATAGTCGTAGCCGAAACCAGCAGATACAAAAGGTTCCGCTCGTCTCACCTGATGAATACCTGAAGTTTAGAAAGGGCGAATGCGTGTACGTGAACCCTGGCCACCGCTCGAAGAATGGTGCGGCCTCTGTGCCGGTCAGGTGCCAAGTCAAGATTAGCGAAGCAGAAATTGCCATTCACGAGAAGAGCCTAGCGGCTTGGGGGGCAACGGTCAAAGACCGATTGATCGCACGGGAGAAACAGTCGAATCCACTCGGTGATTTAGACCAAGCCAGTCGAGCTAGGGCGATGGCCGCCGATAGATTTTTGCCGCTGCCGGTCTTTGCTGAGGCAGCGGCTGACTTTGATGATGAGCAGTATTAGAAACATCCAAAATTAGGAGATGACACAGCATGGCTATCAAGACATCAGCGATTCACGGAAGTGAGCAGTCCGGCGTAGAGGAAACGGAGATTCGAGCCGCTGAAGCAACAGCTCGTTTGGCTCGAACCGCAACCGCAATTGGCGGGGCCGCTGTTCGAGCAGGGGTAGATAAGGTAAAAGAAGCACTGCGGCAAAGGCAGGAGCGGCTGGCAACCGCGCCAGAGCTGCGGGGGAATTTGTATAACGACTATCGCGAGGCGTTCATCAGCCGTGGGGTGCCGAAGGAGATCGCAGAGGAAGCCGCAGCAGGGCTCGTGCAAAATGAAAGTGCGGAGAATAATGAGGCGATCTCGACTGCCAATAGGATTGTTAGCCAAGGCACCTTTCAAGGTGAGAGCCAAGATAACGACAGGGCATTGCCCAGCGGAAAGGACAAGCAGGCCGTACAGCAGTCAGAAGCTACCCAGCCTGCTGCAATGGCCGCACCGCCAAAGCTGGTTGAACGCGCTGAGAACCAGTCTTCGCAAACTCAATCCACTTCTCAAGACACTGCCGCAGAGATGAGCAAGCGGGTAGCTTTTGAGAAGCCGCCCTCGGAGATGAAATGGCAGGCGCTGCAAAAAGTAGCCAGTCAAATTAAGGAAGAGACTCAGCAGAAGCCTGCTAGCAATAAGAAAGTCGATGTGCAGCAGTTTGTAGAAAAGTATTGGGATGAACAGAACCAGGAAAGGACAGCGATCGCGCAAACGCTATCTGTCTCTGGACTGGAAGAATCGTACAGAAGCGGATTAGAAGCTGAAAACGTAGAGGGTACGACCGCAGCTAGCGCCGCTCGCGATCTCGTGACGGGTAAAGATACCAGCAGCAGCCCTGCGATCTCACAGGCCCACACCCAGATCAAAAAAACTCATCCTGAGCGATCGCCGCTTCAGCAGATGTACTACGACGTTCTGGCAAAGCAGAAGGCCGTTAGCCCCGAGCTGACAGAACTGGCCTCAAAGGATTTGGCAGCGGGCAAAGGCGCAAGATCTTCCGAGCATATTCGAGCAGCCCATGACCAAATTCTCAACCGCGAGCTAGCCAGAAGCGGCCTCGATCCGCACCGGCAAAATTGGAGCAAATACAGCCGCCACGTCACGCAAACAGATCCAAACAAGCGAGATCAGCTAATTGCCGCCACTGCCATGAGAGGCGGGGTTTCGGCCAAAAGCACTAAAGCCATAATCCGATGGAATAGCCCCGTCGCCGCTCAAATTGCTCAACAGCAGGGTTCAACCGCAATGGCGAATTACGCCGACAGTGTTGTCTCTAAAGCTAAAACGCATTCAGCGACAAAGCAGATGGCCACAGGTAAAGTACTTGCACCATTTAAGCAAGAAGGGAAAAAAGGAGTAGAAATCTGAACGTTCTTTAGCCACCGCTATTCAAATCACGATCTTCATCATGCCACTTTCTATTAGACAAAAAGACACCTCTCGAATTCAATTTGCCTATTACGCCTACATCGCTGGCCCAATGGGTGACGTGTTTCGCTACCTACTGAGAAACAAAGCACACTCAACCCATAAGGGTAAAAAGATGGGCTTGGCTGCTATAGCGGCTTTCTGGAGGCCCTTCAGCGCGAAGGCTGTCCTCGGCTTGAGCGATCCGGAAGTCAGAGCGATCGCGCTCACCTCCATCACAGAACTTCAGCAGCAAATTGAGCTGATTCGCTCAACTTTCAATATTCCAGCTGCTTCAAGAGAACTGACCAGACGGGATATCGAACAGATGATCGAAGAGAGCTTAAACGCTAGACGCAGTATTAACCAAGAACCGACCGTGCAGGCGCTGCCGCTGCCCGACAACTACAACACGCATCGCTAATGTAAAAACGCCTACCTATGCCCTCACCGAAT
Source organism: Phormidesmis priestleyi (assembly GCA_003242115.1). Classification (GTDB taxonomy): domain Bacteria; phylum Cyanobacteriota; class Cyanobacteriia; order Phormidesmidales; family Phormidesmidaceae; genus Phormidesmis; species Phormidesmis priestleyi_A. The sequence continues at coordinate 11,531 of QBMP01000051.1, forward strand.
TTTGAACAGAATAGGCAGCGGCTAGTAGATGCTTTCTATGGACGATTTCTAGGAGGCGGTAGATTCGAGACGATTACTCAAGCTCGCAAGCTAGCCGCAGTGATATTAGATGAGCCGGTACGAGCCGGTGAGCCACTGGCCAAGGCAGTAGAAGAAGCTATTGAGCAAGGGGTGCTCCTAGTGGCGAAGCACATTATTGATGGTGGTGGCGATCCCACCGGAGATCCCACTGACAACATCTATGATCAGCTGGTCGATTTATATCAGAGACAGCCGACGCTAGGTACCCGCACCAGCTCTAGCATTGAGTTACAGCAGTACAGTACGCCTGCACCTTTGGCGTATCTGGCGGGTAAGCTGGCGGGGATTGACCATAGCAAAACGGTCTATGAACCCACAGCAGGACGTGGGGCACTGCTCATGCTTAGCGATCCTGGCAACGCGATCGCCAATGAGTTAGATCCTAAACGCGCTGCTGATCTCATTAGCCAGGGCTACCGTGCGACTCATCACGATGCCACTACCTACAGCCCTGACCGGCAAGTAGACGTGGTGATCGCCAACCCGCCGTTTGGCAGGCGCAGGGGCGAGAACGGGACAGATAGGTTTCGGATTGGCGCAGTAGATACGCCAATCGTGACGGCTGAAATTGATCAGGCGATCTCTTGGAAAGCTTTAGAGGCAATGAAGGATGACGGCAAAGCTGCTTTGATTATCGGTAGTGAACTCGGCAATGAGCAGCAGCGGCTAGATAGATACAACAGCTTGCGCGTTCGTAAGTACTTTTTCAATCTCTATCGGCAGTATCACGTTACTCAACACTTCACGGTAGAAGGCGATTTGTACAGCCGTCAGGGAGGGCGATATCCCGTAGATGTCATTTTGATCGAAGGGCGAAAGCGACAGCCTTTTTTAGATCCTCAGATGGATAAACGAAGGCTTCCGGGCGCAGATCCGCCTCGGATATACTCCAGCTATGAGGAGCTGAAAGAACGGCTTCCAACCAACATTCACGAGACGGAAACCGATGGACTATCTAGACCACCCACCCTACATCCAGAACCCCCAAGCTTGGGCACCCACAGAAAACGCGATGCTGCTGGCAGTACTGACGCCGCCAGAGACACAGACGATACAGGATTTGAGCCACTACCAGACCCTACTGGAAGCTCGCCTGAAGTGGATGATACAGGCATACGAGCCCAACCAGTTACAGACTTGGCAAGAGATAGTACGGGCGAGATGCTCAAAGCTAGCCAACCACGAGGTCTTCCTATCGGCAACGATGAACGACGGGGAACTGATTCAAGCTCTCGCGCAGAGCCCGCTGATAGTCTCGAAGCTAGGGGAAGTAACGAGCTTTCCACAGACCGTACTCTCAGATCCAGACGAAGAAGCAAACGCGATCTCAATAGCAGTGAACGGAACGCTCGAAGAGTGGCTGATTCGACTAACCCTCTAACCATAGAAAATGCAATGTCTTCAGAGCTCAACCAAAACGCGACAACTTCAACTCAAGTACCCTATCAGCCTAAAAGCTCAGGTAAACGACTCGATAGCTACGTTCCTCAGAACTTAGAAGCGCCTATTCAAAAAGCGCTCGATAACCTAGAGGCACAGGTAGGTAACGTCGATGAGTTTGTTGCAAATTCGCTGAACTTTGGCTCAGTGGATAATCTGCATCAGGCACTGGCTGCTGAACAAGTGGACGGCGTTGCGCTAGCGCTAAAGAGCTTGCAAGACGGGAAGGCGGCGCTGATTGGAGACGATACAGGGCTAGGTAAAGGCCGTCAGATGGCAGCAGCGATCAAGTACGCGATGGAAACGGATCGTATCCCTATATTCATCACTAAAGATCCGGGACTCTATGCTGATATTGTTCGAGATTTGAATGACATCGGGGTGAGCGATATTCGTCCTTTTATGACGAACCAAGACCAAACTATTCCATTACCAGATGGACGGACACTACAAACATCTTCTTTTTCTCATCAGCGTGAGCTAAACGCTATGCTCAGAGAAGGCGAACTGTCCTCTAAATACAATATGGTGTTTAGCACCTATTCACAGGTACAGACTGTTAAAGGCCAAAGTACGGCCCGTCGCCAGTTTCTAGAAGATATTGCACCGCGCTCCATCCTCATTCTTGATGAAGCTCATGAGGCCGGAGGCACCGCTAAGCAATGGGAGAAAGCGGATGCTGCACCTGATCGGGCTCAGTTCACGCGGCAGATGGTACAGGCAGCAGATGGCGTATTCTTTGCGTCGGCAACCGCGACGAAGCGACCTGACGTGATGGATCTCTACGGCGCACGGATGAATGTCGCAGAGGTTACTTCCATCGAAGGACTGCAATCAACGCTAGAGCAGGGCGGCACACCTTTGCAGCAGGTGGCCACTTCGATGATGGCTGAAGATGGCCAGTACATTCGACGGGCGCGTACCTATGCTGGGGTCGATGTTAGCTCGACGGTGGTGCCGACAGCCCACGGGGATGCCGACCAACTCAGCAGCATTATGCGCTCTATTCTAGAGTTCGATATGTTGAAGAAGGCGGCTGTTGCTGAGCTGAATGAAGAGGCCAGGGCAGAGGCCAAAGGAATCAGTGGGGATGTGGCCATTGGATTTGCCGGAGCGAAAAGCACCAACTTCAGCTCTATCATGTGGAACGTCGTAGACCAAGCGGGGCTAGCTCGCAAAGCAGACGCAGTGGCAGACCTTGCGATCTCATCTTTAGAAGCCGGTGAGCGACCGTTCATTGGGCTTAGCAATACGATGGGTAGCTTCATCGAGCAATACGCCAGCGATATGAATATCAAGGCGGGCGATGCAATTGATATTACCTTTCAAGATGTGCTGTGGCGCTACCTGGAACGCAGCCGTGACATTACGATCAAGGACTATTCCGGTGAAGGCTATCGTCGTCCGATGACGGACGCGGAGCTAGGAGAAAAGGCGGTTCAGCAATATGCCGAAGCCACTAAGCTGATTGACCATGCCGACTTTGCGAATATGCCAGTCAGTCCAATTGATTGGATACGGCATCGGGTAGAATCGGCGGGCTATACCTTTGGCGAACTCACAGGGCGCGGCGTACAGCTAGAGTATGCGGCTGATGGCAGCGCAACGTTTGAGCGGCGCACTGCGCAGGAAACTTCTAAGGCCGCAAAGATTGCGGTGATCGCAGGCTTCAACAGCGGCTCGGTGGATATTGGCCTGGGCAATCGCAGCGCTTCGACTGGCTATTCAATGCACTCGTCTAGTAAGTTCGAGAATCAGAACCGCAGGCATTTCCTGATTGCTCAGCCGGAGCGCGATATTAATGTTTTCAAACAGTTCTTGGGTCGGTTCCATCGCACCGGCCAAGTGAACGCGCCCAAAATTTCTCTGATTGTGGGTGATACACCTGACGAGAAGCGGCCAGCGGCAGTACTCGCAAAAAAGCTGACGACGCTGAATGCCAACACGACGGCAGCGGTCAAAGGGGGCGTTGATTTTGAAGGGATTCCTGACTACTTCAATGAGATCGGCAATCAGATTGTCACGGACATCATGCGCGACGATCCTGATTTGAACGAGCGGCTGTTCAACCCCATCAGCGTTTCTGAGTATGCGACAGAGCCGGTTGAAAATGCTGCCGCTAAAGTCACAGGCTGTTTGCCCATTTTGCCGGTGGCGGAGCAGGAGGAGTTTTATCAGCAGCTGGATATGGAGTATCAGGCCACGTTGGATCGCTATAAGGCGATGGGTGAGAACCCGCTTGAGGCGACGGGTATCAACTTGGATGCCAGGACGCTGGCGAGCGTGGAAGTTGTCGCTGAAGCGGTGGGGGTGGACTCTGCTTTTGCCAGAGGCATCACCGCTGAGGTAGTGGACGTACTCGTTCAGAGTAAGCCGAAGACACAGCTAGAGGTGATCAATGACGTTCGGCAAACGCTAGAGATGAAGCCGGTTCGCGTGATTGAAGACCACGACCAAAGCGCAGCAGATGTGGCGGCGACTGCGCTAGTAAACCGGCTTTGCCAGCAGACAGAGCAGGTCACAGAACGCTATCTGGCTGAAAAAAAGCTGCAATATACTCAGCAGGAGCCTGATCCTGAAAAGCTTCAGGGCAAGATAGATAGGCTGGAAGAGCGCTCGGACAAGCAGCTCGCCACCCTGAGTAGAATCAAGCGCTTCAGGCCAGGGCAGTCGGTGCGGATGACGGCGAGCAACGGGCGGGTGTTCTATGGCGTTATCTCGAACGTGCGTAAGCGGGGGAAGTCGCTGGATACGTTTGGCGATCCGAGCATTCCTGTCAAAGAGAATGTGGCTATTCCGTCGCGATGGGAGGTTGTCATTGCGATCGCAGACGAGCAACGTCAGATCGCACTGCCGCTTTCTAAGCTCAACCCAGCCACTGAAACAGCCGATTCTTTTACGGTGACGCCTGCTCGGGCCTATAGCAAGAATGTCGATATTTATGGGCTGTTTGATAAAAGGCAGATGGGCGATCGCGAAGTGCGAACCATCCTTAAAGGCAACCTGCTGAGAGCTGCTGATACGCCCTATCAAAGCCAGGGGAAGCTTATTCTAGCGAGCATGAGCAACGGGCAGATGGAGCCGGTCATGCTGATGGATAAAGGATTTAACCCGCAGCAGGAGATGGAGGCAGCGCCGGTTATTCTGCCTGATGCTGAGAAGGTAGAAGCGTTCATTACAGCGACTGGCGGCGCAGGTATTGTTAAAACGACAGATGAGTCCATCACGATTAAGCAGAACCCAGCGGGAGAATTCTTTATTCTGACAGGTAAAACACGTAAGGACGTTTACCTAGATCCAACTCTACAGGCGGCGGTCGGCGGCGAATTCACCAGCGTGAGCGACCGGATGCAGGCGAAGTTTGAACAGGGCCGATTGGAAGATGTGGTGGGTTATTTGATGAAGGGTAAGGGTAAGCGGCTTGCAGCGTTCACAGAGCAATCGACGGCGCGTGAGCTGCTTGGGCTGACGATTCCTACATTGAAGTGGGCAGACACCGTGGAGACTGTTGTGGGACGAGAGGGATTGCCACCTATCGTCGATGTGACGGATTTAAGCGCGGTACGTCAGCAGCTAACTGAGGCGTTTAATGCCAGCACCGATGAACAGACGATGGCGCTTGAGCTACCGGATCTGCCATCAGCGAAACCGGCTGAGCAACTGCCGGACGGCATGGAACAGTCTGAAGGAAAACGGCCCCAAGAAGAACAGACTGAAGAACAGACTGAAGAACAGACTATTGAAGGTGAAGCAAGTGACGGAGAAGCAGCTCCTGGTGAAGCGCTGCAGGCGACGCCAACAGAGGCGTCAGAAGTCATACCCGTAGCAGAAGATCAGCCGATGGTGCAGCCGATGGTGCAAAAGCCTGAGGCGCATCGACTTAGGTTCAAGGCAGAACGGCAGGTTTCTCAGTTTCTACATGAAGCCGGTTTAGCACAGAAGGTTGTGGGTAGTGAGTCGTTCCATTTAAGGATTGAGAACGAGCCGTATCTTCCCCTGGTCGTTGAGGCGCATACGGTTGGAGACGATAGGCTGCTGTACCTCACGCACTATCGCGAGCAAAATGGTGAGCTTATTCACGATGGGGAGATGGTATTTGCGATCAAAGAAAGCGGTCACTTACTTTTTCAAGAGGTGGCCGTACAGAATGCGCTGACGGGTGGCGAGATGCGAGACTATGACCGTGAGTTTGCCGATATCTTTTCTAGGAATATCCTGGAGCAAGGGTTTGCGCTTGAGGCAGTGAGGCAGCAGGCGGCTGAAGTTCAGATAGAACGGGATGTAGAACCTACAGCTCAAACCCCACAGACGATTGCGGTGGTCGAGACGGGAGACAGCCTGCCTCAGCTATCGGAAGCGCCTACACATGAGCACGAGGCTGTGGAGATAGCTAAGGTGTCTACGCTCAGGGAGCTAGTAGAGAAGGCTCAAAAGGCAGCAGGGTATATTGGCAATACAGAACTCGGCGATACCCTTGCAACCATTTTAAGTACGCAAAATAGTCGCTTGACGAATATCGAGATTCCAGCACCGCTACAAGCGCAGATTCAAACAGCAACGGGTCTAGCTCGGAACAAGCAGCAGTCAGAGTTTGCCGCTGAGATTCTGCCGATGGCGCAGCAGCTTTTGGAGAATGCGGTAAGGGCTGGGCTTACGCGCTCCAGCAATACTGAGAAGGGAAGGGTGACTGCTTTTGAAGGACAAAACTATTCTGTGCGCTGTCGAGAGAATGGCCAAAAGCAAGAGTTTAAAGTGCTTTGCCATAGAAGCAGTGGATTGATTTATGCCGTTAATGGGGAACCCCAAAAAATTCAAGGTCTATTGAAAAGCGATAAGGTGACATTTGCACAATACGCCAGCATGACGCTGATTCAGCTTAGGCAAACGGTTAGAGCGAAGCAAGCTGCTGTAAAGGCGGAAATGGGGCTGTAGAAAAGCATCTAAAAATAGTCTTTTCTTCTTTCTCTTATCCCGCTAAGCGGGATAAGAGAAAGAAGAAAAGACTAGAAAGAGCGCAAAAGCGCAAGAAGGGTAAAGCGCAATTAAGTCCTGGGGGCTGAACAACTCACGCGAAAACCGATAATGTTGAGGCGGAAGTCGGGCGTATTGTAGTTGCGAAACGCGGAGCGGCAACCCCCCGGATTGTAGAACCAGGAACCGCCACGTAGTAAACGTCTTGCATCTCTATCGGAGGTAACCCAGGCACTGCCATCAATAGGCGTTTTATCGTAACTATCATAATGATCCTGACACCATTCCCACACATTGCCATGCATGTCAGACAGTCCAAAAGCATTGGCAATCTCAAAGTGATCGACGGGAGTTGTTGTTTCGCGATACGCTCCCTTTGGCCCATCCGCGTAGAAGTAGTTGCCATCGTAATTGGCTACCTCTGTTGTGAGCGTCTTTCCAAAGTGAAAAGGCGTCGTCGTACCTGCTCGACAAGCGTATTCCCATTCGGCTTCGCTCGGTAAGCGGTAGGGGCGACCTGTTTGAGCTGTGAGGCGATCACAAAACTCCACCGCCTCATACCAAGACACCTGCTCCACAGGAAGGTTATCGCCTTTAAACTCAGAGGGCTCAAGATTCAGCTCTCGATTGACCTGCCGCAAAGCAGCGACCACTCGCCATTGAGCCTGTGTCACCAGATAACGCCCCATAAAAAACGGGGGTACGCTCACTTCGTGCTGTGGCCCTTCACGCTCCTGACGTTCAGGTTCATCCTCAGGAGAACCCATCATGAAAGTACCTGCGGGAATTAGCAGCATCTGTAAAGGGATAGCCTCGCCAATCCCTTCGAGGGATTCGGTGT
>QBMP01000052.1 GCA_003242115.1 Phormidesmis priestleyi
ACTATATATCTTGCACTTTCATATATAAGTATATTGTATATATGAATCTCTTATATGAGTATGTAAGTATATTTGAAATATGTATAAATTGCGTATAGGTGCGATCGCCGACTTTATTGAAATCCTATAAACCGTTGGTACGTAAGGGTTTCAGGCATTGCCTTCAATCTCCTTCTATACACCGCTCTCCCAAAGACCTCTATATATACTTAAAATTGCCGAATTACTAAGTAACCCTTGATAAAGAATACTTATATAAATATATCTGATGTTATTTCTATACTTGTTTTTGAGTATATTGAGTATAATAGAGCTATTAAGCTTACTTTCGCTGTAGAGGAGGACTCGAAATGCTAGCCACAACGAAAGCCCAGCAGCTATCTCTTTTCTCACACGAGGCATTAAGGGATAAGCATTCAGGCGTTCCTTTGGCTGTTCAGAAAGCCTTGGATAAGGGTGCGGCGCTAGCTATATCATTGACATGCTCCTCGGACTAGAAGTCCGAGGAGCATGTCAATGATATAGCTAGACAAACAGACTAAGCTGTTGCTCTACTTTGTGGCTTGACGTTTCAACAGGCATTGCTAGCAAGCTAGTCTTATGCGCCCTCCGCGCCCGTTTAGAGTCGTGCGCTAATCCAGCGCCGACTTTATCTATATTCTTGGCTGCGTTTTCGTCTCTATCATGCTCAGCGCCACAGCTCACGCAGAGAATAGAGCGCACTGACAGATCCACCTTGCCCCAGCGGAAACCACAATCAGAACAAGTCTGACTGGTTGGTTCCCACCGGCTGATGATGTTGACAGCGCGGTTGATGTACTGCACGGCTTTACTCTCTAGCATCGTCCTGAATTCGGCCCACCCTTGCTGAGAGATTGCGCGGCTTAGCTTTCGGTTCTTCACCATATTGCTGACTGCCAAATCTTCAAGGCTAACCGTTTGGTTCTCACGGACTAGCTTCGTTGATTGCTTGTGCAGAAAGTTTTTACGAATATTGCGAATTTTAAGCTGTAGCCTTGCGATTCTTAGTCGAGTTGCTTCACGATGGTTAGAGCCTTTTTGTTGTTTGGCCATGCGCTTTTGCAGGCGGCGAACCTTTTTGTCTAGCTGGCTGTAGTCAGGGGCTTTAATCGGTTCACCGACACTAGGGAAGGCAAAAGTCTTAATGCCCAAATCAACGCCAATCGACTTACGCACTGGTTCAACACTTTTTTGTCCAATCTCAACCACAAAGCTGGCATGGTATTGACCGGCAGTGTTTTTGATAATTGTCACTGAGCTAGGCTCAGACGGCAGCACGCGTGACCACTGAGCTTTGAACAACCCCATTTTTGCTAGCACCAGCTTGCCACCTGAAAAGCTAAACCCCCTTTGCGTAAACCGGGCCGACTGCTCGTTAGAGCGTTTCTTGAACCTAGGGAACTTTGATTTACCTTTCCCTTTTAGGGCTGCAAACCAGTTCTTGAAGGCGATGCCTAAGTCCTGAACTGATTGCTGCAAAGGAACCACGGACACAGAAGAAAGCCAATCTCTAGCCTCTGTGCGCTTAGCTTGCGTAATCACAAGCTTTTGCAACTCAGCATTGCTAGGCCACTTCTCACCTTCAGGTGTAGCCTTCACCAGCGCTAGCGCATCGTTATACACAACTCGCACACAGCCAAACACTTGAGCAAGTTTGTCTTGCTGCAAGCGGTTAGGGTAGATGCGGTATGTATAGCGGGCTTTCATGGCTTGTGTTAAAGTTGTCCTGCAACCAATATAGCGACTAATCAGAACAGTGGCAACCCATGAATTCAGGCGAGAGCGGCACAGTGTTACAGACCTTAAAATACATTTGATCTGCATCACGAAATACCGGCGCAAAGTGTTTACCGATGAAGGGCTAAAGTGCATAGAGGCGGCAATGCGCTCTGTGTCGGATTCAATGAAATTTAGGATTCTAGAGTTCAATGGAGAAGCTGACCATATCCACGTATTGCTAGAGTTTCCGCCAAAGCTAAGCGTCTCTATTTTGACAAAGCATCTTAAGGGCGTCTCTAGCCGTGCCTATAGCAAAGCAGGACACCCAAAACCATCACCAAAAACGCTTTGGAGTCCTTCGTACTTTGCAACTTCTGTAGGCGGTGCACCGCTGGAAGTCGTTAAGCAATACATTGAGCAGCAAGCAAGACCGCATTAAGAAAAGAGCGGACTAAAAGTCCGGGGCTTCAGACCCACCCCAAATTGGTGAGTGGCGGGAAGGACTCAGACGCCATGCTGAGGCATCTAGCAGCCCTGCATCGCTCGCAGCAGTGGCCTGGGCCATTGTTTGCTATCACCGCTGAGCTAGGGCGCATTGAATGGCCTGGAACTCTTGAGCACATCAGGTCTGTATGCTTTCAGACCGGTATCAAACTCGTAGTTGTGCAGCAGCAGAGGGCTGCGATCGCATTGGCGGAAGAAGGAGAAGCGATCGCACCTGAGAGAGAGGGCGATAAGCCATTCTGGAGCAGTAGTGCAGCCCGCTACTGTACCAAGGAGCTGAAGACCGCTGAAGTTGACAGATATCTACGACGGTTCCCCTCAGTTGTATGCGCTGTCGGCATCCGGGCAGAAGAGTCCAGCAGCAGGGCTAAGAAGCCTTCGTTCCCGGTGCGCAACGACATTACGACAGTATCGTTGAAAGCTTCCAAAGGATTAAATGCGAAGGAGCACGAGCGGTGGGCTGAAGAGGCGATCGCACGGTGGGAAGGCAGCGATCGCACAGGCCGACTTGCACTGACCTGGAATGCAATCCTTGATTGGCCGCTAGAACAGGTCTGGGAGACGCTTGGCACATCAGAAGAGACTTGGAGCACAGACGCGCTTTGTATGGCTCTGGGGACATTACAGCGGCGCTGAAAGGCTGGCCTGCTCATTGGGCTTACGTGAGCGGCAACAGTCGCCTGTCTTGCTCGATGTGCGTACTGGCTTCAGCAGCTGATATCAGGAATGGGGCAGAGCACAATCCATCAACCCGGCTAGATCAGTCATGAAACATCTCCTTTGTTTTGTTTATCGGATTGCGTCGCCCCCTCGAATAGCTAATGGGATAGCGCTCATCGCTTGTTACTTCCCTATTATACCTAATTTCTTCTATTTATACTCATTTTATATACTTGTTTTTGAAATATCTTTTCCATATTGGATAAGTACTTATAGAACGTGTATAATGTATTTAGATGGTCGGGCAGTCGGCTTCGGGCTATCTCGTTTTTGGCATCTCTTCAGGCACACAGCAAACCTTCTCTGTTTTCGACTCATGGCACCATTAGCAGCCGATCTAGAAAAGGCGATCGCACTTTGCTCAACCGAGTGGCTGAAAACGCTGCTTAGGGAGCTATTACCTAAAGTTGCTAATTTGCCGAACACTACAGCAGGGCATCGGCAAGCGCAGCAGTGGGATGCCTTGGTGAAGAGCCGAATGGCTCAGCGAGGACTGAGCACGCCTAACCAGCAAAAAAACCCGATTACGGATGTCAGGCGAGTGCTTAAAGCAATTGATGCAGAGCATCCGGCCCTGGATGATGTTGGCTTTAGCCCAGAAGAATGGACGGCGATCAACATGCCCTCTGAGCAAGCTGTGGGCGATCGCACAGCTAAGTCCATCAATGACCCGGATGAAATCGCTCGGCGGGCAAGCGTGCTATTGCAATCAGACTCATGGAGTGAGTTGGCAGCAGGCTTGGCTGTCGCGACCGGGCGGCGAGCGGCTGAAGTTATTCAAACTGCTCAGTTTAAGCTGGCTTCCAAATGGTCTGTCTGGTTCGCTGGCGCGGTCAAGCGACGCGGCGAACCTATTCCCCTAGAGTTTGAGCTGCCGACGCTGGTTGAGGCGGCTAGCGTCATCTCTGCAACCAAACGCTTAAGAAAGCTACTGGATACTGAGGGGATGAGCAACCGGGAGATCAACCGGGCCTATAGCAATGCGATCGCTCAAGCTTGCGATCGCACCTTTGCTGACCTGGTACCGGTTAGGGAGGGGAAGGATAATCTCTATACTCATCTCTTTCGCTCGGTATACAGCACCATTGCGACCTTTTGGTACTGCCCGCCAGCGGTGCCGGAGCTGGAGTTTAGAGCCGCGATTCAGGGCCATTACAAAGTGCTCGAAGCGGGGCAGGCAGAACTCAGGCGATCGCTCGCGGCCAGTCGTCATTATTTCGATTATGAAATCGCCGATAACGTCATCGCCAAGCATCAGGGGCAACGCAAGGGCATCAAGTTAGTGCTGCCTGGTGTTGAGGTGATATCAGCGTTCAGAGCCCCTATAGAAGCACCTACCGAAGTTCAATCAGAGGAACCTGTTATGAGTCGGATTGGCATCACAGAAGACGATAAGCAGCGCGTTCTGAGCATTCAAGATGAGCTGAGCCTTGGTACTCAGCAGGATGCTATGCAGGTGATTTTAGATGCTGCCGATACGGCGATCTCGCTCGCTGGTGAGTTAGATTGTCAGCCGGTTGAGGTCGGGGTACGGGTCGGGGAACTCAGCCAGCAAGTGCAGACTCTTCAAGCCAAGCTCTCAGAGGCTGAGCGGATGCTCAGTATGGGCACCGGCAGCGCTGGTACGAACAAGGTGATTGAGCAGTCGCTGGCAATGGCGCATGAGTTTAATAGTCATCTCAAAGGCGAGAATGAGCGGCTTAAAGAGCAACTAGGCGATCGCATGAGGGAAAACCAGGAACTTCAGACTCAGCTCGGACAGTTTCAGGCCATGCAGCACCAGCTTCAGCAGTTTCAGCAGCTCTTTAATCAAGCGGGTGGGCAGAGTGTTGGGAATTCCCAGCCACCCCAGGCGACCACGCAGCCAGTCGCGAATTCATTTCAGCCACAACGGGCGATGGCTACGGCCCAGGCTCAGCAGCCGGTGAGCAGTGGCCAGAATAATCAGTCAGCGGGGCGATCGCTCTCTAAGTCGGAGCAGATTGACCGGGAGGTCGAGCAACTGATTAGGGAGATTATGCAGTACAACGACCAGCAGGCCGCTGATGATAGTGAGCGGTGGCAGGTTAATCAATCCACCCTCAAGCAGCTCACCACGACCCACCAGAACGTCATTAAGCGCGTCATTGAAGGCGATATCGCATCTGAGCTACAAGCCCATCATGATCAGTACGGGCTCCATGGCAGAATGGCTAACAGAGGTAAGGATATCGACCTGCTGAAGACCGCCCTCGGGATCAACAAGTAGGGGCGATCGCGCTTCAAGTAGTGCTCTGCATTACTAAAGGGCCTGCTGAGGTAGTGGGATCATCAGGCGCATCTAGGGTGATGATGACTTTCAAGGGCTGCTTTGTGCAGATCGCGTCTGGTACGAGCCATTGCGCGGTACCGCTATCATCTTGACGAAATTGTCCACAGTACATGGGAGGAGCGGTAGTATCAGCCACTGACCATAGCCGATAAATCTGCTTTTCAGATAACTTAGGCAGGTCGTGGGCGACGAGCGTGACTTCAGGGTCGCCTGGTTTTGCTAATAGACGGGCGGTTGGAAAAGGGCTGTTTGTAGGGTTGGGGACGCTGCCGACTAAAATCTGCACTTGAGTATCTGGATCGCTGAGCTGAGCGACTGTTGATTGATTGGCTTGCAGTTCATCGCGTAGGCGCGTTAGTTCTGTGTTCGTAGCTTCGAGCTGTTGCTGAAGGGCAACAGTTTGCTGGGACTGCTGGCTGAGCTGCATTTGGTTTAGGCCAAGGGCGGCTACTGTAATCGCTGCAATGCTCGTACTAATAGCCGGTATCCAGCGTTTCCAGTGGCGCTGACGACGGGGCGCTATTGACACGACGTTTGAAGGCTGTGGTGCGGCGGCTGGCTCTGGCGCTGAGGCGATCGCGGCGCTCAATATTTTGGCCTTGAGACGAGCTGAGGGCTCTACCATTGGCAGATCGTAAGGAAGGAGAGAAAACGCTTCTTCAAACGATTTTAATTCTTTAGCACGCGCGGGATCTTCGACCAGCATCTGGCGTAGATGAACAGCTTCCTCCCGGCTCAAGTCGCCGAGGACATAGCCTGCGATTAAGTCTGTTGGGTTTGCGTCGTTGGTAGGTCTAGTCATATTAATTTTAGTCAGGAACGCAAAGGAGCAAAGGACTAGAGGTGGTGCTTGAGCGCGGCGCGGAGCTTTTTGAGAGCCTGACGCGATCGCGATTTGACAGTCCCTAGCGGAATGCCGTCACGCTTAGCGATTTCCGACTGGCTGAGTCCTTCATAGTAGGCGCTTTCTAATAGCTGCTTTTCAGCGGGTAAGAGTTGCTTGAGGGCTTCGCGGACAACCGTAGAGCGTTCCTCTACGGTAGCGAATTCTAAAGGAGGGTTATAGTTTAGTACGCAAGCGGCGGCAGTTTGGATGCGTTGAAGCCTTCGATGGCTGGCTTGGCGCGACCGCATCCGATCAATAGAGCGCGACCGGGTGAGCATGATCAAAAAGCCGCTGAGCGAACCTTTACTAGGCTGATAGATATCGCTGCGCTGCCAGAGGCGAAGAAACGTTTCTTGCGTGACCTCTTCGGCTTCTTCGACGGTCTTCAGTATTCGCAGGGCTGTGCTGTAGACTAGCCTGCCGTAGCGCTCATACAGCAGATCCAAAGCGCTCACCTGCTGCGCCTGAATCGCTAAAAAGACTTCCGCGTCTGTCGATTGCTCGCCAACGACAGGCCGGTCTGAAGGCATCAAATTCATAGACTTGAGTCAACTTAAATAGAAACAGAGCGCAAACACAGGCAACATAGTGTAGCCGGAGCAAGAGAAAATGGAGAGCCATCAGGGCCAGAATTTCTGCTGGCTCGCTCTCCATTCGCGCTCGGACTGGTTGGGCAGTTCGCGATGTTTCTAAAGCGCCAGTTTATGGGCGCGGTGTGCCGGGTGCTACGCCTGAGACATCAATCGGCCCTCGGCGATCGCAAACCTCATTGATCCGAAGCCGCTTGGCGAAGTTATCGCGGGCCTGAGGAAACTGCTCGGGCGTCATAATGGAGAGCACCTGATCGTAGAATTCTTGGCTGATTTGATCCGACTCGCGATCTAGTTCTGGCGTGTAGAGGAGGGTGGTCTCGCCTGTGAACTCACCATACTGCTCGTATCCTAGCTCAGCCAGCTTTTGGTTCCATTCTCGCCATTGGCCGGACGTTGAGCTATCCATTGCGTTCTGTACAAAGGCTCTTACTTCTGGCGGCATCTCACCATTCGGGCTCATAAAACCTAAATACCCATCGAGATTTTCTACCCTTTCTACTCTTTTATCCATCTCCTCGTATTTGGCATCTTTCTGCGCGACAAACTCATCGTAAGCGGCTTGCTGTTCTGCTGAAAATGTGATTCCCTCAAAATCGTCAAAGCCGGAGCTGCTGCCGTCAGCGGAGAATTCGGCTAATTCATTCCAGACGCGGTCGCAGGCCAGTTCTCTTTCGGTCTGTATGTAAACAGCCGGTTCTGTCTCTTGCTCGGTCGATGTGGTTTGGGCGTCTGCCATTTTGATAGCGGAGAAAGAGGCGATCACCCCGATTATGCCTAGTCCTGCTGTAAAAGCTCTGAGTTTCATGTGAGTGGTCTCCAAAGGGAATTAATTGAAATAGTCTTTAGGCGCGGGTCTATAGAGTCTACGAACCGGCTCGCCAACTAGATTTAAATCAGTCGCATTATTTTTTCCAAAACGATAATTCTGCACCGGCTCGCCCTAGAGAGACGATTTACATTTTTTCGTACCTGGCACTGGGCTACTCAGCTTGCCCTTTGGTTTAACTCAACTGCCAGCAGTAGAACCACTGCTGGCAGTTGAGTTAAACCAAAATTCAATCCGATCAGCACCGAGCTTCGTATCCTATTTAACGGCTGAGCATCGGCTCGGCGCGTCTATCAGCTAGCCCATTACCTTTTAGGAAACTAATCTCATGAAACCTACGTTTTTGTTGAAAGCAACCGGCACAATCGGATTGCTCGTTTTGCTCTATACAACCCTTAGCACAGGCGTACAGAGAACCGCTCAAGCTCAGACGGCTGAACCAGTTCAAGCCGGTGCTTCTTGTCTAGATGCTTACTTTGAAGATCCTAACTATTCGTACTTCATGCCAACGGATTGGTCTTTTGACAATCCTGGCTGGGCGAATATCCTACCAGCGGATTTATCTGAGGAGCAACGTAGAGCCATTGTGCAAGCCTCAGGAGTGGCACTTGCCAACAGAGATGCTGTAAAAGCAGAAGTGAATACCTTTTCTGTAGAACTTGATGCGCCTTTTGCGTATATCGCGAACGAAGTAAATGGCGTAGCTGTAGAAATTTCGCCTGAGATAAAAGCAGCTATGGATGAGGCTGTCAATTATCAAGATGGTGCAGATAGGCGCGAGCAGGTAAAGATGCTCAATGGGAAATATGGTCAGTACGCAACGTTTGGGCAGCAAATAACGTTAGTTTTCTCGCCAGAGCAGGCAAAGCGAGTTGCTGATGGATTCCGAGAATACAACGCAAAAGTGAAAAACATCCTAACAGAGGAACAAAAGCAGGCGACTCGTGATTTGGAAAGCCCGGAACTGGTAGGTGCGGGAGTGGCGTGCGAACCTATCTATGGATTTGATGACGACGGTACGATTGTCGTAGAAACAGGGCAGCGCCCAGAACTCGATCAAAGGCTGCGTGAAGACACTTCTAACTCCACTTTCTTTGATTAGATTTTAGATCGTTCATCAAGCTGAAGAAAGATTTGTGCGATCGCTCATTCGCTTCGTATACCCAATAGAGAACAGCGCACAGGCTTTGTGCTTGCACTAAGGGGCAGTACGAACAACAATGCTGCTACAAAACAACACATCGACTAATCAACTCAACAACATTTTGGAGACTACTGCTATGAAAAATAATTTTCCGTTAAAAACTGTTCGCACCCTTGGTTTGATGGCTGTCCTCTCAGTCACAGTTGGCTCAGGCATTCAACAAACGGTACAGGCCCAAACAGAATCTGTAACCCTTGAGGAAAGAGTAATGCAATGGAGAGCTGACGATATAGCACAATGGGAAACTTGCGATCGCGTTTACCAAGAAGAAGCAGAAATTTATGAAGGAAACTACTTTTTCGATGTTTACAGAGGATTAAACCTGACTGACGAGCAGAACAACGCCTATCTTACTTTCAACGCACAGTCAGACGCAGAAACATTAGAAGTGCTCGATAACTCTTTGAGCGTAGTAGATCCGACGGCAGCCCTAGCCTTTGGGTATTCAGTAGATCCCGAGCAAATCCCAGAAGGTATTAACTCAGCGATTCAAGCAGCCTTGAATAAAAATCCTACATCCAACCAACTAGAAGCCCTTAACCAGGAGTTCGGTCAGTATGGCGAATTTTCAGGTGCTTACATCAACTATCTTACGCCTGAGCAAAAGGCGCAGCTAGCCCAGATTACTGAAAACTTTCAGGCACAGATGCAAAGCGTCATGACGCCTGAACAGATACCACAGTATCGCGAGAACCTAGCAGCCGGACTCAGAATAGGTGAAGCCTGTGATTCGAAGCATCCTCTTTATGCTCTTTACCCAGCTTTTGGCCGAATAGTCGATACGATACCTGAATTACTGCGATAGTTTTTTGTTGTAGATGGAGAGCAATTTTGGTCGCTAAGGAAGCGCTAAAACTCAACTCGAATGAGATTTCTAGGGTTTCAGGCTCTTAGGCTAGCTGAGAGCGATTATGAATGAGCACAAATGCTTAGGGGCCAAAATTCTCTCTCTACTTTGGAGCCTTGCTGATTACATAGCAGCGTTCCTAAATCAAAAAGATTCAGGTGATCGCTCATTCGCTTCGTATACCCAATAGAGAACAGCGCACAGGCTTTTTTCTTGCGCTAATTGATTAGTGCGAACAAGAACGCTGCTGCATTACAGCAACACATTGACTAATTAACTCAACAACATTCTGGAGACTACTGACATGAAACTGAATTTTTTGCCCAAGACCGCTCACATCCTCGGCTTTATTGTCGCGCTTTTTGTTGTCGTTGGCCCTAGCATTGCAACATCTGTTCAAGCCCAAACTCAACCACCTGTCACCTCGCAGAGTGAAGCGTGGGCGATCAACCTTAATTCCAACATTACAGCAATTCTTTCTGAAAAAAGTGGCGGCCAGTACGATGACAATAATCAAGACTTCGATATCCTTCTCAACGCCCTACAGCAAACCGAGCTTGCTGATGACTTAGAACAGTATGATGTTGATGGAACTATCTTTGCACCTACGGATAAAGCGTTTCTTGATTTCTCTCGCTTTTTTGGCTACGGCGGCGATGATGAAGCAGCAGTGCTGAGTGTTATCAATCAGGAATTTGCCAAGTTAAGCAAGGCTGATGTAGATAATGGGGGTACTAATCCTAATGCTTACACCTTAAGAAATCTACTTTTGTATCATCTATCCGATGGTGTTAAAACTTCAACAGATCTTCAGAACTTAAAGGGTGCAAAACTCGTAAGAACGCATCTGGATGGGCCAGAGGGAAGCGATCCTTTCCTCAAAGCATTTAGATTTTCGTACGTCAACGGCGATCTTATTGATTATGCACCTAATTTAGTCGATGCGAAATTAGTACCTGGCCTTACCGATATCTTAGCGAGTAACGGCATCATTCAAGGGATTGACCGCGTTCTGATGCCATACTTCCTGGGAGGTAACTATCCAATATCTCTACGACCGATACCCCAAGCAGGCCAACCAATTACCATCGCTGATATGATTGCCCAAAGCGGTGAGTTCGACGACAACGACCAAGACTTCGATATTTTGTTCAAGCTAATCCAAGTTGCTGGCCTTACTGACGCCCTAGCAGATCCTAATGCAGACTTAACGCTATTCGCACCAAATGATGCAGCTTTTATGAAGCTAGACCAGTTTACTCGTGGTGGTGCAGGCCCGATTCCTTTTAACCCTGAAGCTTCTTCGTACAGTCAGATTATAAACTTTCTGCAAATGACAGACCAAACGGTCAGACAGTTGCCGCCTGGAGTCAACGGTGATGCTGTTGCTTTATTACAGAAAGTTCTGAAGTATCACGTCTCCGCAGGGGCTAAAACAGCGGCAGAAATTCAAGCGGCACCCTCGATTGATACCTTGCTAGAAGGGTCAGTCATTACGCCTAAAGATGGCAAGCTCGTAGATGTCTCACCAAACTACGCCGACCCACAGCTTCAGGCTGGTAAAACTGACATGACTGCAAGCAATGGCGTTATTCAAGGAATTGACAACGTCTTTATTCCAGTCCTTTTCCCAAGCCCAACTAAGTAACCTCTATACTCGACGTAGGAAGTAGATGCTGCATTGGGGCTGTCGTCAGCATAAGACCTAAATATCTATATGGCTCATTCCCCGCTGAAAGCGATCGCTTTCAGCGGGGAATGAGCCATATCACGACTGTATGGGTTGCTAAAATAGGGCTGTACATACGGGTCATTACCAGCAACAGACGGCAGCGCTCTGCCAGGAACGACAGCAGCGATCGCTGCCATAGGGTTCCGCCGTCGCCTCCTAAAGCCTTAACCTCAGCGATCGCCTCGCTAACCGCTAGTGTCAGTCATCCAGCACTCCGGCAGCACCATCGCAGTCCCTTAGAGAGTTGCGTCGGCAAAGCCTCTCTGAGCTATCGTCAGCATATTTCCGTATTATGATTTGCGACGAGC
The DNA here is from genome assembly GCA_003242115.1 of Phormidesmis priestleyi. GTDB lineage: Bacteria > Cyanobacteriota > Cyanobacteriia > Phormidesmidales > Phormidesmidaceae > Phormidesmis > Phormidesmis priestleyi_A. Next base: position 11,672 of record QBMP01000052.1, read on the forward strand.
CTTCCTGGAGCACTTATGAATACGGATGTCCCCAGCCCTAACGACGTGATCAATCAAATGATTGCACTACGGCTTCAACGTGCTGAAATTGACAACCAAATTGATACCCTCAAACCCGATTTCTTGGAAGCCTGTGCTGCTCTAGATATCTCTCAACTTAGGCATGAACAGGCCCTCGTTTTGCGTAAGCTAACGCCCGGACAATGGGACTATCCAGACCCTATCCTGGAGCACGAACAGCGCCTCAAGCATCTCAAACAGCAGTTTCGAGAAACCCATGAGCCTACTACTGGACGCGAGATTAGTTGGTCTATCAGACTCACGACTTAGCGATCACGCTTAGATCTTTAGTAAGCCCCCATTTCCTGGAACGGGAGGTGACAGCGATCGCACGCCCCTCTTTGCCAATGACTGGGTAATCGAAAGACACTTTTACAGCGAGGACATGCCTCTAAAAGCCGCTGATGATGTACCTCACAGCGCGACTGAGCAGCTACCTGCCAGACCAGCCTATGATAGGGAGCTTCTGCATAGCAACAGGCGCACAACCGTGTTGGCCAGTGAAGCGTAATGCCCGGTGGAGATCGCATTAAACTAAACCGGGCTGCTTCTACACCGCTCAGTTGCGACAAGTGCTGTAGTGCAGATGGCTCCGGTTGGCGTCGGCGAGAAGGGCTTTCCCAGTAGGACACGGCATACGGCCTTTGTTTCAGCATGGCGGATAGATGAGCGCTACTCAAATGGTTAGCACGGCGGAATCGGCCCAGAAAGTGCCCAAAGCTTTCATCTGGATAGGGCTCTACCTGGAACAGCCAAGGCTGTAGGGACGGTTCTGCTGAGCTGTCTACTTGATGACGAGAGAACATTCTTTCACCACCTGACTGAGGGTTGGCAGCGTGATGCGCGGCTTTCTCATCTGTAGCGTCCGAATCGCCGCTTCACATAGAATTTGGTCTAGTACGCCGATGTACCCGCGTGTCGCTTGGAGCAGGAGGCGCTGCGCTTTATCGTTGGTTAGGTTCGAGGCTTCAGGCAGTTGCAGGATGTGTTCTTCCCATAGCGCTGTCATCTCTCTTAACTCCTCGGTGTCAAGCCGCGAGAAACGATAGGCAGAAAGGAAGCGATATAGCACCTGGTCATCGCGCTGAATAACCGCATTCAGACGGTCTGTACCAACTAGCACCACCGCAATCTCTAAGATGTCCGAGATGTCTCTAATTTCCGACATCGCCTGAGCATTCACTCGTTGCGCTTCATCGAAGAGGATCATCTCGACCTGGCAACTGCCTAAAACGTAGTACACACGCTCACGCAATTCGGGGATACGACCCCGTGTTGCTTGATATTGCATCAGCTCTAGCAGCCCCGTAAACAGACGGCTAACAGAGAGGTTCTCCGGGCAGTGCCAGTACAACACGGGAATATGGGGAGGCTCCCCTGGGGTCTGAGTTACCTTGCATTTGAGACGGTAGGTATCGCAGCTGATGGTTTTGCCGGTTCTCGATTCGCCGACAACGCGGCATGACTGCCTAGCGAGGCGCTTGCCCTCTAACCAAGTATGGAAATCTAACATCTGCGGTAGCTCCAAAATTCGACGCTTGCCTAGCCGCCTGATCTGTTCGTTGATATCGGCTGAGTCTGGTAGTTCAACGGCAATGAGTGGATTGGTCATTCAAAGCTCCTTGGCTTCTAGTCAAAGGGAACCGTGCTCTTGGCGTAGCTGCTCGTAGTCATACACTCGGATAGATGGCAACGGGCGGCGCTCAGCGGGCTGCTCAAGCGGCTCCTCGCTGTCGCGATCGCAATCGCTTTCTGGCTTTATTGCTAATGACTGACTTACAGCAGGTGCTCTGTTTTCTGACAGCACATCGGCTACGAACCGCGTGCGGTCTCGTATTTCTAATAACACCGACTCGTTCGTTATCTCTTGACGCACTTGGCGCAGGCGACGACTGATGGCTTTGGCTTCCGATAGCGATAAACGTTCGGTTTCTAAGTTCTGCGCGTGAGCGCGGGTTAGAAAAATATCGAGTTCGCCTTGGCTGCGATAGATATACAGACTGGTGATGTCGCTCGGGTTATAGCGCAGCACAACTTGTTGGCCGACGTAGCCTTCGAGATACTCGCCTTTGTACAGTAAGTTCGCAAACCGGATGTAGCCACCTCGATAGACCCGGCGGCGATCCTGGCGCATTAACAGTAAATCGAGTTCTCGCTCCTCTAATGCCTGCGCTTGGGACATTAGCCCGGAACTCCACCGAGCCATTCGACTTTCCTCGCCGGTGCGTGTATCAGGCTGCTGATTGTAGTTATCTACGATATAGCGGATCAGCAGTCCTTCTAGCTGTTCTAGGGTTAAGCGGGCATCGGCTTCTACTGCTTTTTTGTGCGGCTTCAGGCGTCGGGTGGTGTAGCCCGGTAGCGTTGAGAAAAACTCAGTGTTGAGGGTGCCAAAGGGCCGCTCTACGATACCGCCGTCTGAAGGCCGACGACGTAGGCACAAGACGATGCCGATGCTGTTTGCCACCTGATCGATGTGGGATGAGGTGAAGTCACTACCGGCATCGGTGTACAGGTACTGCGGCACGCCGTAGCTCTCCCACAAATTGTTCGGTTCATACTCATGGCTATACTGCTTTGGCAAGATCGCATGGCGTAGCGCTAAGCAGGTCACTGCCGCGCTTGGGTAGGACATGCCCAGATGAATGCCCACGATGCACCGTGAGTAGGTGTCAACGACTGTTGTTAGTGTCGGGCAGCCTAAAGGTTCGCCTTGGCTATCTACCACCATGATGTCGGCGCGGGTATGATCTGCCTGCCACACTTGGTTACTGTATTTGATATCTAGTTCGATACCCTCTTTGGTGCGTAGCTTTAGCTCCTCTCCCTGCCAGCCAATCGAGCGATGCCTTTGTTTCTGTTCGGCTCGCTTAATTTCGGATTCCAAGACTCGATAGACACTTGGGCGGCTTGGGTAATCTTGCTTTCCCAGTTCGGCGGCGTGACTCTTTACGAGCTTCGCAACTTGCGCTCGGCTCGTCGCTCTCTGGCCTCGGTTTCCTTCTTGGTACGCTTTGACGATGTAGGCTTGCCACGCTTCGTCCACTCTAAAGTGACCCTCATCTGAGCGGCCCTGGCGCTTCACGCCCACGATTCCAGTTTCTCGATATTGGCGTTGCAGGCGGCGCAAATTGCGAACGCTGACGCCTAACTCCGCTGCCGCGCGTTCTTGTTCGATCCTGTAGTTGGCTTGTCCTTTGTATGTATGCAGGCGCTGCACCACATCTAGACGGCGTTGCGCCTCATTGCTCAGCGGTTCGAGCGGCACCACAATGTCGGTGCGTTGTTCGCTGGGCGGCAACGACTTAGGCAAAACTTTTTCCTTACTGGCACGTCTCAAATTATTTGTCCTCTGGTGGCAGGTAGTACGAAACTTTGAAAAAGCGTTCTATGCCATGTCCTGACTGCTCTGTATGCTACAGCTATAACGCTATGCTGTCTCAAATTATTTGTCCACTAGAATGTCTCAAATTATTTGTCCTTTTACGCCTATGCTTTGCACTGCAAGCGATGCAGCCCTGTAAAACTTTATGTCAATAACTCTGGATTTATGCCCTATCAAGAAAACCTAGATAGACGCAGACCCCTCACAGCAGCGCTTACAATGATTTCGGTCATTTAATTTGAGACGAACGGTCATTTAATTTGAGACCCGACAAATATATACAGTCTGTTGTACTTTAGGGAACAAGTTCAGCAGAAAATAACAACAACTATTATAAGCAACAACAACAGAATATTAAATAGTGCCTGAAACCCTTTGCTGATGAATATTGCAGCCTTTCGCATTGTCTCCTTTATCTGTTATACTTTCGCGTTGGCCGTTACTTGTTCCCCTTATCCAACTATGCACGCCTTAAGGGAACAAGTAAGCATCAATAGTTAGGGAACAAGTGTAAGCAGTTGCGGCAAATTTCACCGTCAAGCAGTGCGATCGCCAACCTTCCGACCTCGACCGACTATGCTCAGCGCTATATTTTGGCCATCGGCTTGGCCACCGGCTGCACCATTCCATCGGCTCAGCACCATCACCATCATCATCGGCTTGGCCATCATCGGCTTGGCCTTGCCAGTGCGATCGCCAACCTTCCAACCTCGACCGACTATGCCCAGCGCTGTATTTTTGGCGGTGATGACAGCCCGGAAAAATCGGCGATGGAAGAATTCACCGGCTCACCCGTCGCCACTGGCTGCGGCTGTCGTCAAAATATCGGCCTGCTTCCGAGCATTGCCGCCGATGGCTCATCTGAATTCCCGCTACGGCCTCACGGACTTAGTCGCATCGCTAGCGCTTGCGGTCGGAATTATCGCCGCTTGCCCTTTCGATTGCCTTGGCCCTGTGCTTCGAGCTGACTAATGCGGCTCTCATGGTCTATCGCCCATGCTGGCTTATCGGACTGCTCAGCACCTGCTTTCAGGTAGTCGGACAACGCCCGCTCAACTATCGCCGATAGGCTCACCCCGTCAGCAGCCGCCTTAGCCCTGGCTGCGCTGTCGATATCGGCTGAAACCCTTGATATCTCGTTACTCACTGGCTTAGATCTGCTCTGAAACATGAAGTGCAGAACTTCAGTTTATAGATATATACCTCTACTGAAGTTCTGCACCGCTGTTTTTGGGGCTTTGATTGGGGCAACCAGTACAGCAGCAGGGCAACCGGCCCCAGGGCACAAAAAAAGCCCGCTCAGTTGTGAAGGGCTGGCGGGCGATTGGGGTGGCTGGCGATTGGGCTAGCCTAAAAGGGCGGATTACTTCTCTGGTTGCTGCACTGGCAATTTGGCTTCTTTCCAGGCAATCCAGGAGCCAGGAACATTAACCACCTGTTCAAAGCCATGCTTTTTCAAAATACTGGCTGCTATCGATGCTCGATAGCCACTACCGCAGTAGGTTGCAATCGTTTGGTTGCGATCAAGTTGATCCAGACATTCTTCTAAATGAGCCACAAAGATATGCTTGGCTCCAGGGACAAAGCCGTGTTGATATTCATCATCGCCGCGTACATCCAACACGGTAATATTTGAATCTTGCCTATGCTGATTCAATTCCTGCACCGTCCACTCGCCCAAGCGCTTCAGGGGTAATCCAGCATTCTGCCAGCTTGTCATTCCATCGTGCAAATAGCCTGCTAAATTGTCGTAGCCGAGACGGAAAAGTTGCTCTGTAACCAGCTTCACATCCCGTACGCTTTCAACTACAATCAGCAGTGACTGTTCTGGTTTAATCATCCAACCGACCCAGCTTGGAAATTCTGGACGCAAGGCAATGTTGATTGCACCCGGAATATGTCCTCCTCCAAAGGCAAGGATTGATCGCCCATCAATGACTACCGTATTATTGTCTTGCATCTTCTGCTGAAACTCATTGGGTGTCAGCGGTGGCAGCGTAGGAGGACAACCCATAATTGGTGCGCCTTTGGCGTTGACCTTTTTGAGTCGAGCATAGTGACGCGGCGGTTCGGGCATCCCACTCAGAATCCACTCCACAAATTCTTCGCAATAGCTCAATAACCGCTGGTCGAGCGCAAGATTTTTTTAGATTGGAAGAGTGGATTGCAGGCTAAGCTGTCAGCGGCTGAGTCGTTGTCAGTGCTGCTCTTTGTCTAATCACATCAGGCAGGAAAGGAATGGTGTCATCATGTTTGAGTCTGGAGGTGAGATATTGCCAGAACGAAAAGCCCAGCTTGCGACAGGTTTTCTGAAGACCGATAAAGGTATCGCGAGCCCGCCTGCCCAAGTCATGCCGAGTGGTGCCACTAATCTTGCGTCGGGTAACGACCTCGCGGATATCGGATTCAGCGGCATTGGTATGCAGGGGCAACGCAGGCATCTCTAGGACGCGCAACAGTTCTGCTTTGTGGTCAGTGAATTGTTTGAGCACCGCGTTTAAGGGTTCATTGTCGTCGAACACTTGGCCAAAAATGGCATCAAAGCATCGGTTGAAAGCCGGAACTTCCTCCTCCGACGGGGCTTGACGATAAAACTTTAGGGCTTGATAGTAGGCCCACAGTTGATAGCGTAGGGATTCAATTTCTTTGAGCTGTTCAGGCGTGTGGCCACTTAATTTGCGCAGTGCCCGTTCCATATGAATCCAGCACAGGGCATGAACAAACAAGACAAACTGCGGCGCACCATCACTGAGAATAATCAACTCAGGTGATACCCCATGAGCAATCACACTGCCGAGTAAGGCCGCTTCGGTGACTAAGCGGACGGCCAGCGGCGTAACGATATCGAGACTTTCTAGATAAGCGGCCCATGCCGATTCACCCTGGCAAATCACCTGCTCAGAAAAGCTCAGCTTCTCTAAGTGGCAGGCCGCTAGCTCATGCGACTTCAGGTAGGCTTGGGCATACTCGTTGAGCACATAGGCCTCAAACGGATGACGTAAGAGCGCTAAATAGTTTTGCCTAGACTTGTGCTCGCTGCTGCGAAAATACGCGAATAGCTCATTACCTATCACCGTACAGTAGCCATTTCGCCCTTGATGGCGTGCCCCCGTATCATCGGTATGAACATAGGCAGCAGTTTCTAAGCCTGAGCGCAGCACCTCATCTTGCTCTTGCTGGAAGCCGCTGTGCTCGGCCATCAAAATCCGATTGACTTGGCCCTTAGAAATCTCGATGTCAAAGGCTTGAAGCTGTTCGTAAATCAGATGCTGCGGCACTCGACACTGGTGATGTTGATAGAGGATAAAGGCTTTCAAGGTCGGCCCATAGTGACCGTCATACTCGACTGGCAGTTGACCCACCACCGTGCCACCCTGAGCACTCACATATTCGGCCAATTTGAACCGAATCGTATGTGACTCAATCAGTAATTCCTGTACGTCATAGCTTGGTGGTGCAGAAAACTTTTTTGAGTCTCAACGAAGACGGTTTTCATGGCCAC
>QBMP01000053.1:0-11092 GCA_003242115.1 Phormidesmis priestleyi
AGCGGCGGCTCATATCTTCATTGCCAATGCTGATAGAGTAGCCGTTGCTATCGGAGCGGCGACCGCAAATACCCGAAAAGTCAAAGTTTAAAAGCAGCGGCTCAATCACAGTAGGGCTGCCTGCGCGCTCGGCAAAACAGGCTCTTTGGTCGGTGATCTGCTCTAGAATCAGCAGTCGATAAAACCGGCCATTGGCCACTGGCTCAGCCATAGCCACCGCTCGATCAGCCGGGATGGGCTGTTGACCGTAGTTTTGAGCCAGTGCACTGCGAGTAGAAACAAGCGCACTGGCCCCCAGTACCGTAGCGGTTAAGGCAGTGAGGGTGGTAAGTCGGCGAATTACAGATTTCATATCTTCGGCGGTTGAGCAGGTGCAGCGAACAAAATCAGGCCCTGATAGGTGAAAACCCTTATCAGGGCGTATTTGGTGTGTGAGGAAATAACTGGTGAGGCCAGCGGTTCGTCAAAAGCAGATTTAGAAGCAGGTCGAGAGTAAGTCAAGAGCGGATAAAGCTCAGCTAATAAATACCCAGCAAAGGCGCTCTAGGCGACGCTTTTTAAAAAACGATTTCAATAAATGTTGTTATAGACCAAAAGGACTATAGCAGGTGAATAGCGATATCTATGGGTTTAGCCATTTGAACCGACTGTCTTGATCTATTGAGCGATTTTTCATTCTCAACAAGTCACGCTCATGTGACTAATTTTGAGTTGTCACATGAATTATCAAGTCATCAATTGGACAATTTAATAGACTTCACAGAGCGCGCTCATCTCCTCTTCATACAGTTTGCTTAGTCTATTTACAGAATCTTCAAAGCTACCCAAACATTCCACCCAAAATGAACACTCAACAAAAATCAATTTATCCGTCCCGCCCGCTTTTGACTGCTTTAAATGCCTTAGTGCCCACTGATCCAAATTCTTGGAGTGTGGTCGATGGCAAGCTCTATCTCAACGCTAACAAAGGCGTTCAGACCCGCTGGTACAAAGACGTTCCAGGATTTATCGCCAAGGCCGACAGCCAGTAGTTAGACCAGTCATAAAGCATTCCAGGTCAGAATGCTCAGCGTCTCAATAAGGTCACTTTTAGGCCATCAACTGGTCTGAGTGAGGGCAAAGGATTCAGGCTTAAATCTTGATTAGGTGCTAGCTGCCATTGATAGCGGCGCAGCAGTAAGGCAGCTAAAATCTTCATCTCCAGCTTGGCAAAGGCGATGCCGATGCAGATCCGGGGGCCACCGCCAAAGCCGACTAGGCTGTAGCCGTAGCGCTTTTGCTCAGCGCGATCAGGGCTAAAGCGATCTGGATCAAACACATCGGGATGGGTGTAGCAGCGCTCATCCAAATGCGCGGCTTCAATGCGGTAAAGCGCTAACCAGCCTGCCGGAACGTGATACCCGTTAAAGTCGAAGGCTTTGATTACCTTGCGAAAGCCACCGCCAATGGGAGGATACTTGCGCTCAACTTCTTTGAGTACCTGATCGAGGTAGGGCATTTGCTGGATTTGGGCTAAGGTCAGCGGTAGCGTCTGATTTGTGTGGCTCGAACCTTCTAGTGAGCTTTCTTTTGTCTTAGCAATGACAGCGGTTTGCTCAGTTCGCGCTTTTTCTAAAACCGTTGGATTTTGAGCGAGAGCCATCATTAGAGAGGTCAGCATGGAGGTGGTGGTTTCGTGTCCCGCAAATAGCATGAGCAGCGTTTGGACTTTGATTTCGGCTTCGCTGAGGCGGTTGCCGTCTTCGTCTTCGGTTTGCAGCAGCAGGCTGAGGACGTCATTGGGCACTTGGGCGCTATCTGATTGATTGTCTGATTGATTGTCTGATTGATTGTCTGATTGATTGTCTGATTGATTGGCAGACTGATGAGCAAGGCTCAAGCGGCGCTGAGTAATTTCGGTTTCGATGTAGGCGAGGAGGCGATCGCGCCCTCGCAAAGCCTTGCCATAAGGCAACAGCTCCCAGCGAATCGGTACGCTAAACAGCCCATTGGTCAAATCTGTGAACCAAGCCGATAGCTGCTCGACATTTTCACCCGGACTGCTGCCAACCAGCAAAACGCTGGCCACTTCAAAGGTGAATTTTTTCAGCTCTTTAAACCAAGTCAAGTCACGCTGCTGCTCCCATCGAGCTAGGTAAGTCTCCGACAAAGCCACCATCGTCGAAAAATAGCCCTCTAGCGCCTTGCCATGAAAAGCGGGCATCAGCAACCTGCGGTTGCGCTTATGCACCTCGCCCTCTTGTAAAAACAGCGATTCGCCCAACAGTTCTTTAAAGGTATTGGGCCAACCGCCCTGCCACGAAAAGCAATCTGCATGGCTAGAGAGCAAAAACTCATTCGCTTCTGGCCCACAAAAAAAGACCGTTGGCTGACCAATGATGCGCGATTTGAATAAGCTGCCGTACTGCTGCTGTCGCTTACGTGCAAAATCAGGGTCTCTTAAAAAGCTGAGGGTTTCGCCAATCACAGGCAGACCCAGATGGCCGGGTGGCAAAGGGAGACGTTGTGGGTTCATGACTTAACTCAAACCAATAAAAGGTATCTATAGTGATGAATATAGACCCATCGCATTTAATAGGCAGCATACTCGGCATGACGACCAGCACCCGAATCATCACTAGACTCTTCAAGGCCCAGCGCCTTAGGCAGCTTTGGCCAAAGCTGAGCGTTCTACCAATGTGGGCATTGGTGTGGGTGCTGATGTGGGGAGTGGTGGGCTTCACACAGCCTTCTTTGCAAGGGGCGGTACCGGCTTCAAGTGGCAGCGCTGCCGCCGTAGCAGACGGAGAGATTTCGACCGCTATCTTTGCAGGGGGCTGTTTTTGGTGCATGGAGCCGCCTTTTGACAAGATTTCGGGCGTTGTTTCCACCACTTCTGGCTACACTGGCGGCACCATTGAAAACCCATCTTACGAAGAAGTCTCAGCGGGCGGCACGGGCCATGTAGAGGCGGTAGAGGTTCGCTACGATGCAGCTAAAGTAAGCTATGAATCGCTGCTAACGACGTTTTGGCACAATGTAGATCCGCTGGATAGTCAGGGGCAATTTTGCGATAAGGGCAGTCAGTACCGTTCGGTCATTTTTTACGAAAATCCTGAGCAGCAGCAGCTAGCAGAAGCTGCGAAGGAACAAGTCGCAGAAAAATTTGAGCAGCCAATCGCGACCGAAATTTTGCCTGCTGCGCCCTTTTACAGCGCGGAAGACTACCACCAAAATTACTATCAAACCCATTCTGTTAGGTACAAAGTCTATCGCTTTGGCTGCGGACGAGATCAGCGCCTTGCCGATGTTTGGGGCGCTGAAGCCCCAACTCACAATTGAGCTATCAGCCATTGTTTAGTTTGTTCAGTTGGCCTTAGCGCATCATTCAAAACCTGCTCCAACAAAACCTGCCTAGACAAAACCCGTCTGGACAAAACTTCATTACTGGCTTTATTACTGGTCTTATCCTGGCCTTATCACTGGCACATAAGTAATCGTTGTCTCATTGTGGCTATCAATGATCATTCCTACAGCCAGAAACCTTTACTTGTGTGCAGTGTCATAATGCTTATGCTACATCGCTGATAGCGAGGCCATATCATTAATAGGGTTAGGGCAAGCGTAATAGCACGGATGAGTATGTTCTTGGCTTCTAGGTGTAGGGTTGAAAGCGAGTTGTGAAAATAGCTTTTAAGTGGCTGCGAAAAAAACGAGTTTTGGCTGGCATAGCGATCGCGACCCTATTAGCTGTGCTGATTAGCCAGCTTCCGATATTTGCCTGGATTTCAGCGGCTCATAGCTGGTTAGCACACCAGGGTATCTGGACGCTGCCAGCATTTGTCGCCATTTATGTCTCGGCGGCTGTTTTTGGTTTGCCCAACATATTTTTGATATTGGCGGCGGGCACGTTGTTTGGGCTAACTCAAGGCATTATGGTGGCTTCTGGGGCGGATACGCTCAGCATCGCAGCTTGTTTTGTGATTGGCCAAGGGATGGGTCGCAAATGGCTCACCGGCGCGGTCAAAGAAAGCAGCCGGTTTCACAAGCTAGATCGGGCCTTTGCCAAAAAAGGCTGGAAGATTGTTTTGTTGACGCGACTATCGCCGCTACTGCCTTCTAATATTCTTAACTACGGCTTTAGCCTAACCAAAATTGCCTTCTGGGAATATCTATTTTTTTCTTGGTTAGGAATGCTGCCGGTTATCTTTACCTATGTTTATGTGGGTACTTTTGGAGCCAGCATTTTCGCTACCGATCAGCAAAGTGAACATTTAGTGTTTCAAGCGTTAGGGCTAGCCGTCACCGTTGGGGCTATGGTCTATGCGACTCATCTAGCAGCGTCGGCTTTGAAAATGGAAGAAGTTGAAGATAGCAGTAGTCAATGATAGTGATAGCTAAACAGGCAACCCAATAGGCCGCGAAGTATGGCAATGTGCAAATGTAGCCGATTTGGCGTCTAGTCGACTGACTTCAGGGCGTCTGGCTTGTGCGCAGCTTCGCTTCCTGTGCGCTCACTTTCTACTAAATACTGCGGATCGTCTTTGCTAGCTTTGGCCGTGTAGCCTTTGATATCAGTTTCTTCAGTCAGCTTCTCTTTGACGGTGCCGGTGGTTTTGCCCTGGCGGGTGTTCCATTCGACGCGATCGCCCAACTTCAGCATATCCGAACTTTTCTGATGAGAGTTTTCGTTAGATTGCGCATCGTCTGTAGACTCATCAGCCGCTGATAAAGTGTCGGGTCGATGAGCCGTTACTGTTCCAGTGTTGTCATTTTTGACTAAATAGCGGGGGTTGTCCTGGGAAGCCGATGCCGTGCTGTTACCGACCGACTGATCTTGAGTGATGAATTTCTCAATGGTGCCGACAGCAGTGCCTTGTCCAGAAGACCATTGCACTTTGTCGCCTTTATGAAAAGTCTGTTTGCTGGCCATGCGATCGCTCCTTTAGTTCTTCATCGCCTTCACCCAGAAGGTGCATTTATCAACCCAGTGTTCAGCCATTGCTTAGAGACGGATTGACTGACAAGCTAAGAAAGCGGTCTTAGGTTTAGCCTCTGTCGATTTTAGGGTTATCTCCTCAAATAAAATATGTACAAGGGTAGATTGCCTAAATAGGGGTGAGAAGCCGACGATCTAAAGTAATAAATCTTCACAAAAGAAAAGTCGTGTCTCATAAATGTTGTCTCTACTGTTATTGTTGCCTCTGTAACAGTACACATGAACTATTTTAGATATATTGCTTTTGACTTCGGCTCTATTTTGCTTTATCTCCATGTGGTGCTTATGAATGCTCACCTGAAACCCGGAACCTTTGTGCGACTCAAAAATCAGCCAAGTGACCTGCCCGACTTCGTGCTGGAGCGTTATTTAGGCACCTCTTGCTGGATTCGTCAGCAGGCTTGGGGCCAAACCGTACATTGGAAAGTCAGTGCTAGCAGCCTCGTGGCCTACAGCGTTTCACCCAGTTAAATGGGCTAACCCGTTTATTGGGTCAGATAAGTTAGGTACGTAATGTACTGTAAGAGAAGACTGCGAGGTGACGCTGCGCTAGGATCGCTATGTCAAGATTGCGCCTAGCTGTTGCTTCAGCTACTTTGTCCATTACTTTTTTCCATTCATTGAGAACGCCATGACTGCCCTACAGGTTTCCGCCCGCGAACTGGTTCAAGCTGCCTATGAAAACCGCTACACCTGGGACAAGGCTTTTCCGGGATACACCACAGAGGTCACTCTAAAGCTCGGTGATCAAACCTTTCAGGGCACAGCAAAGGTGAATCCTGACCTGTCTGCCGAAGTGTTTGGGGTTGAAGATGAAACCGCTCATAAAACGATTAAAAATCAGCTTTGGGAAGTGGCAATTCACCGCGTCAGCCGTCCTTTTGAATCGGTTCATGGCAAAAACACCTTTAAAGTAGACGGCACTGAAGCTGACGGGGCTGTAAAAATTGCCGTAGGCGGCAGCTCAGAAGGCGACGCTTATAAGGTAAAAGGAAACGAGTTTACGATGGTGCACCGGCACATTCACGGCACGGTGGTGACTATTGACACTTTTAGCTCATACGATACGGGCAGCGGTTACTTGTCGCACACCTACGACTCGGTGTATCACGATCCAAAAACGGGTGAGCTGAAGCAAGGGCGCAGCGAGTTTGTTGATGACTATACCCAAGTGGGTAGCTACACGATTTTGGCTAAGCGAACGGTAACGTCAGCAGATGGCCCTGATATGGAAATTTCGTTTTCTAATATTGAGCTGCTGTAGCGCTTTGACATGACCCAATCCGCTGACCAAGCTTGGCCTTTGTGGCCAATCGTGCCGCTCTATCCGTATGGTCGGCGGCGCACTTTTGTTCGCGAAATTATTCCTGATAAGCTCTGGCTATTTGAGCAGGTGCAGGGAATTTTTTATGTGGTGGTGCCGATTCGGATGACGGTGGTAAAGCTGGCGGCGGGGGGGCTGCTGGCTTTTTCGCCGGTTGCGCCGACGCGCGAGTGTGTGCGGCTATTGCAAGCACTAGAAGCGGTGCATGGGGCGGTGAAATATGTGATTTTGCCGACGGTGACGGGAGTGGAGCATAAGTATTTTGCGGGGCCGTTTGCCCAAAAGTTTAGGCGATCGCAAGTCTATGTCGCGCCTAATCAGTGGAGTTTTCCCCTAGATTTGCCGTTAAGCTGGCTGGGTTTTCCGGCCAAGCGCACGCATATTTTGCCAGCCGATTCGCGTCAAGCGCCTTTTTATGATGAGTTTGACTATGCGATTATTGGCCCGATTGAGCTGAGCGTGAAGCCCTATACAGAGGTGACTTTTTTTCATCGAGAGACGCGATCGCTGATCGTCCTTGATGCCGTTCTTTCAATTCCGTCAGATCCGCCCTTTGTCGTTGCCCAAGACCCTTTTCCGCTGCTTTTTCACGCTCGTGACAGCGCCTTAGATCCGTTAGCAGATACAGATGAAAATCGGCGCAAGGGCTGGGCGAGAATTTCGCTGTTTGCTTTTTACTTTCAGCCCGATGCGCTGGCGGTGCCGAAATTGGGTCAGCTTTTAAAAGATGCGGTGAAAGCGAGCGATCGCTCTAAGAAAAATTATTTTGGCCTCTATCCTTTTCAGTGGCAGAGCGACTGGTATTCGTCTTTTGAAGCCTTGCGAGCCGATGGACGCCTGATTGTTGCGCCAATTTTGCAGACCCTGATCTTCAACCGTGGGGCTAAAGCTGTCTTGGCTTGGGTTGAGCAAATTGCCGCATGGGACTTTGAGCAAATTATTCCGGCTCACTTTAGCGCTCCGGTGACGGCTAACTCGGCTGATTTTTACCGCGCTTTCGAGTTTTTACGTCGGCCGAATTCTCAGAGCTGGTCAGGGTTTGATCACGATTTTCCAGCGGCAGATTTGGCCACGCTAGGACAAATTGACCGGCAGCTACAGGGCAACTCGTTGCCGCCCTCCTAGTATGTGGAGAATGGGCCTTGTGGATGACCTGCTAACCGAGCGCTAGCGCCGCGCTGTCTCTTGCAAAATGACGGCTTCGTAAGGGATAACGCCCGTCTGGTCGCTGCCCAAACACTCAGCGGCGGCTTTGGATAAATCCAGGGAGCGATCGCCCACATACGGGCCTCGGTCATTGACTCTGACCACCACCGTTTTGTTATTAGTCAGGTTGCGAACTTTAAGCTGTGTGCCAAACGGCAGTGATTTATGAGCGACGCTCAGCTCGTTTTGGTCGTAGGTTTCGCCATTGGCGGTTGGCCGTCCGTGAAAGTAAGGCCCATACCAAGAGGCTTTGCCTGATAGCTCAATGGCAGAAGGCTGCAAGTCTTGCAGCGTCATTTGCGCGTCGCCAACGCTCAGCGGCTCAGTATCTAGCGCTATTCGTAAGTTATTGGCCCAGGCCACCGCCGCCCATTCTTTGGAGTAGCCTACGTCTTTGGCCATCGCCTCGTCAATTGAGAACAACGGCTGATCGCCAGCCGCCACCTGAAAATTATCAGAATCTGTGGTGAAGTGGGTGAGTGAGTGACTAGGTGAGTGAGTGGGCGCGATCGCGTCTGCTTCAAAGTCTGCCTGCCGAATCAGTCGCTGGATCTGCTGAGCCAGCGAAAATGCCCGATCTTTATCGGCGACATAGCCCAGAGTTTTGTGCTTAAGACTAAGGCGATAGCGCCGGGCTCCAGATTTCAGATGGCGCTGGGCTGCGGGCAGACATTGCTCTATCAAGGGTGTTGCCCAAGGGGCATTTTCAGCCTTGGCCTGCTGATTGCTAACGCTGACCAGGGCAACTTGAATGTCTGCTTGAGTCCCCCAGCTTTTCCAATCTTGACTATTGGCCCAGTGCAGCGGCACGGTTGAGCTAGGCTGCGCCAGTCCTAAAACGCTGCCCACTTGAGCGGCTCTAAACGCTTGGCCAACAAAGCCAAACGAATGCATCAGGTGAGAAGACGCTAGCCAGCGAGCAGGCACAGACAAATTTTCGATACCCCAAAAACCAACGCCTTTTCTCCAAGCATCTGCTGAAATAGGCTCAATCGCGGTTATTGCCGATGTAATTGCCGGTGTGATTGCAGGCAAAGGCGCGGCAGACAAAGCACCCGCGTCGGCCACTACGCTAGGTACGTTGTTTTGCACCTCTTGACTCGAAGGGGGTAAAGAAGGGACATCCATACGCTTTAATTTGAGTCCTTTTGGTAACTGTTAGGCAGCTGTTTTAGGGGGCTAGTTCGCAAATGAACTGCTAACCAATGCGCGAGATCCGGGGCATTCTGTATCACACCTTACAATTATACAGACTTCATCTCGTCTTCAGAATTCTTCATAAGCAAGGCCACCCAATGATCCCAGCAAGTCAGGATCTCTTAAAGAAGCTGAAAAGGATAAGCGCCAAGCGATTGAGCGTAAACTTTCTCTAAATACTGAGACGATAAGGGGCTGAGTTTTGAAAAGCTGATGGACTGATGGGTCTCAACCTATTGACAATATTTTGACAACGTGTAAAAAGACCAACATGCCTATGTCGCTGTTATCACCGCTATCACCCCCGCCTGAAAATCTCGCGGCGATCGCCCAGCAGCTTGAGGGACACTTGCGATCGCTCACTGGCCCGCGCGATCCATACCTCCACTCTGGCAGATACGAACTTGCCCAACGCTACATTTGCGCAGAGCTTAGCCAGTACGGCTCACTCACAAGCCAGCAATTTTTAGTGCAAGCCCGCAAACACTTTAATTGGCAGATCACCATCCCAGGCCGCAAACCTGCCCTAGCGCCCGTTTTGATCGGGGCTCATTACGACACGGTTCCAGGTTCTCCCGGCGCAGATGACAATGCCAGCGGCGTCGCCGTTTTGCTCAGCCTCGCCGCGCTGCTATGTGATCCGCTTGATCGCCCTCGCCGCAGCCTTCACTTCGTCGCCTTTGACCTGGAAGAATACGGCCTCGTGGGCAGTCAGGTCTGCGCCGAAAGCTGGCGGGCTCAGCAGAAATCGCTTCATCTCATGCTGTCGCTCGAAATGCTGGGCTATTTTTCATCTGCACCTGACTCGCAGCAGTATCCGCTGCCGGTGCTGAGCCGAATTTATCCCAGTACGGGCAATTTTATTGCGCTGATTGGCAATGCGGCGACGACCTTGCGCATGATGGCGATCAAGCGGCACATGAAGCAGGTCGGAATGCCCTGCGAGTGGCTGCCAGTGATCAAGCAGGGACAGCAAATTCCGCGAACCCGTGACAGCGATCATGCGCCTTTTTGGGATGCGGGCTATCCGGCAATGATGGTGACCGACACGGCCAATTTGCGCAGCCCCCACTATCACAAGGCTTCAGATACGCTAGAAACGCTAGATATCGCGGCAATGGCCAAAATTACGCTAGGTTTGGCGGCTAGCTTGCGCCACATGTAGCGCTCTACAATCAGGCTCTACAATGAAGCCCTAAAATAAGCGACAAGTGACTGGCCGATTTCGGCCTCAGAAGATTGGCTGCAACGGCAGACTTCAGCGGTTGAGAGTGTCCGCATTTTGGCCGAGCCAATTGCGACTTGGATAGCGATCGCTCCCCCTGAACAGCGCTATTTGATGACATCGCTCGCCGCCAAGCTCAGCTTTGACTCTCAACTCGCCTACACCGTTAATCAGTTTGGCCAACAACTTCCCCCGCCCAACAGCATCGCTGAGGCTTACCACAAGCGTTTGGAAATGGAGCTAATGAATGTAGCATCTGAGAAAAAAGTGCGCGATCGCCAAAACTCATCACAAATCGCCAGCTTAGACAAAATTTTGACCTGTGAAGCTGACCAGTGGCCGTAATCGCTGACAGTCTCTCTCCTACAGCGTTTCCAAATAATCTAATAGATCGGCCATATCCTTAGCATTTGGCTGAAATTGCGGCATTGGCGGCGTTTTTCCACTAATTACCTGTTGAATCAGCGCCACCTGCGACTTACGATCAGACACCCCATGCAGATCCGGCCCCACTTCACCGGCTGCTTCTAACCCGTGACAAACCGCACAGTTTAGCTGAAAAATATCGTGGCCTCTAGCCGCATCACCCGTTAGAGCCAGCACATTGCGAATGTAAGGGT
Source organism: Phormidesmis priestleyi (assembly GCA_003242115.1). Classification (GTDB taxonomy): domain Bacteria; phylum Cyanobacteriota; class Cyanobacteriia; order Phormidesmidales; family Phormidesmidaceae; genus Phormidesmis; species Phormidesmis priestleyi_A. Next base: position 10,551 of record QBMP01000053.1, read on the forward strand.
CGCTCATTTGCATCGCGTGTACCCCCCATGTCATGAGGATAAAAGCTACCAGCACCCCCACCACTATCACCGCCATGCGCTGAATTAAGTTAGTCGAATCGGTCACTGAGCTGCCTGCATTTTGACTTGTTTTTTGACTTGCTTCTTGACTGTTTTTTTGATGGGCCTTTGGATTATCCTGCGGATTAATGTCATCCTGAGTTTGCACCATTTGCTTATGGACACTATTTGTCGCCACACTCATAATCTTGTAACAAGTCTTCAACTACATATAGCTTAAGATTTTTTCAGAGAATAAGCCAAGTTAATTAACTTGAATGTATTTCTGCACGTAGGTTCTCATTTCACATTAAAATTAAGCTCTGAAAGCTTTTAGAACCAAGAGAGGAAAATTACTGTGGTAGAGCCTTTACTATCCGGCATCGTTTTAGGTCTTATTCCGGTGACGCTGATTGGCCTATTCGTTGCTGCCTACATGCAGTACCGACGTGGCGATCAGCTTGGCGGCTAATACGTGCGTTTAAAACGATCTAAACCTTGCT
>QBMP01000053.1:11102-12317 GCA_003242115.1 Phormidesmis priestleyi
GTCATATTTTTCGCACCACCGCCAGCGGTATAGACTTTTTGCAGCGTTGGTGCGCCCAGGTCGCTCAGTTTTTGGTAGCCATCAGCTTCTATTTTGGCGATCGCACTCAGCAACCCATACAAAAAATCCTGATCGCGCTCTGGTCTGGGCGTCAGCCGAGGCGGATAGTCTGGATCATTGACAGGGAAGCGTTCACCCGGCGCGATCAGCGGATAGTAATCTAGCTGGCAGGGGTCAGAAATATCAATGTCAGCGCTCAGTTTAGCTAGCTGAGCTGAATCAAAATATTGCTCTAAAACAGCCCCGCCGGTATTAGAGGCACCCCCCACGAGCCACAGATCCGCTAAGCGGTGACTGTAAATACCATAGGCTTGGTCATTAATAGGCTGAGGGCTCAGCAGTTTGAGTACTAGCGTCGAGCCCAAAGAAGTGACAGCTTCGCCAGGAGCGCAGGCTCCACTCGCTAAAAAAGCGGCAATGCTGTCGGTTGTTCCTGCGCAGATTTGGCAGGTAGTCGGGAAAGAAAAATCGGCCACAAGGCTTGGGCGAACAGGCGAAATCACTTCTCCCGGCTCTCGAACAGCCGGGAGCCAGGGGGCAATTAAAGACGCCAGCAGCCAGTCAGGATAGCTCAGAGTGCGCACGTCATAGCCCAGCTTGAGCGCATTGTGATAGTCGCTCACGGGCGGACTACTGTGCAATAAGCCAGCAATCCAGTCGGCCTGATGGAGGATCTGACTGGCTTGAGATTGTACTGCTAGCGGCAGCGTTTGCCGCCACCACAGCGCTTTAGCAAGGCTAGAAGTCGCACTCAAGGCAGGGCTATTGACCGGCGCAACGCTGCGCACTTCAGCCAAAGCATTCCGCCCCCTTGCATCGTTGTACAAGAGGGCGGGCGTCAAAGGGTTAGATGCGCGATCGCACAGCAAAACCGTCGCCGAAGTGCCATTGACAGCAATTCGGCCAATTTGAGTGCGTAAGGAGCGTGGAATTTGAGCCAGGAGATAGTGGAGCGATCGCGCCCAAGCAGCCGGTTCTATAACTTCGTGCACAGAAAACTGGTAACGAGCCTTAGCCATGACTTGACCCATCGGATCAATCACAGCCGCTCGAACCCCAGACGTCCCAAAATCAATCCCCAAAGACAGCGTCAAAAGCCACCTTCAAAAAACAGAAAAAGCTAGCTAAAAAACCAGCTACACGCTCACTTCACTG
>QBMP01000053.1:12327-14914 GCA_003242115.1 Phormidesmis priestleyi
GATCAATAAAAGACGTGTCTTCAATGCCCGCATCAGCAGCCATTTCCTTGACCTTTTGCTTCATGATCTGAATGCCCTGCACCGTTGGGCCAATCGGCACGCCCAACGAGTTGTAGGTTTCGCGCAGACCCTGAAGCACCCGCTCTAGGAGCAAATCGTTACTGCCAGCGACCATTACATAGCTGCTGTAGCGCAAATAGTAGTCCATATCGCGCAGACAGGCAGCATATCGGCGGGTGGTGTAGGCGTTGCCGCTAGGGCGAATCAGCTCAGGCTCCTCTTCAAATAGCTGCTTGCCTGACTCCCTTGAAATTTCAGCCGCATTGGCGCTGATCATCGCCGCTACTTTTACCCGATTGATACCAGTCGCAAAATAGGACTGCAAAGAGTCAATGGCATCGCGGTCTAGGTAGCGACCAGCGGTATCGTAGCGGCTAATCAAACTTGTGACCGTATCTCGCATGAAATTCTCCCAACGTTTGGCGACCAGACGAACGCCTCTAAAAATAAATAGTGCTAAAGCAAACACTCTCAAAGGCCAGCACTTGTCTCAAAGCATTGACCTTAAGAATACCGACATTAAGAATACCGACATTAAGAATGCAGACCTTGGAATGCCGAGCGCAAAAGCTTCTTAAAGATCCTCTCAAAGCGCAGTGGCTAAAGAGTTCAGCTTTTTAGAGAAATTGAATAATAAGTCTACCACGGGAGCTAGAGGCCCTCGTCGATGCCTCAGTTAGATGAGGATTATCGAAGGAAAAATTTACAATTCGAGCTAATTTGAAATGTTCCAGAGCCGGAAGAATCGCTTATAACCCTTCAGAGCGTTCATAGAGAGCGAAAGCAGCGTAAATTTTCCGCTATGGTTTAGCAGTGCTTTACATTGAAAGTCTGGAGATGGCCTCTATAAAAGGAAATAAATAAGGCGGGATCTACTGAAGCGGGCTCAACGAAATTTGTTAGATGATTCACAAAATAGTATAAGCCTATACAAAATCTATGAATCTCTATCCATAGGATCGGTAATACCCTCCTTTAACTGCTCTGTCAGAAACACTTAGGTAACGAGATATGACCGGAAACGAGTCGCGCATTCAAGCAATTTACGAGATTACAAATAAGCAGCCCATTGAATCCAAAACCCCCCAAAAGCTAGAAGATATCTGGGCCTCGCATGTCTTTAGTCTAAGCAAAATGCAGGCTAGCCTTCCTAAGGACATTTTTAAGTCACTCAAAAAAACGATCAATACTGGCGAAAAGCTCGATCATGCTGTTGCTGATGCAGTCGCTGGGGCGATGCGCGACTGGGCAATGTCGATGGGGGCCAGATTTTACGCCCATGTGTTCTACCCGCTGACTGGCCTAACCGCTGAAAAGCACGACGGCTTTATTTCTCCTCAGAGCGACGGCGGCATTATTGCAGAATTTTCGGGCAAGCTGCTAATTCAAGGTGAGCCGGACGGATCTTCGTTCCCGAATGGTGGTATTCGCGATACCTTTGAAGCGCGTGGCTATACCGGCTGGGATGTCACTAGCCCTGCCTACATTTTAGAAACTGAGCATGGCGCAACGCTTTGCATTCCCACTGTTTTTGTATCTTGGACAGGCGAAGCCCTCGACAAGAAAACGCCTTTACTCCGCTCTATCGCTGTCGTTGATAAAGCCGCCAAGCGCCTGCTGAAGATGCTGGGTAGCACTGAGGTGTCCTCGGTTAACTCTAGCTGTGGGGCTGAGCAAGAGTATTTCTTGGTCGATGCCAACTTTGCCTGTGCGCGGCCCGACTTGCTGATGGCAGGCCGTACGCTCTTTGGCAGGGCACCTGCTAAAGGCCAGCAGTTTGACGATCATTACTTTGGGGCAATTCCATCGCGTGTGCAGGCTTACATGCACGATGTAGAAGAAAAGCTCTACAAGTTAGGCATTCCGGCTAAGACCAGTCATAACGAAGTGGCTCCCGGTCAGTTTGAGATTGCGCCAGTGTACGAATCTGCGAACGTGGCTAGTGACCATCAGCAGCAGCTAATGACGACTTTGCGCGATACCGCTAAAGAGCATGGGTTTCTTTGCCTGTTGCACGAAAAGCCGTTTGCAGGCATCAATGGCTCCGGTAAGCACGTCAACTGGTCGATTGGTAACTCGACTCAGGGCAACCTGCTAGACCCAGGCGATACGCCAGAAGAAAATCTTCAGTTTTTGGCGTTCTGTGGTGCGGTGATTCGCGGCGTTCATCTGTATGGGCCGCTGATGCGGGCGGTGATTGCGACCGCGAGTAATGACCATCGCCTGGGCGCAAACGAAGCGCCCCCGGCCATTATGTCGGTGTATTTGGGCAGTCAGCTAGAAGATATTTTCAATCAGATTAAAGACGGTAAACTCACGGGCTCTAGCCACAAGGGTGTGATGCACTTGGGCGTGGACGTGCTGCCGCCTTTGTCTAAGGATGCGGGCGATCGCAACCGGACTTCTCCGTTTGCATTCACCGGCAACCGCTTTGAGTTCCGCGCCGTCGGCTCTAGCCAATCGGTGTCTGGCCCCTTGATTGCGCTCAATACGATGATGGCCGATTCCCTTGGATGGATCGCCGATC
>QBMP01000053.1:14924-18575 GCA_003242115.1 Phormidesmis priestleyi
GCTCGACACTAAGCTCTCTGGCAGCGGCGATGTGGGCGACGCGGTGCAGGCAGTGCTCAAAGAGATTATGGAAAAGCATGGCGCGGCTGTGTTTGGCGGCAATGGCTATTCGGAAGAATGGCATACTGAGGCCGTTGAGAAGCGTGGCTTGCTGAATATTCCAACGACGGCTGACGCGCTTCCGTACCTCAAAGATCCGAGCATCAAAACCTTGTTTGAGAGCACTGGCGTGCTTTCTCCAACTGAGCTAGAAAGCCGGTTTGAAGTGTACGCTGAGCAGTATATTCTCTTTATTGAAGTAGAAGCTAAGCTCGTTGCTGACATGGCAAAGACCTTAATTTACCCAGCGGCTATGCGTCATTTGGGCGAATCTGCCGGAACCATTGCAGCGCTGAGTGACATTGGCGTTGATGTGGATAAAGCGGCGGTTGAAAAGGTAGCAGGTTTAGCTAAGAGCCTCTTGGCGGGCGCGAATGAATTAGAAGGTGCGATTGCTAAACACGACTTTGACTCCATCGAAGCGCATATGCAGTACTGCGCTGGCACTATTCGCGACATGATGGACAAGGTTCGCGCTGACGCTGACGCGCTCGAAGGTGAAATTGCTGACGATCTCTGGCCACTGCCGACCTACGAAGAAATGCTCTTCATCAAGTAGGGTTTGCTCAAGATCTATCTGGGGTTTGCTAGTAATGTAGCTAAAGCCTGCGGCAACTAAACCCACTTAGAACCTGCAAAATCTCAATCGAAGCCGCCTATCACAGGCGGCTTTTGAGTTTTAAATACTTTTAATTTATGTCTATGGGCATAACCGCTCGGATTAGTTTTCCTCCACATTTTTCGTAACATTCTTTTACAATAAAAAGACCGCTTATCGACTCCAACTGCGCTTAGCTCACTCTTTACTATGCCAGAAACGCTTACCCCCGATACCCTAACCAAATTCGCTTACCAGACCTTTCAGCAGGGCAAACAGGTCTTTGGCTTTGCCCACAAAACTCTCAGCACCCGGATCTTGAATACCGTCTCACCCAAAGAACGGAACGAACCCAACCCGCTTACGCCGGAGATGATCAAACGCTTGCAAACGCGAATTGATGCGTTGCTAGAAGCCGATTGGCAAGACGCTGAAAACGGCGTTTACCCCAAATCAGCTCTGTTTGAAAATCGCTGGGACGACTTCTTTCGCTACTACCCTGAAATGTGCCTAGATATTCCAGGCATTTGGGAGCGCGCTAACGGCCAACGCCACCAAGAATTTAGTACGGGCATTGAAACCGAAGGCTACCCCGCTTATTACGTCCAAAACTTTCACCACCAAACCGACGGCTATTTCAGCGATGCTTCCGCAAATCTGTACGATTTACAGGTAGAAGTTCTCTTTAATGGCACTGCCGACCCGATGCGCCGCCGAATTTTAGCGCCGCTAAAACGGCATCTTAGCGCTACGATGCCCGCTGTCAGCACGAGTCCTCAACCGCTAAAGGTGCTCGATATTGCTTGTGGTACCGGCAATAGCCTGAAGCTGATCAACCAATCTATCCCCAAAGTTGCTCTGTACGGCGTAGATCTTTCGCCTGCTTATTTGCGTAAAGCTCACGAAAACCTCGCTGGTGTCAAAGGGATTCCAGCTCAGCTGGTGCAGGCTAATGGCGAAAGCCTGCCTTTTGTCGATGAGTTTTTTGAAGCGACTACCAGCACGTTCCTTTTCCACGAATTGCCTGCGGAGGCTCGTCAGAACGTGATTAACGAAGCCTTTCGAGTCACCAAACCCGGCGGCATTTTTGTCATGTGCGATTCAGTGCAGGCAATAGATACGCCAGAATTTAAGCCAATGATGGAAAACTTTCCGGCGATTTTCCATGAGCCTTACTACCGCCACTACATCACTGATGATTTGATCGCTCGGTTAGAAACCGCAGGCTTCACCAATATCACAACGGCCAACTACTTTATGAGTAAGTATTGGGTGGCTTTTAAGCCTGCAAATTAGACATCTGTGGATTAAAGGCACAGACCGAAAACCCAGACCAAAGACCCAGCCTAAAAAAACGCCGCGCTACGGTATGGTCAAGCTTGCTATTATTTAGTCATTCCATATGCCTACCGTAGAACAGGCTTTTGCTTGTGTCAGAGTATGTCAAATGCTCTCCACCGGGTGTCAGCCCATTCATATGTTTCGTTATAATAAAAGTACTCAGATTGTTTTTATTCTGGCGGGCGTCACCGAAAGCTTAGAAATTCTAGTATTTTCAGATGGTCATTGGAGCTTTAGCTATGAAGAAACCTAACTTCAGTCAAATGACTCGCTCAGAGCTGAGAGCCCACATCCTAGAGAATCGCGAGGATGATGAGGCGATTGAAGCGCTGATAAAACGGCGCAATCCCAACGCTAAAACTTACCCGTTTCCCAAAACTGAAGCGGATTTTGCTGAAATGCAGGAGATTCTTAAAAGGCAACTCAACAGTATTAATGCCGCTTGAGTCTCAAATGCTTATGACGGTAATGCTCAGGCGGTCATGATAGCTAGCCGGTCAAACAACTGACGGACTTTTGATAAGTCCTTATCTCCCGGCGACCTCTCTAGTCCACTAGAGAGGTCGATTCCGCTGGGGGATAGTTTGGCAAGCGCGGTGAGGACGTTGCCGGGAGCCAGTCCACCGGCCAGCAGCCAGGGCCGACTGGGTGAAAAGGATTTGAGCGCTGCCCAGTCTAACGTATGGCCGGTGCCGCCTAGCTGGTCGGGATGATAGGCGTCGAGTAGCAGCATGTCGATGTGAGGTTCGTAGCTAAAGGCGGTGTCTAGATCTTCGGAGCCTTTGATCCTGAGAGCTTTGACGAGCTTGATGTGGGCCAAATTGGCGTAGCTCAGGGCGTCGCGCAAGAGCTGACAGGTGGCGGGCGTTTCGTCGCCGTGAAGCTGAATGACGCTGAAGTCAGCGGTTTTAGTGATGCTCAAAATGTCGGCGATGGGTGCATTGGCAAAGACGCCAAAGTGCTGAACCTCGGGGGCAATGGCTCGGACGGCGGCGGCGATAGGCGCGATGCGTTCGGCACTGATGTAGCGCGGCGAGCTGCTGACGCAGATGTAGCCTAAGGCAGTCGCTCCCAGGGTGGCGATCGCACTCCCCTGTTCCACAGTTGTAATCCCGCAAATCTTTACTTGAAGCATTGTTTGTCTTTAGATTCTGTGGTGTTCTATTTTGATGTGAACAGTTCTGCTTTGATGTGAACAAATAGTGCGCCTAACAGCATAGCCGGTTATCCATAACTCTGGCGCAAGGTGGTAGCGAGCAGAGTCGGTACAATGTAGCTATATCCATATTAAACGTAGGCTGCGATTGGCCCCGAAGGAGATCACTGATGCAAACTGGTTGGCGAGTGGGCGCTTTATTCAATATTCCGCTATTTATTGACAATTCCTGGTTTTTTGTAGTGCTGCTGATTACTTTTTTGCAGGGCAGCGATCCACAGTGGGCAGGGCTTGTAGGGCCGGTAGGAGCTTATGTGGCGGGCTTTTTACTGGCGCTGTTACTATTTGCTTCGGTGCTAGCTCATGAGCTGGGGCATAGCCTAGTGGCCAGATCTCAAGGAATTACGGTCAACTCCATTAAGCTATTTTTATTCGGTGGCATTGCCTCAATTGAGAG
>QBMP01000054.1 GCA_003242115.1 Phormidesmis priestleyi
GTATTCATTCGCGCTGGCAAGTATTTTTTTAGGAAAGATATTTTATCTCCCTTTGAAAAGTCAGCTTTGTTTTTGCAATAGCTTTGCCAAGCAACTAAGCCAACTGCAAATTCAAAGGAGTTCATCATTTTCCGCTATCTACCTCAACAAAGTCGAATAAGAAAATGGCAACTGTTAAACTTTGTGACACTTCCATGCTTGGCACTCGTAATAGTCGTTCAAATAGTCAGTTAAAATCCAGAGATGCCGCCAACGACTTACCCAACCGTTCGGCAGTCTGTAGCCTGATCTCTGCCGGTTTAGATACCGGCTTGGAAAGCAATCCCTCTTTAGATACCAAACCCACCGTCAGCATTGGCCTACCTGTGTACAACGGCGAGAATTTTCTAGCAGAAGCGATAGAAAGTGTTCTTGCTCAGACATTTCAAGACTATGAGCTGATCCTTTCAGATAACGCTTCTACCGATAGAACAGCAGAGATTTGCCGTCACTATGCCAGTCAAGATCGGCGCGTTCGCTACTATCGCAGCCCAGCGCACCACTCACCGACTTGGAACTACAACCGAGTATTCTCACTTGCTAAGGGCAGCTATTTCAAGTGGGCCGCTCATGACGATATCTTTGAGCCCACGTTTATTGAAAAAACATTAGCGCTATTAATTCAAAACCCAGCAGCGGTTTTGAGTTTCTCAGGTGTAGATGTCATAGACGAAGAAGCAAAGACAATTCTTCCTTATGATGTTGTACTGGCAACCAATAGCCATAGCCCATCTTGCCGATTTCAGGAAATGATCAGCCTTAAGCATCGCTGCTACGACATTTTTGGCCTGATAAAAACAGATGTTCTCGCGCAAACGCCCCTCATCGAAGCTTATGCTGGATCTGATCGAACGCTGCTAGCTCGGCTCAGTCTTCTAGGTTCTTTTGAAACTGTACCTGAGCCTTTGTTCAAGGCGAGAAAACATGCGAAACAATCCATTGCGATGTTGCGCAATCCACGGCATAAGCATCTCAGGTTGCATGACTACGCTGCTTGGTTTGATCCTGACAATAAAGGAAAAATTATTTTTCCTAACTGGCGCATTTTTGAAGAGTATCTTAGAGCTATTCGAGCGGTTTCGCTGAGTAAGAAAGATAGATTAATGTGCTACTTTGTGGTGACTCGCTGGATATTTTCTAATCAAAACTGGGCGAAGCTGGGTCGGGATTTGGCGATCGCCCTCCTGCAAATTTTCAGCCGATTACGATCTCCCCTTTCTGAGGATAGCAAAACTCATCAGCCGAGCCTTCATTTAGGCCATTTGCCAGCAGTTCATGTCAAAGAAAAGGCAAGCCGATAAAAGTCGTGAACTATTACAGCTTGAATATTAAACCTTGAACAAGGTTGTTTTTATGAAAGTAGCCATCTTGGCGGGTGGGTTAGGTACCCGCCTATCTGAAGAGACCGTGGAAAAGCCTAAACCCATGGTGGAAATCGGCGGGAAGCCTATCCTATGGCATATCATGATGCACTATGCGCATTATGGCTTTCACGATTTTGCCATAGCCCTGGGCTACCGAGCCGAAGTCATTAAGAAATACATGGTCGATTACTGCGCGCTTAACAGCAATCTCACCATCAACCTTAAAAATGGCGACATCAAACGCCACGCAGGCTACACCCCCGACTGGAACATCGATCTGATTGATACTGGGCTTTACACCAATACGGGCGGACGCATCAAACGTCTACAGCCCTACGTCGGGAACGAAACCTTTATGCTCACATGGGGAGATGGCGTCTCGGACATTAATCTGCAAGGCTTACTGGCCTTTCATCGTGCTCATGGCAAGCTAGCCACGCTCACCGCCGTGCGTCCGCCCGCGAGATTCGGCCACTTGGATTTAGAAGGCGATCAAATCGTTGACTTTTCTGAAAAGCCCCAGACGCGAGAAGGTTGGATTAATGGCGCATTTTTCGTCTTAGAACCGGGCATTTTTGACTATATTGCTGGAGACGACACCCAGTGGGAGAAAGCGCCCCTCGAAAAGCTCGCCCGCAACGGTCAGCTGATGGCCTACAAATACGATGGTTTTTGGCAATGTATGGACACTTTACGGGACAAACGACGTCTGGAGAGTCTCTGGACGAGTGGAGATGCCCCGTGGAAGACCTGGAACGTGTAGAAAAACCTCTAGTCGCGTTCTCGACAGTCATGATTTGATTGCTACCAAGCCACCACCAGCAGTACTTAACCAGAAATAGAAAGAAGAAGCTTAACGAAGGAGATTTTGACTATGCGCGTATTGGTAACCGGCCATCAGGGCTACATTGGCACCGTTTTAGTGCCGATGCTCATAGCTGCCGGACATGATGTTGTCGGGCTCGATAGTGATTTGTATCAGCGCAGCACCTTTGGATCAGGACTACCGTCTATTCCTGACCTCAAAAAAGACGTTCGCGACGTGACCCTAGCCGATTTAGAAGGGTTTGAAGCGGTGCTGCATTTAGCAGGTCTTTCTAACGATCCGCTCGGCAATCTCAACCCTGACCTCACCTACGCCATTAACCATCAAGCGACAGTGCATCTAGCAGAGCTAGCCAAAAAAGCCGGGGTTAGCCGCTACATTTTCTCATCGTCATGCAGTAACTATGGCGCGGGCGGACAAGACTGGCTCACCGAGGAGTCGGCGTTTAATCCGGTGACGCCGTACGGCGTCTCTAAAGTTCGCTCTGAGCAGGACTTAGCCAAGCTTGCCGATGATAGCTTTAGCCCCACGTACCTACGCAATGCCACCGCCTTTGGCGTTTCACCTCGGCTACGGTTTGATCTGGTGCTGAATAATTTGACGGCTTGGGCACTGACGACAGGGCTCGTATTTATTAAAAGCGATGGCACTCCCTGGCGACCGATTGTGCATATTGAAGACATTTCGCGGGCGTTTTTAGCAGCGCTACATGCCCCGCGTGCAACAGTGCACAATGAAGCCTTTAACGTGGGCCGCAACGAAGACAATTACCAAATTCGAGAGCTGGCTGAAATTGTCAAAGAGACCGTCCCAAGCTGCCGGATTGAGTACGCCGAAGATGCTGGCCCCGACAAGCGCTGCTATCGGGTGGACTGTAGCAAAATTAAGCGAGTGCTGCCAGAGTTTCAGCCGCAGTGGGACGCTCGTAAGGGCGCTAAAGAACTTTACGATGCCTATGTCAAAGTCGGCCTGACATTGGAAGAATTCGAGGGTGACCGCTATCAGCGAATTGCGCATATAAAGTCACTGCTAGCTGACGGTAGCTTGAGTGAAGAGCTGCGCTGGCAAGCAGTCGCGGTTGGTGTGTAGGCATGGCAATAGTCGTCGTCGCAGACAAACCCGATCACCTTTGAGGAGACTTTAGCTATGGAATCCGTTACCCCGGTTTGTCGCGCTTGCGGCAGTCACTCGTTAGAGCCGATTATCTCATTTGGCGAGACGACGCTAGCCGATGCCCTGCTCACCGCCGAGCAGCTTGATGGGCTCCAAGAGACGTCTGAATATACCGCGCCTTTGGATCTGGTGTTTTGCTCAAGCTGTAGCTTGGTGCAAATCACTGTGAGTGTACCGCCCGAAATTCTCTTCTGCCGCGACTATCCCTATTTTTCATCGGTATCGCCGAGCTTGATGAAGCATTTTCGCTTGAGTGCTGAGTCTATTATTGAAACGCGACAGCTCAATTCGCAAAGCAAAGTTATTGAAGCAGCTAGCAATGATGGCTATATGCTCAAAAACTTTGCTGAGAAAGGCATTCCGGTGCTGGGAATCGATCCGGCAGATGGCCCTGCTGAAGCCGCCCAAACAGCGGGCATTCCGACCAAATGCACTTTTTTTAGTCAAGACTTAGCGGCTCAGCTCAAGCAAGAAGGATACCAAGCGGACGTCTTTTTGGCGAATAATGTGCTAGCGCATGTACCGGATCTCAATGGCTTTGTGGCGGGCATAGGGCTGATTTTGAAGCAGACGGGCGTGGCGGTCATTGAGGTGCCTTATCTAATTGATTTGGTAGAGCACGGTGAGTTCGATACGATTTATCATCAGCATCTTTGTTATTTTTCGGTGACAGCATTAGACAGACTGTTTCGGCGGCATCATTTGTTTCTGAACGATGTGCAGCAAACGACCATTCACGGTGGATCGCTGCGGCTGTTTGTGGAGCCGGTTGAGCGGGTGCAGCCATCGGTGAAGAAGCTGCTGGCGCAGGAGCAAGGCGATCGCGTAGACACCATCGACTACTACCAAACGTTTGCGGCCCGAGTCGAGACGATTAAGGCTGAGCTGCTAGCAATTTTGAGCGAACTTAAGCAGCAGAACAAGCGAGTAGTGGGCTACGGCGCAGCAGCGAAGGCGGCGACCATGATGGCCTATGTCGGGATTGACCGGCAGCAGCTTGACTATGTTGTTGATCTCAATCCGTTTAAGCATGGCCGGTATATGGGGGGCAATCACCTACCGATTTTTCCGCCTGACCAGCTGCTGATTGATCAGCCTGACTGTGTGCTGATACTCGCTTGGAATTTTGCCGAAGAAATCATGCAGCAGCAAGCGGCTTATCAGCAGGCAGGTGGGCGCTTTATTGTGCCAATCCCTGCGCCCAAAGTGGTTTGAGCCGATGAAAGTCGCCTTTGTCAGCCAGCCTTGGGATACGTTGCGCCCCCCTGTCAGCGCGGGCTCTATTCCGATTTGGACGTATAAAACGGCGAAGGTGTTGGCGGCGCGCTGCGAGGTCGTGATCTATGCTCGGCGCAGCGATCAGCAGTTGGCTCAGGAGGTGCAAGCGGGAATTGAATACCGCCGAATCTCGGTCGCGGGCATCAGGCTGTGCAATGGGCTTGCCAAAGGCGGGGCAAAGCTGTTTCGTAAGTTTCGCTACCTCAACTCTGGGCTGTATTATGGGCCCTATGGGCTGAGAATTGCGACAGATCTGCGGCAGCAGCAATGCGATATTGTTCATATTCACAACTTTTCACAGTTTGTGCCGGTGATTCGGGCGCTGAATCCTAAGCTGAAAATTGTGCTGCACATGCATTGTGAATGGCTGAGCCAGTTTGATCGCAAGGTAATCGCTCAGCGCCTAGCGCAATGCGATCTGATCATTGGCTGTAGTGACTACATTACCGAAAAAATCAGAGGACAATTTCCTGAATTTGCGGATAAGTGTCAGCGGGTGTACAACGGGGTCGATATTCAACAGTTTGACGAGACAGATGATAAGACAGATAACGAAGTCTATAGTCAAGCAGATGACGAGACGGATGATAAAACAGGTGATAAGACAGATGATCCCAATGTGCTGTTTGTAGGGCGAATTTCACCCGAAAAAGGGCTGCATACTTTAGTCGCGGCTTTTGAAAAAGTTGCTGCCAAATTTCCAACCGCTCAGCTGTATTTAGTCGGGCCGAACAAGCCGACCTCGGCTGAATTTATTGCCGAGCTGAGTGACGATCCGATAGTGCGCCGATTAGCTGATCTCGATCCACCTAACTACCCGCAAAATCTTCAGAACCATTTGCCACTTCATCTAAAAGAGCGCGTCTTTTTTACTGGAGCAGTTTCTCATTTAGAGCTGCATCGCTATTTTCAGCGAGCCAGTGTGCTGGTGAATCCTTCTTTGAGTGAGGCTTTTGGGATGAGCTTAGTCGAGGCGATGGCAACCGGAACTCCGACAATTGCCACTAAAGTAGGGGGCATGTGCGATGTTATCGTGCCTGAGAAAACAGGTTTGCTGGTGCCGCCCGATCAGCCGGAGGCGCTAGCGCTGGCGATTTGTCGGCTGCTAGATGAGCCTGAACTCAGAGCAAGCATGGGACGAGCAGGTAGGCTACGGGCGACAGAGATATTTTCTTGGGAGGCGATCGCTACAAGTCTATGGGCTCACTATCAAGCCCTGCTGCCGAGGGGAGGTAATGGCCTATGAACGCGATTCGAGACTTTTACCGTCAGCGATTGAATCAGGTAATGGCGGCGCGATCGCTCACCGATCTCACCCGTTCCGCCCTGGTTTTAGCCCCCCACCCGGATGATGAAACGCTCGGCTGCGGCGGCACGATTATCCGTAAAATAGCCGCAGGCGCTGATGTTCAACTTGTTTTCATGACTGACGGTAGCCGCTCCCATGCAGCGCTGATGCCGGAATCGAAGCTGCGAGATCTTCGCCAAAAAGAAGCGATGAAGGCGGCGCAGGTTTTAGGTGTGCCCTTTGAATCGGTGACTTTTTTGGAGTTTGGCGACGGGCAATTGAGTCAAAACAAAGCGCAGGCGATCGCCGCTATCAGCAAACTGCTCAAACGCCACCGCCCTGCCGAAGTGTTTATGCCCTATTCACTCGAACCGCCGCCCGATCACGCGGTTACGTATCACGCCGCGATCGCCGCTTTAAATCAGCTCTCTTTGTCACCTACTATATACACCTATCCTATTTGGTACTGGCAGCACTGGCCCTGGACAAAGCTCGTGGGTAACAGTCGGCGCGAAACGCTGGGTGTTATTAAAGCTAGCTTGATCAGTCGATTAGGAACGGCGATGTTTCAAGATTTTCAGCATTCGGTGTCGATCAGAGAAGTGCTGGAACAAAAGCAGCTAGCTCTCAATCAACACCAGTCACAGATGCAGCGATTCGACGATAATCTAGCTTGGCCAATTTTAGCCGATGTGTCCGACGGAGAATTCTTAGCGTGTTTTTTCCAAGACTATGAAATTTTCCACCGCCCTCGGGCCTAAGTCAACTCAGCCAAGTGCCCTGTCAGCCGATACCTCAAACGTTTTTATGGAAGCGGGCCAAATGACTGACCAGACAATTGACCAGATAATTGGCCAGATAATTGGCCAGACAATTGGCCAGACAAGAGATATTTTTTCAGCAGAGTGCCCGCCAGGGCAAGTTATCGGCACTCAGTCTACCGAGGGCTTAACGCGCCAGGGTGCAGATGTTGAAAAAGTAATTTCTATCGACAACGAGGCGCTGCGAATTCAGCCGCTGGTCAATCCTGGCTGGGGCCGAGCGGGGATTGTCTATGGCCCTTATGCGAGAGTACCTGGGCTAGCGCTGTCGGTGTTTATGCTCAATGGCCACAACACGTCTGAAGGCAACAGCATTGAAGAAACCCTCAAAGGCCGATTTTTTCGCTGGCTGCGAGGCAGTGAGGCCAATTCTATTAGCCATCGGCTGTGGCATTGGGCTCTGAGTCCTTTGCACAGACCTAGCCTCAAACAGTTTTACCGATGGATTCGCAATCATAAAGGCCGATTTAAAGGCGGCTATATTAAAGAAAATTTGGCCGTAGGGTGGTTCCCCGATAAAGTCCCGGTCGATCCGACGGCGGCGGGCAATTCAATCGTGATTCGAGCCAATGGGCCGGAGAATGGAGAACTCTGGACGAGGCAAGGAAAGGGATTATCGCCAGCTTTTAAAGGATTGCAAAATCTGCAAACGTATTACGTGGTGATTTTGCGATCGCAAGGCGCAGCTTACTATGCTGCCTCAGTACCTAAAGCCAATGGCCTGAGCGGTTTTCCCTACATGCGCTTAGTCGGCATTGACGCCTACAGCCAGGATAATTCTGTGTATGCAGGGCTGTATCAAAGCGCCTTGGGTCAAGTTGGGTTTCGAGTAGATACGAGGGTGTATGGGCTGCACACGGAGATTTTGCCTGAATTGGCAACCTGGTATGGCACGGCTCAGGCCGCTGATGCGCTGACAGGTGAGGGCGGGCTTGAAGATACCCTGGCAGAAGTGGGTGAGCGTTGGCGGGTTTTGCAAGGAGAGTTTCAGCGGACTGCTAAGGGTTTGATAGCGATCGCACAAGACAGTGTGACAGTACTGGCCATGCCTGAGCCAGCAGGTGCCATTCATGTGCTGATCAGCGCTCAACAACAGCCGCCTACCTGTGCGCTACTTTGGCGGAATCAAGGCGAAGACAACACCTGGGGACTATTTTTTGAAAACGACCAGTGTCAGCTCAAGCTAAAAGCAGACGGTCAGTGGTCGCAGCTTGCGGTTGATAGCCGCTATGGCTTGCGCCCTGAGTGTAGCAACGCGGTTCAAGTTTTGGACGATGGCAGTACGTTTAGTCTTTATTTAGAGGGCGCTTTGCTCTTCGATCAGTGGTTTGTAGACACTCGTTTGCAGAACGCGGCTCAAGTTGGACTCGCTGTTTTTAAAGCAGGCGAAGCCAATGCAGAAGCGATTGCTTTTCAAAAGCTAGAAGCGCATTCACGCCATATTCCCATTCCCTCAGCGCTGAAGCTAGGCGTGCCCTGGCAAAGGGAAGGATCTCATTTGCTGATGTCTGACAGCTTTCAAGGAAATTTAGGAGACTTAGAGCCCAGAGATTTAGATAGAAGAAAGATTGAACTGGGTGATTCCGATTGGCGTAAGGAGATAGGCGCTGGGCGGATGGTGGTAACTGGGGAAGGTTCGGTGCAGGTGCAGGCATCAGCTCAGCAGCCGAATCCTGGACGCTTGGCCTATACGGTGGCTTGGCCGAACCCAGAATTTGCGGATTTATCAGTGGATATTGTGCCGCCAGGAACCGACCGTCAGCAAGGAGAAAAAGGACGCGCAGGGCTAATTTTTTGGCAAGACCCAGATCACTACATTACTATCAGCCACTGGCTAGATGATACCTACGGCGGTGCATCACTGTCTTCTTTTTTTCATATCAGCGGATTTGAAGAAATTTACGACGCGGTATGGACAAACGTGGATAAGCGAATTTTATGGGGGAAACAAAGCCGTCTGCGAGTCACTTTCGATGGCATGAACTTTATGGCATACATTGATGGAGAACCGTTGCTGTATCGCGCATTAAGTGACGTTTATCCGCAGGTGAAACAACTTTCTATTCAAAGAGTAGGATTAGTGGCCAATTGGGAGTGGGGCAATGATACTGGCAGTTTATTCAGTCGGTTTGTGGCGAAAGCTTAGCGCCAAAAGAACAGAAAATTAGACCAACAACGTAAAACAACAAAATAAGGATGATAAGATTATGATCATGCAGCGAGATACGGTTCAACAAGACACGGTTCAATTTAGATCAGGCAGCACCCATTATCTCGCCGATAAGGCTTGCCCCAACTGCGGTGGGCTGGGGCTTTCGATGTTTTACGAAGTCAAAAATGTGCCTGTTCATAGCTGCTTGATGCTTTCTTCTACTGAAGATGCGCTGAATTTCCCGTCGGGCGATGTGTCGCTGGGGTTTTGCGATCGCTGCGGCTTTATCACCAACACGGAATTCGATCCCAAGTGGTCTGCCTATGCGCCAAATTATGAAGATCAGCAGAGCTTTTCGCCTACGTTCAATCGATTTGCAAAAGATCTCGCTCAACAGCTGATTGATAAATACGATTTGCACAACAAATCGATTGTTGAAATTGGCTGTAGCAAAGGGGACTTTCTGCATCTGCTGTGTGAACTAGGCAACAATCGCGGGGTGGGAATTGATCCAAGCGCGGTGCCGGGACGGGTAGAGAGTAGTGCCGCCGATAGAGTCACGCTGATTCAAGACTATTATTCTGAAAAATATGCGGATCAGGTGGGTGATTTTATCTGCTGTCGGCATACGCTGGAGCATATTCAGCCAACGGCTGAGTTTGTCACTACGGTGCGGCGATCGATTGGCGATCGCGATGTTGCCGTTGTGTTTGAAATTCCAGACACCGTGCGGGTACTGGAAGAAGCTGCGTTTGAAGATATCTACTACGAGCACTGCTCTTACTTTACGCCCGGGTCTTTGGCACGATTGTTTCGCTCCTGTGGGTTTGAGATCACTGATTTGTACCGAGCTTACGGCAATCAGTATCTGCTAGTAGAAGCCAAGCCAGTGGCTGTGACGGATGAATCGGTTCATCCGCTCGAAGAAAGTCCTGAGGAAGTCGCAGCGGCAGTGCAGCAATATATTGACCAAATTCATGGCAAGCTAGCGGGGTGGCGCGATCGCCTAGAAACCGCTCAGCGCGAGGGCAAAAAAACCGTTGTCTGGGGATCGGGATCTAAATGCGTTGCCTTTTTGACCACGCTTGATACGATTGATAAAATTCAGTACGTGGTCGATATCAATCCGCACCGCCACGGCAAATTTATTCCGGGCGTCGGCAAGCAGATTATGTCACCAGAATTTCTAAAGGACTATCAGCCGGATCAAATCATTGTGATGAATGAGATTTACTGTGAGGAGATTAGCGCCATGCTAGCGGCAATGGGCGTTGTCACGGAGCTGATTCCACTCTAGGGGCTTTCTTTGTAGGCTGCTCTTTTGGCTGAGGATATGGATCGTGGACAAAGGGTGGCTATGAAATATTTGAACGAGAAAGATTCTAACAAAGCTTTTAATGGGCAAAATTCTAAAGGAGCGATCGCTGGTTTAGGGCTGCTAGCGATCGCGGCGATCACCCTTTTTCCTTTCGACTTTTTCTTTACAGAAACGTTGGCTGAAACCTGGGCTGATGGGGCGTGGGGTGAGATGCTCAGCGATTTTTTTAGTCCTAGCTTTGTTAAAAAAGAGCTGATCGCTAACGTTTTGCTATTTGTTCCGTTGGGTTTTGGCCTGGGGCAACTGATTCCGCAGCGCTCGCTCGCTGGATTTAGGCTGGCGGTGGCGGTGAGCTTTGCGGTTACCTTCGGCGTCGAGAGTTTGCAGGAGTTTTTGCCGACTCGCCATTCGAGCTATATAGATCTGATCACTAACACGCTCGGCGGCGCTTTGGGTTATGGGGCTTGGTGGCAATTTTCAGCGCCTCTAACGCGCTCTCAGCAGATCTTAGCTCAGGGACTACGGCACATCAGCAGTCGGGGGCTAACCCGGCAGCTATGTGTGTTGGCTTTGGGCGCTTACTGTGGCTGGGCATTGTTAGGCTCGGCGGCGCTGCACAGTCAATTGAGAACTCGCAGTAGCCCTTGGGGTCTCAGTACTTGGGATGCCACCTACCCACTGCTGCTAAAAAATGAGGGGACGGGCGATCGCGCTTGGGAGGGCAACATTGACAATGTGCAGTTCTATAGCCGAAGTCTGCCGCTAGATGAGGTGGCGCGTTTATTCGCTCAGCCAAACAGCGCGCTATCTGACAACGCCGCTAGCTCTCAACTGGCTCAATCTCAATTGGCTCACTATCGTCTTAGCGGGCGTCTTAGCGGGCGTCTTAGCGGGTCAGCGCCCTATGTCGATCTTAGCGGGCACCTGCCAAATTTAGCCTGGAAAGATTCGCCTTCAGGTCGCTATCTTCAATCTGTGAGTGCTCCCGCTAGCTTGGTGAAAGCGGTTAAAGAATCTCAAGCATTCACGCTGAGTTTCTCTTTTGCGACGAACAACAATACGCAAAGCGGCCCCGCTCGAATGTTCTCTTTATCGATCGATCCGTATCACCGCAATTTGACCGTAGGGCAAGCTGGACGGCATCTCAGCCTGCGGCTGCGCACCCCAATTACGACGAACAATGGCCATCGACCCGAGTTTTTAATTTCCAATGTGTTTTCGATGGAGCCGTCTACAGCTTCGGGGGCAGCACCGAGAGTTCATCAATTTGTTATGACCTACGATGCGTCTGGGCTGAGCGCTTATGTCGATACTTTGGCGAATCAATACAGGTTTGATTTCACTCCTGAAGCCGCTTTTTTGTGGCAGCGATCGCCGCCGATGGCCAGCAGCATTCACCTAAGCGCGTCGGCCACGCCATTTTATAAAGCGCTTTACCGCAGCCTGTTTGCGATTCCGTTAGGGCTGCTATTAGCGATCGCCACCCCGCCTCAGCTCACCCAATCTCGGCGCTACATTTTTATCACTATCGGCATTCTGCTGCCTTGCGTTCTTTTAGAGATAGCTTTAGCATCTGTGCCTAGCGCCTACGCTTACGGCCTAGTCACAGTGGCGGCGGCGATGATTGCTTGGCTGAGCGGGCTGCGTCTGAGAGAAGCCTGAGACAGTTTTTGGCCAGTCAAGATTGTTCCGTTGCTTTTTACCTGAAAATTATCATCATTAGGATCTATCCATGAGGTCTATAAATTCTATGAGCGATCGCGCTTGCTGTGTTTGTCATTCGCCCTCTGCTAACGTTTTTATTGAGCTATTAAATCTACCGGTTTATTGCAACTTGCTATGGAGCGACGCTCAGCAGGCCAAAGACTGTCCTAAAGGCGATATTCGATTGGCCTATTGCGATCGCTGCGGTGCAATCACCAATGTTGCTTTCGATCCGACTCGGCTCGGCTACTCTCAAGAGTATGAAAACTCTTTGCACTATTCGCCTCGGTTTCAAGCCTATGCCGATGAACTCGCTCAGCGCTTAGTCACCAAGCATCAGCTCTACGACAAAAAGATTATTGAAATTGGCTGCGGCAAAGGTGATTTTTTGGTTTCGCTCTGTCAGCTCGGTAACAACTCAGGCATTGGTTTTGACAATAGCTATATTGAGCGCGAAGAACACTCAGAATGGGGCGATCGCATTCAGTTCATTCAAGACTTTTATTCAGAACGCTACGCTCACTATCAGGGCGATTTGATCTGCTGTCGTCAGGTTTTAGAACACATTCAACAACCCGCTGATTTGTTAGGGCCGCTGCGAAAGACAATTAACCCCAGCACTACCCTCTTTTTTGAAGTCCCCAATGCCCTCTATACCTTCCGCAATATGATGATTTGGGACATCATTTACGAGCACTGCACTTACTTTACCGCCACCTCTTTGAGCTATGCGTTTGCGGCTAATGGCTATCAAACTAGCGAAGTGCAGGATGAATTTGGAGGGCAGTTCATTAGCATTGAGGCTCAGCCAGTCCTGGAACCAGTGTCGCCGAGTATAGGTTTAGAGGCAGATTTGGGGGTGGATTTGCGGGCGATCGCCGATCTCACAACTGACATTGCCCAGTTTAAAGACCGCTTTCAACTGCAAAAACAACAGTGGCAAGTCCGCTTTGATGCACTCTTTGCAGAAGGCAAGAAGGTCGTTATTTGGGGCGCGGGATCTAAAGGAGTCACCTTCCTCAATTTGCTAACGATGCAAGATAGAATTGAATACGCGGTTGATATCAATCCTCGCAAGCAAAACAAATTCATTCCCGGTACAGGACAAAAAATTGTCTCTCCTGAGGCGATGTTGCACTATTCACCCGATGTCGTGATTGTAATGAATCCGCTTTACCAGCAGGAAGTCAAAAGCGCATTGCAGGCGATGGGGCTGACGCCTCAGGTGGTGACTACCGATAGCGATAGCAACAGATAGTACTAAGCGCTAATCAGCGGCGTGGCTCTAGCTCTGAAGGCGGCGGCTTGCAGGGCGGCAACGGCGGCTTCGGCGTTTTGTACTCTGAACTGTGAGCCTAAGCGCACGGCCTGACGATGATTACGGGCGCGAATAACGGCAATTACCGGCGTTTTAGCAGAAAATTCATTTTCACCTTGCAGCGCTTTGAGCACGTTACGTAATCGGTACTGCTGCTCAATGTCTCCTGCGATCGCTGGGTCCAAATCCACCATCACCATCCGAATCGACTCTAGCGGCTCAGCGTCATCGATAATCATCTGCACCCGATCATCGCGGCGATCTACTTTGCCCCACACCATCAGCCGCGCATCGGGCTTAATGTGTTGGCCAATGCGGGCATAGGCTTTGGGGAAAATCACCGCTTCACAGTGGCCGCTAAGATCTTCCATTTGCACCACCGCCATTGAGTCGCCTTTTTTGGTGGTGACGGGCTTGACCATGCTGAGCATGACAATAGCGCTGAGGGTGACTTTTTCGGGCTGTTCACCTAAGTCGGCGAGGCCAATGGGGGCAAGGATTTTGGCGGAATGCTGAACGCCTTTGAGCGGGTGGTCGGAGATATAAAAGCCCAGCAGCTCTTTCTCTAGCTTGAGGCGTTCTTGGGGCTCGTAGTCTGCGACAGGTGGGGCCTTGGGTGCAGACTCAAAAGTGACAGCAGCGGGGCCAGTTTCGGCAACGGCGAAGCTTGCCATCATATCGAAGATATTGCCCTGACCGACTTCGCGGTCTTTGGCGCGGCTCTGAGCCCATTCCACCACTAGCTCCAGATCGTGCATAAGCTGCTGGCGGTTCGGCTCTAGGCTCTCAAATGCGCCGGAGAGAATCAGGGCTTCTAAGGCGCGCTTGTTGACGGCTCGAAGATCGACGCGATCGCACAAATCCGCCAAAGACTTAAAAGCTCCTTCTTCACGGCGAGACTTTTCAATCGCCTCAATCGCCCCAAGGCCGACATTGCGAACAGCCGACAGCCCAAAGAGAATTTGATTAGTCAATGGGGTAAAATCCACCCCAGAGCGGTTGATATCCGGCGGCAGCACCTGAATGCTCATGCTCAAACAGCTAGCAATGTACATTTGCACTTTGTCCTGATCGCCGCTGATCGCCGTCAGCAGCGCTGCCATGTACTCAACCGGATAATTCGCTTTCAGGTAAGCCGTTTGAAAGGTGACAAATCCGTAGGCGGTCGAGTGAGACTTGTTGAAACAATACTCGGCAAACAGCACCATTTGATCAAACAAATCATTGGCAGGCTGACGCGGAAAATCGTTTTTACTCGCGCCTTCAATAAAGATTTCGCGGTGCTTTTCCATCTCGCTGATTTTCTTTTTACCCATTGCCCTACGCAGCAGGTCGGCTTCACCTAACGAATAGCCAGCTAGGTCTTGAGCGATTTTCATGATCTGTTCTTGATAGACCATGATGCCGTAAGTTTCTTCTAAAATCGGCTTTAAAAGATCGTGGGCGTAGTCGATTTTCTCGCGCCCGTGCTTGCGGTCAATAAACTTTGGAATCAAACCCGCATCCAAAGGCCCTGGCCGATAGAGTGCAAGCACCGAAGAAATATCTTCTAAACCGGAAGGCTTGAGGTCTTTAACAATTTGTCTCATGCCCGAAGACTCTAGCTGAAACACGCCCGCTAGTTCACCGCCCGCCAACAGCTTGTAAGTGGCCGGATCATCCAAAGGCAGCGCATCGAGATCAATCTTAATGTCGTGCCGTGACTCAATATGGTTGACCGCTTTTTGAATCATGGTGAGGTTGCGCAAGCCCAAAAAGTCCATTTTTAATAGACCAATGGCTTCAACATCTTCCATGTAGTATTGGGTAATCACCGCGCCATCGTTGTTGCGCTGTAAAGGCACAATGGTATCTAACGGCTGCTCAGAAATAACGACACCAGCGGCGTGCATTCCAAAGGTTTTGTTAGTGCCTTCAATCGTAATCGCAGTGTCAATCCAGCGCTGAAAGGTAACGGCAGTGCCGGGAATCAGTTCGCCGCTGTCGTACTTTTCTTTAAAGGCAGGCTCTGGCGTCTTTTCAGAAATCATCTCCTTGAGCTTGGCGGGTTTGCCCCTAGCGACCGGAATCAGCTTGGCGAGCTTGTCAGACTCGTTGTAGGGAATATCCAATACGCGAGCCACGTCTTTGAGCACCGCTTTGGAGGTCATGCGGTTGAAGGTGATAATTTGGGCGACGTGATCGGTGCCATATTTTTCGGTGACGTATTTAATCACGTCTTCTCGCCGCTCAATGCAGAAGTCGGTATCGACATCGGGCATGGATTTGCGCTCAGGGTTGAGAAAGCGCTCAAAAAGGAGTCCGTGATGCACCGGGTCAATATTGGTGATGCCCATTGCGTAGGCGACGAGAGATCCTGCCGCCGAGCCGCGCCCTGGGCCGACTGAAATGTTGTTGTCGCGGGCGAATTTAATGTAGTCCCATACGACCAGAAAGTAGGTGGCGAAGCCCATTTTGTGCATCATCGCGACTTCGTAGTCCATTCGATCGCAATACTCTTGCGTCAACTGATCTCGGCTGCTGATGTTCATTCGATCTAGCAGCCCATCCCAAGCGACTTTCTCCATGTAGCTCTCTTTGCTATAGCCCTCAGGGATGGGAAAGTTTGGGATCTGAGGGTTGCCAAGAACGTGATATTCCTCGATTTTATCGGCGACTTCTTGCGTGCGCGCCACCGCATCTTCAATCACTTCTGATGAGAGGTGATCGCGAAACAGCCGCCGCATTTCGGCTTCAGACTTGAGGTATTCGGTGCCGCTGTAGCGCAGCCGCTTATCTTCGGTAATCAGCTTGCCGGTTTGAATGCACAGCAGCGCGTCATGGGCTTCGACATCAATGCAGGAGATAAAGTGCGAGTCGTTAGTGGCCACCACTTTAATGTTGAGTTCGGCGGCAATACGAACAATTTCTACATTGACGATGCGATCTTCGGGGGAGCCGTGATCTTGAATTTCGAGATAAAAATCATCGCCGAGTAAATCTTTGTACCATTGGGCCACCCGACGGGCCACATCTAGCCGTTTTTTTAAGATGGCCTGAGGAATTTCGCCGCCGAGACAGGCGCTGGTGATAATCAGCCCTTCATGATACTGCTCTAACAGGGCTTTGTTGATGCAAGGGCGCGAGAAAATGCCTTTGCCCTGGACGCCTTCGAGGTGAGAAACGGTCGTGAGCTTAACGAGATTTTTGTAGCCAATGTCGTTTTTGGCGAGAACGAGCTGATGGTATTTGGGTCGCTTTTCTTGCTTGGTAATGTCGCCATTGATGATGTACATCTCATTGCCGATAATCGGCTTAATGCCTTTGCGCTGGCACACCTTGAGCAGCTCAATCGCTCCGTACATGACGCCGTGATCGGTGAGGGCAATCGCGTTCATGCCCAATTCCAATGCCCGATCTACGAGCGGATCGATGTGGCTCGCACCGTCGAGTAAGCTGTAGTCGCTGTGGATGTGCAGACCGACAAAAGGCATCGAAATTATCCTCACGAAGACGACGAAACTCGTCAATCTAGTACAAATCTACTTCCTTATAAGCGTTTGATTCAATCGCTAGACGCGACGAACATCTTTAAGGTCACAGTATAGTTAGCTCATTGAACCACTATATATGCCAAGTTTTTTCAAAATTTAACGATGTTTTACGCTATTGATAGTGATAAAGCCTTGACAATAAAAGCTTTCTGGTAAGGAATCGATGCTTTCAATTTGCGCGATTCAAGCTGACGCTTCACATTAGCTTCTAAATAAGGACAGTCGCGACTAGAGCCTCAATTTCCGGGTCAAATTTTTGGCTATTTTTTTGGCTAAATCTCTAACTTTATTAACCGACGATCAATCAGTACTTTAAAGCCCTAACCTTCCTCAATCAGGGCTTTGTCCATCTTTAAAAACAAGGCTCCGAACTGAACTTTACAGGGACAGCGTAAATCGGTATCAGTCGTGCGGGAGACTAGGTTTCATCAAATTTAAACCAGACTGACCAGTTTAGGTATACTGAGCTGTAGAGGCATCCGTACGTTCGTTACGCTCAAAAAAACGCAGATTTTAGTGCCAGGGTATTTTTTGTATGACGGCTTCTTCGGAATCATCGCCTGCGTTATCTAGTAAAAAATGGTTAGGGTTAGTCGGACTTGCCCTATTGATGGCAGGGTTGGGCTTTATACTGTGGCGAATCTTCGCTGGGCGCGGCAACCCTGAGATGATGGGGCCACCCGCTTTTCCGGTCAAGGCTGAGCGCTTGCAGCGATCGCCTTTAGAGGATAGTTCAGAATTTATTGGCACCCTGGATTCTCAAGCTGGGGTGAGCTTGCAGCCGGAAGCAGATGGCCGAGTTGTGCAGGTTTTTGTGTCATCGGGCGATACGGTGTCGGCGGGCGATCCCATTATGCAGCTGAGCTCGCAGCGATCGCAGGCCGACTACAGTGGCGCAATCGCCAATGTCAGCAGCGCCCGATCCGCGAGAGATGCGGCGCGATCGCAACTGCGGGCAGCTGAAGAGCGTCAGGCTCAGCTTCAGGCCGATCTGCAGCTACAGCAAAGTGACTATGAGCGCACCGCAACGCTGGTGGCAAAAGGGGCTTTGCCTAAAGAACAGCTCGATCAGGTGATCCGCGATCGCACCGTTGCTAGTGCCGCCCTACAATCCGCCGCTCAAGAAATTCAGGCGCTCGGATCTAGCGTGGAAGGCGCAGACGCAACCCTTGCTCAAGCCGGTGCTAGCGCCGATGCCACTCAGCAAGACTTGCTAGATAAAACCGTCACCGCGCCGATTGCAGGTATTGTGGGCGATATTCCTGTCAAGCTCGGCGACTACGTTCAAGCGGGTGATTCGCTAGCAACAATTACTCAAAATCAAGACCTGGAGATAAACCTTTCGGTGCCGATTGACCAAGCGAATCGGCTGCGAACAGGAATGCCTGTAGAGCTGATGCTGTTTGGATCGGATGAGACTATAGCGTCCGGCAACATTCGCTTTGTCTCCCCCACCACCGATGCCGCGACTCAAACCGTTTTAGCCAAAGCCCGCTTTTCTACACCCAAGCAGCCTCTGCAAGACGATCAACGCCTCGAAGTCCGCGTCATTTGGGACGA
>QBMP01000055.1:0-10563 GCA_003242115.1 Phormidesmis priestleyi
GCTCACCTTTAGCAGCGGCAACGCCGATCTGATGCTGTGCACCACCATTATTGAATCTGGGCTAGACATTCCGAGAGTGAACACCATCATTATTGAAGACGCCCAAAAATTTGGCCTCTCACAGCTCTATCAGCTGCGCGGCAGAGTCGGTCGCTCTGGCATTCAGGCCCATGCGTGGCTGCTGTTCCCCCGGCAAAGTCAGCTTTCTGATAAGGCTCGAAAGCGGCTGCGGGCCATTCAAGAATTTACGCAGCTCGGATCGGGCTATCAGCTGGCGATGCGCGATATGGAAATTCGCGGCATTGGCAACTTATTGGGGGCGCAGCAGTCTGGCCAAATGGAGGTGATTGGCTTTGATCTGTATATGGATATGTTGGAAGAAGCGATCGCTGAAATTCGCGGCCAGGAAATTCCGCAGGTTGACGAAACCCAGGTTGATCTCAAAGTCACGGCCTTTATCCCAGCAGACTACATTCCTGATGTCGATCAAAAAATGAGCGTCTACCGAGATCTCGTCTCAGCCTCTACTCGGCGTGAGCTAATGGAAATTGTTGCTGACTTAAACGATCGCTATGGCAGCTTGCCGCTAGCTGTCGGTCAGCTGATCAAAGTGCTAGAGCTGAAGCAAATTGCTAAGCCGCTGGGATTTGCTCGAATTAAGCCAGAGGGCAAGCAAAATGTGCTGATGGAAACGCCGATGGAAAAACCGGCCTGGAATTTGCTGGTTGAAAAACTGCCGAGCCATTTGCGATCGCGCTTCATCTACGCCCCCGGCAAAGTCACCGTTCGAGGTCTAGGTGTGCTCAAACCAGACAAACAGCTTGAAAGCCTGACAGATTGGCTCAGCCAAATGCAAAGCGCCCTGACAGCACCAGCTCTATCAGGGACAATGCCTTCTAAAGATACCTAAAGACACCTAAAACTCATCGTTACCATGGTCCATCGGGGCTTCGTTATCTCGCTTAGATCCCAATAGATCTAGCTGAGTTACGCGAATTACCGGGCTGGTGCGTACAGCGCCACTGCTGCGATCTTCCCAACTATCTAGCTTCAGTGAGCCGGTAATTCCGATCAAACTGCCCTTGCGTACATAGTTAGCCGCAACTTCCGCTGTTTTGCCCCAAATTTCTAAATTAAACCAGTCAGGCTGATCGTTATTGCGCGTGCGTCGATTCACGGCCAAGCCACACTTCGCCAGTACATTGCCCGACTCAAAATAGCGCACCTCAGGATCTCTACCCACTCGGCCAACCAACGTGACGATATTCACACTCATAGCAATTTAGCTTCCAAATAATCAACAAAATCAGCCATACAAGCCATTGCTTCAGGCCACCGCTTAAGGCCACCGCTTGAAGGCCAGTATCTTAAGACTCGCTGTAATTTTCTACCGACATCAGCCTACAGATCTGTACAATTATGAATTATGGCAGTGCGAACAAAACAGTACAAACAGTCCAATTTTACAATAAGTAATTCCATAAGCCTCAGCCGCGCTGTATAGAAATTACGTAAGCATTATTTTTGATCTCATCCTCGCAATCGCTTACCTGTAAAGTAGATCTACGGAAATTCTGCTTTTTTTCTAGACCATAGAGCTGATGCAATTGACTAGACGGCTCGATATGAAACGTAATAGAATCCATTCGGCTCGTCAGAATATTAAACTTTTAATCGCTATTACGGACTTTTAGCTTGTGGCATTCTTCAATCGCTTATCTCTCTCCCGTGACATGGGTATCGACCTGGGCACTGCGAACACCTTGGTCTATGTATCAGGGCGAGGGATTGTTTTACAGGAACCTTCTGTCGTCGCCATTCTAGAAGCAACCGGTGTGCCTGTAGCAGTCGGAGAAGAAGCCAAACAAATGCTGGGCCGCACGCCCGGTAATATTCGAGAGATTCGCCCGCTCAAAGATGGTGTGATTGCGGATTTTGACATTGCCGAAGTCATGCTCAAGCATTTCATTCGTCGCGTCAATGAAAATAAGGCGCTAGTTTCACCCAGGGTTGTGATTGGTGTGCCAAGCGGGGTGACGGGCGTCGAACGGCAGGCGGTGATGAACGCAGCTATGCAAGCCGGGGCCCGCATGGTGTATTTGATTGATGAGCCGGTAGCCGCCGCGATTGGTGCTGGTTTGCCGGTTGATGAGCCGACCGGCAATATGATTGTAGATATTGGGGGTGGGACGACAGAAGTCGCGGTACTGAGCTTGCAGGGTACGGTTTTGAGTGAGTCAGTGCGCGTCGCTGGCGATGAGCTGACTGATTCCATTAAGCAGTACATGCGGAAGGTGAACAATTTGGACATTGGCGATCGCACCGCCGAAGAAATCAAAGTCCGCATTGGTTCTGCTTATCCTAGCCCAGACGACGATGAAATTTCATTAGAAGTGCGCGGCGTACATATGCTCTCCGGGTTACCTCGCACCGTCACCGTCAAAAGCCCAGAAATTCGTGAGAGTATGGCTGAGCCACTCTCGGTCATTATCGAAGCCGTCAAACGCACCCTAGAAAAAACGCCCCCTGAGCTAGCTGCCGACATCATTGATCGCGGTATTATGCTGGCGGGCGGTGGCGCATTGCTCAAAGGGCTAGACACCTTGATCTCACATGAAACCGGCATTGTCGTTCATGTAGCGGCTGATCCGCTGAGCTGCGTGGTGCTAGGCACAGGCCGCGTCCTCGAAAACTTCAGCCAAATGGAGCGGGTATTTAGCGCTCAATCGCGCGAGTAAGGGGATAATCGCGTTACCCAGACGCATTCGGGCATTGCGAGACACTTTGCCCGTTGCAACATGAGGCTTGCAGCCGGTATGCTGGACCTCAGCTGTACCTCCGTAAAGTGACAAACGCTACAGATCGAATCTATTCGTCACCTCAAGTCACCGCAAATAATCATTGATACCTCGGCTCCATGTTTACCTTAAGACGATGGTGGGATAAAAATGCGCTCAAAGCAGGGCTGATCTTGCTAGCAATCGCCACTGCTTGGGGCGTTCGCCAAACCAACGGGGTGTTTATCAGTGAAACCTATCAGCTGCTGACGCGCCCTTTTCAAAGCCAGCCCTCTGCTAAAGAGCAAGTAGAAAACGCTTATGTGCTAGAGCTACAGCAGCGCGTAATCGAGCTTGAAAATCAAAATCAAGGGCTGCGTGAGCTAGTTGACGAGAACAAAAGCAGTAAGCTACAGACCACCACGATGGCCGCTATCATTGGTCGCAGCGCCGATAACTGGTGGCAGCAAATTACCATTGGTAAAGGCACTCAAGCCAAGGTAAAAGTGGGTGATATTGCGACTGGCTCAGGCGGATTAGTCGGTCGAGTGATTAGCACAACCCCGCACACTGCCCGGATTTTGCTGCTGAGCGATCCGAGCAGTCAAATTGGGGTCAAAATTAGCCGTAGCCGCTCGGCAGGCTATATTCAGGGGCAGTCAGGAGAGCGCGCCACGCTGAAGTTTTTTGAAAAAGACCCTGATGTAAAACCGGGCGATGTGATTGTGACCTCTTCGTTTAGTCGGCTTTTTCCTCAAGATATTCCGATTGGCCGAGTCTCAACCATTAATTCCGACGCTAGCCCCGCGCCTGAAGCGCTAGTACAGCTTTCCGTACCGATTAGTAATTTAGAGTGGGTTAGCATTCACCCTTTTACGCCCAAGCAAGATGTCGATGCGGCCCCGGCTAAAATTGTGACTGATGACGTCCTTTGAAGCATCACGTCTCTTACCGTTCTTTCACTCTACGGCCTGCTCAATTGAGCGCTGCTAACGCCTATGAATCCCTATCGCCCGCAGCCACGTCCAAACGCTCGACAGCATTTTTGGAACTGGTTCGTCACGATTGGCTCGGTGCTGCTGTGTCTGTTGGTTTTGCCGATGCGACTGCCGGGAATGGATGTATTGGGCGTAGGGCCAAACTGGCTGCTAATTTGGGTGGTCGCTTGGAGCATTAGCCGGACGGCGCTAGATGGCGCGATCGCTGGCCTCACCCTCGGCCTATTGCAGGATAGCCTGACTGCCCCCGCGCCCACTCATGCTTTTGGCTTAATCATTGCGGGCGTACTCGCCTCGCGACTTCAGCAGCGCCGCTTCATGCAAGAGGATCTGGTTTCGGTGGCGCTGATTGTCTTTGGCCTAGCGCTAATTACCGAAACGACGACGGCCGTTCAGCTCAGCGCTCAATATATTTTTGACGAAGACTCTCTCTATAAAAGCTTGGGCGCTATTTGGCAGTACCATCAGCGCGTTGCCTTAAGCTCCGCAATTTTGAGCAGCCTTTGGGCACCGGCTTTGTACTACCCGCTCAAGCGCTGGTGGGAAAGGCTCAATCCTAAAGGCCCAAAGTAGGCCAGAGCGCAGACCCACAAATAGGCACTCAGGCCGCTTGCAGCATCGCCGAAGCAACGACTTTACCAGCGGCTGACAGTAATCCGCCATAGAGTTTGGATGGCTGCAAAGCCTTCAGGTAAGCGGCGCTGCGAATGCCACAAGAGAGCGCCGCAGTTGATAGGTTCATGGCTTGGCCCGCCAGAACGTCAGCTTCGGTATCGCCGATCATCCAGCTGCCGGTGACGCGATGGCCTTGAGCGGTTTGCTGGGCGATCGCCGTGGCTAACAGCGCGCACTTCTGCTCTACTCGATTGGCCTGAGCCGCATTGAGATCTGCCACACCATAGACCTGATCAATTAGATGCGCTAGCTGGTGAGTCTGTAAAAAATCCTCTACCTGTCTTGGATGGCGTAGCGTCACCAGCACCAGGCGTAAACCATTGCCTTTCATATAGTGCAGGGCAGCTTGAGCGCTCGGCTGCACCCGATCCAAACGCAGCAAGCTAGGATGATTGACCATCCTTTCAATTTGCTGCATAAAAGGCTGATGCAGTTCACTGGCTAAACCGGAACGCAGCATAATTTCGATATCAGCCGTGCGGTTTTGCTTCAGTTCCCAAAATTCCGCTTTAGAAAGTGCTTCAGCGCGCGCTTTTGGGCTGATTTTTGGTTCTTGATAATGTTTAATGATCTGCTCTTCATAAAGCTGCTCAACGGCTAGCAGGCCCTTTAGATAGGTCTGGTAATAGCGCTCTGACACATCGACAATAGGGCCGTCAAAATCGCAAAACACGACCTGTCGGGAAGCACCCCAAACGCTATGGGTAACAGGTAAGGCAGTTAGCGAAAAATTTCGGACAGTCATATAATGCGCAGCAGCTTTTGAAGCACCAGCTTAACTTTTATTTACCCTAGCAGGATTATCCATCAATAGATGCTGCGGTTTCCAGCTAAATTGATTGGATTATCTAATTAGACTGATTTGGGTCTGATGAGTGAGATCTATCGCTTTGAAACCAGATCAGCGCTAATGGCCAAATCCTTTGCCGCGATCAGCCGATTCTAAGCAGAAACAGCTTTCGACTTGCGATCGCAGCATCTCCTCATCCAAATTTTGCCCAATCAATACCAATTGACTTTTAGGTGTCCGGCCATTCCACTCTTCATCTTCCAACGAAAACCGCTTGCCGCTGAGATGAAACACATGGCGCTTAGGGCTTTCATCAAACCACAGAATTCCTTTTGCCCTGAACACCGATGCCGGTAGCTGATTATCTAAAAAGTACTGGAACTTACGAATGGCCAAAGGCTGATCGCGCTCAAACGAAACTGAGGTAAACCCGTCTATATCTAAATGAGAGTGAGTGCTATGGTCGTGGTCATGCTCACAGTGACCCTGATCGTGATCGCAGTTATCGTGATCTTCATGGGCCGAGTGGTCGTGCTCTGAATGGTCATGGTCGGAATGATCGGACTGATCGTGTGCCGAGTGGTCGTGACTATCAGAACTCGATTCAGAACTCGATTTTTTGTCCTCAAAGTACTTGTCCGACTCAAACAGCCCTACGCTCAAAATCAGCGGCAGCGGCACTTTGGAATGGTCAGTGCGTAAAATTCGAGCATCGGACTTAATATCGCGCAGCTTTACCTCAATGAGATCGGCATCGGCTTCATCTACCACGTCCATTTTGTTCAGCAAAATGATATCGCCGTAGGCAATTTGGTTGTAAGCCGCCTGCGAATTAAAGAGATCTAGGCTGTAATTTTCGGCATCTACCATCGTCACGATTGAATCTAATCGGGTTAAATCGCGCAGCTCAGTGCCCAAAAAAGTCAGCGCTACCGGCAGCGGATCGGCTAGACCAGTGGTTTCTACGACCAAGTAATCAATTTTATCTGAGCGCTCTAAAACTTTGTAGACCGCTTCTAGCAGGTCGTTATTAATGGTGCAGCAAATGCAGCCATTGCTCAGCTCCACCATGTTGTCGTCACCCGTGTTGATCAGCAATTCATTATCAATGCCGACTTCTCCAAATTCATTGACCAACACCGCCGTTTTTAGCCCTTCTTGGTTCGTCAAAATATGGTTGAGGAGCGTGGTTTTTCCGCTCCCCAAAAAGCCAGTAATAATCGTCACCGGCAACCCATGCTTAGAAGCATCCATTGACCGATTGGGAGCCATTGTCGTCGCAGTCATAAAAATTTGATGGTGTAGAGGTCTATTCTAGATCACGTTGCTTTAGCCTAATTATCCCGCATCTGTCAAAAGTTGCGGGCCTAACTTTATTTCAATTTTTACCTTAATTTTTGACCTCAGCTAAAAGAAATGCCGTCTCATCCGGGTTTCCCTTTACTATTGAGGTTGATTTAAATCATTGCTGCACTTTACCGTTACTTATGAGCGTCGCTATTTACAACACGCTTTCTCGCCAAAAAGAAGCCTTTCAACCCCTAGTGCCTAATCAGGTGAAAATGTATTGCTGCGGCGTTACGGTATACGATTACTGCCATTTGGGCCATGCCCGCTCGTATATTGTTTGGGATACCGTGCGCCGGTACCTAACTTGGCGCGGCTACGATGTGCGCTACGTGCAAAACTTTACCGACATTGACGACAAAATTCTCAACCGGGCCCGTCAAGAGAATTCTTCTATGAAAGCCGTGGCGGAAAAGTACACAGGTGCCTACTTTGAGGATATGGCACGGCTCAACATTTTAGAGGCGAATGAGTATACCTATGCAACGCACACGATTGACGGCATTAAGCGCCTGATTCATGAGCTGGAGCAGAAGGGTTACGCTTATCCGGCTGAGGGTGATGTGTATTATTCGGTGCGTAAGTTCGATGGCTATGGCAAGCTCTCAGGTCGCAAGCTAGACGATATGCGAGCCGGTGAAAGTGGCCGCACTGATGCTATCCAAACGCAAATCAAGCGCGATCCGTTTGATTTTGCACTGTGGAAGTCAGCAAAGCCCGATGAACCGGCTTGGGACTCGCCTTGGGGAATGGGCCGTCCGGGCTGGCACATTGAGTGTTCGGCAATGGTGCGCGATCGCCTCGGTGAAACCATCGACATCCACGTCGGCGGCGCAGACCTTCAGTTTCCTCATCACGAAAACGAAATTGCTCAGTCAGAAGCCGCTACTGGTCAGCCTTTAGCGACCTACTGGATGCACAACGGCATGGTGAATGTAGACGGCACCAAAATGTCCAAATCACTGGGCAACTTTACCACCATTCGCGGCCTGCTTGATGCCCCAGATGCACCGAATCCGATGGCTATTCGGATGTTTGTGATGCAGGCGCAGTACCGAATGCCGCTCGATTTTACGGAAGAGGCGATCATTGCCGCGACTAAAGGCTGGGCGACGCTAAATGAAGGGCTTAACTTTGGCGTGCAGTATGGCGATCAGCTGGGTTGGCAGCGATCGCACCCAGATAACTTGCCAAATAACCAGTCAACCCCGTCTATCCCCTTAGACAAAACCGCGCTTAGCCAATTCCAAGCCTCAATGGACGACGACTTCAATACCCCGAGAGCCGTTGCCGTTCTGTTTGGACTGGCCAAAGAGCTACAGCGACAGCGCAATTTAATCGTGCATACAGGCCAACGTGACACCAATTCAGCTGCGCTTGAACGGCAGTGGCAAACATTGGTGCAGCTTGCTCAAGTTCTGGGTTTAGAAGCTCAAGCTATTTCCTCAGTGGCCTCAGCCGATCAGATAGGTGACCCCGATGTCGAAACTTTGATCGCGCAGCGAACAGCCGCCAAACAGGCCAAAAATTACGCAGAATCTGATCGCATCCGAGCCAATCTTAGCGCCAAAGGCATTACCCTAATTGATAAACCGGGCGGGGTGACGATTTGGCATCGCTAGCTTATCTATGAGCAAGGAACTGAGCACATAACTAGGAGCAGACAATGCTGGAATTTATCAACTTGCCCGATGGTCAGCTACCGCCCGTTGCGCCCTACTCTCATGCCGTGCGGGCGGGCGATTTTTTGTTTGTCACTGGCCAGCTAGCGGAAGATCCAGACAGCGGTGAAGTTATCAAAGGCTCAATCGAAGCGCAAACTGAGCGGGTCATGGCAAATCTTCAGCTTGTGCTCGACCACGCGGGCAGCAGCTTTCAAAACGTCGTGATGTCACGCATTTTTGTGACTGACTTTCGCTACTACGATACCGTCAATCGCATCTATGCCAGCTACTTTACAGCCGGTCGCTATCCTGGGCGCACGACTGTGGGCGTCACCGCTCTAGCAGGCTTCGGCGATGTCGAAATTGATTTAATCGTATATTGCGGCAGTTAGCTGGTAGTTAATTGGCAGTTAATTGGCCGAATCTAATCGAATCATCATTACAAGCCCAGATCTTCGAGGTCTTCGAGGTCTTCGAGATCTCCGGCGACTGATAAATCCACACACAGTTCTTGAAAGGCTTGGTTTCGGGTTTTGCGAGAGGTGCGTCGGTACTTTTTGGCTTCCAGTCTCGGCTCGTGCGATCGCTTGCCATCTTCGGTCATTTTTACTTTTTCAGCGGCTTCGGCATCTGGCTGGTGCGATCGCACTTTCTCCTGCTGAACCACCTCCATCAGCATCGTCAAATAGTGCTGATATCGCTCCCAGTCGCCGCGCACCACGCATCCCGGCTCATCTCGATGCAGGCAATTGCTAAACTGACAGGTGCCGCTCTCTCGCCGCTGCCGAATTTCAGGAAAATAATTGCTCAAAGCTTCCGGCGTACTCACGATATCCGGGTGATTGAACCCCGGCGTATCCGCCAAAAATCCCCCCGTTGGCAGCTCAAACAGCTCTACATGGCGAGTCGTGTGTCGCCCTCTGCCTAACTTGCCTGACACCGTATTAACGCGCAGATCTTGATCAGGGATCAGCCGATTCGTCAGGCTGGATTTACCCACACCAGAAGGGCCCGCAACGACTGTGATCTTGTCCTGTAGCGCCGATGTCAACGAGCTGTGAACCTCAGCTTCCGCTCGAATGCTCACCATCAAAGGGTGATATCCCCAGCTTTCTAACCGCTTTTGCCAGCGCTGAACGACGGTATCAGCCACCAAATCTCGTTTGTTCAGACAAAGCGTAATGGCTAAGCCCGTTGATTCGGCTTTGACCAAAAAACGGCTGAGCTGATGAGGGTCTAGCGTCGGCTCGGCTATAGCAAATACCAGCAAAATTTGATCGGCGTTGGCAATCGGCGGGCGATCCAAAAAATTTTGACGCGGGTAAACGTTGGCTATAGCGCCGCGCTCACCTTGCCAATCGGGCTGCTCGACGGTGACGCGATCGCCCACCATCACCTGCTGACCCATTTTCTTGAGCAGCGCCCGACGAATGCATAGCAGCATCACTGGTGAATCATCTAGCCTTACGGAATAGTAATTGGCCTGAATCGCAACCACCGTTCCAACCCAACTGTCACCAGCAGATAGCCCTTTATCTGCGCTGAAGCTCACAGATTTACCGAATCTACCGGATTTACTGAATCTATCGGACTTACCGAATCTACCGAACTATCCAAATTCACCGGGCGGCGCACCTGTAGGGCAAAATACTCACTGCGATCTTCAACCCGCTCCACGCTATAGCCGTCCATCTGTAAGCTGTCAGGCACCTGCTCAATCGGCTCACCCGGATCTAGCCATACCTCTAGCAGCGACCCCGGCGGCATCTTCTCTAGCATCAGCTTTGTGCGCACAAAGTTAAGCGGACAAGGCGTTCCTCGTAGATCCAATTGCTTATCGGCAATTAAAGCAGCCCTATCCATTGAATAGCCCTCCTAAAAAGCCGTCCTTTTTACCTTTTCCAGAGGCTCTCCCAATCACATCGCCTCGAACCTCAGCTAGCTTCACCAGCAGATCTCTTTCTTCTGCCTTTAACCGGCTCGGAATATCCACTCTCACCGTAATCAAATGCTTTCCACGACTAACCGGATTGCCCAATCGAGGCACACCACGCCCTTCCAACGACAGCACCGTGTTCGGCTGTGTGCCAGCAGGTACCTGAATGGCAACTTCACCATCGACTGTCTCAATATCCAACTCACAGCCTAAAATCGCCTGTAGGTAACTCACCTTCAGATCAGAGAGAATATTGATGCCATCTCGCTTAAACATCGAGTCGTCATTGACGGCTAAATAAACGTACAAATCGCCAGCAGGGCCACTGCGTTTACCCGCATCGCCTTCTCCTGAAACCCGTAGGCGAGTCCCATTT
>QBMP01000055.1:10573-18332 GCA_003242115.1 Phormidesmis priestleyi
GGTCTGCTTTTGACCGCTGCCGCCACAGACCTCACAGACATTCTCCACCACTTCGCCGCTGCCATTGCAGGTTGGGCAAGTCGAAACTTGATTGAAAATGCCAAACGGCGTTCGGGTGGCGCGCCTGACTTGACCTGCTCCATTACAGCTTGAGCAGGTGCGCGGTCGAGTACCTGGCTTTGCGCCTGAACCCGTGCAGGTTGTACAGGTTTCTAAATGGCCAATTCTGATTTCTTTCTCACCCCCAAAAATGGCTTCTTTGAAGTCTAGCTTGAGGTTCAGCCTGAGGTCATCGCCTCGCATGGGGCCACGGCGGCGCTGCTGTTGCTGACCGGGCTGACCCGAAAATCCGTTGAAAAAGCTTTCAAAGATATCAGCAAACCCGCCCATATCCTGAAAATCTTGAAAGCCACCGCCTGCTGCTGCTGCTCCGCCAACACCAGCTTCGCCAAAACGATCATAGCGGCCTCGCATTTCAGGCTCTGACAGCACTTCATAGGCGCGGCTCACCTCTTTAAAGGTTTCTTCAGCACCTTCGTCTTTATTGACGTCAGGATGATACTTGCGCGCCAATTTACGATAAGCACGCTTAATTTCATCTTGCTCAGCGTTGCGCGAGACACCTAAAGTCTCATAGTAATCACGGGCCATAAAACGTCAGTCGCTAAAAGGAACTAGCCGGTCACAAATTAACAAGCATTGAACCATTGTATAGTAACCGCCAATGGTGGAGCGCCGCCTGTAAGAGTGCGCTAATACCATTTATACCGTTCAAAACAAATTGAAGAATAGACGGATAGCCGCACTTTTAGGGCGTCACCTGCTCGATTTCATGCAGCTTTTATTTGATTATTCAATTGCTTCATAGTTAGCCGCGACGGTAGAGTCGATGTCAAATTCTTCTTCAGCAGCGCGAAAAGCAGCGGGTGTCGGAGCCACTGGCGTCGGCGCTGGTGCGGCGGGTGTTGGCTGTGTGAAAGTCGCAGGCGCTGGGCTAGCGACAGGCTCAGCCGCCGCCGGTTCAGGCGGAGCCATATTTGCGCCAGGCATCTGCATCTGACTATCGCCATGAAGGCTGTCGTGTTCTTCGCCTACCTGACGATAAATCCCCGCCCCAATATCAAAAATAGTCTGCTGCAAAGCATCCAGTTTTTGCGATAGGATACCTGCCTGAGTGCTCTTATCGGCGATCGCTGCTCTCAATGCCTCGGCCTGACCCTCAGCTTGAGCCTTTAATTCCTCAGAAATAGTTTCGGCACTATCGCGCAGCGTCGATTCGTAGGTATAAAAGAGGGCATCAGCCCGATTTTGTAATTCTGCAACGACCTTGCGCTGCTCGTCTTCACCCGCATACATATCCGCTTCTTCGCGCATCCGGGCAATATCAGCCGAAGATAAGCCGCCTCGATTCGTGATTTTGATGCTTTGCTCTCGGTTGGTGCCTCGATCTTTAGCAGCTACTTGCAAGATACCGTTAGCATCAATTTCAAACGACACCTCAATTTGAGGGATGCCTCTAGGTGCAGGCGGAATCCCCGTTAGCTCAAATCGGCCCAGGCTTTTATTGTCGCGAGACATGGCGCGTTCGCCTTGCAAAGCATGGACTTCGACCGACGTTTGGCCATCCGTCGCGGTCGAAAAAATCTGCGTTTTGCTCGTCGGAATCGTGGTGTTGCGTTCAATAATTTTGGTAAAGACTTCGCCCAGCGTCTCAATGCCCATTGAGAGCGGCGTCACATCTAGCAGCAGCAAATCTTTGACCTCGCCGCCCAAGACGCCTGCTTGAATAGAGGCCCCTAACGCCACTGATTCATCTGGATTAATCGAGCGATCGGGCGCTTGGCCATTAAAAAATTGAGTGATAGCTGCTTGTACCGCCGGAATCCGCGTAGAGCCGCCGACTAACAAAATTTTGTTAATGCCATCGACCGTTAGCTCAGCGTCTTTAAGCGCTTGCCTCACGGGTTCTAGCGTATCTTTGATCAGCTCGGCGGCTAGCTCTTCAAACTGCGATCGCGATAGCGTCATCTCCAAATGCTTTGGCCCGGTTTCATCGGCGGCAATAAAAGGCAGATTCACCGAGGTCTTAGTCATGCTCGACAGCTCAACTTTGGCCTTTTCAGCCGCCTCTCGAATCCGCTGAAGAGCCATTCGATCATTGGTCAAATCCATGCCTTCTTCCTCTTTGAAGGCTTGTGTCATCCAATTCACGATGCAGTTATCAAAATCATCGCCGCCCAGATGGTTATTACCAGAGGTAGCCTTGACTTCAAAAACGCCCTCGCCTAGCTGCAAAATCGAGACATCGAACGTGCCGCCGCCTAAGTCGAACACCAGCACCGTCTGATCTTGATCTTGCTTATCCAAGCCATAAGAAAGTGCCGCTGCTGTGGGCTCATTGATAATTCTGAGCACCTCTAAGCCCGCAATCGTGCCTGCGTCTTTGGTCGCCTGCCTTTGCGCATCGGTAAAGTAAGCCGGGACGGTAATGACCGCTTGCGAAACCGATTCGCCCAAATACGCTTCAGCATCGTTTTTGAGCTTTTGGAGCGTCATCGCTGAGATTTCTTGAGGCGTAAAGCTTTTTGCCCTAATCATGACCTCGACGGTATCGTCTTTGCCGCGAGTACATTTATAGGGCACATGCGATCGCTCCGCTGTCGTGTCATCCCAGCGGCGACCGATAAAGCGCTTAATGCTGTGCACCGTATTTTCAGCATTTGTCACCGCCTGCCGCTTGGCCAATTGGCCAACCAACCGCTCACCGCCTTTGGCAAAGCCAACGATGCTCGGCGTCGTCCGCTCGCCCTCCGTATTTGGAATGACCACTGGCTTGCCGCCTTCTAACACAGCGACACAGCTATTTGTGGTGCCAAGATCGATACCGATGACTTTTCCCATAATCCGTTTGGGTAATCCGTTTGGATAGTGCAGTTGTGAAGGGCCATAGCTAATCACGTGCAGCCTGAGACTTTTCACTACCCCCGGTGCCATCTTCCAAGACTTAATGATTGGTACCCAAATCCCTCAGCCCCTTGTGTAACGAGCCCAAAACATCAGGTATCCAAAAAGCATTAAGACTCAGATGACGACTCACCGTTCTCAGTAGAAGCATCCAGCGGCGTAGCTACTTTGACCATAGCGTGACGTAAAACACGCTCCCCTAAAACATACCCACGGACCAACTCATCAATAACAGTTCCTTCCGGATACTGATTAGTTGGCTCACGCATCACGGCTTCGTGCAAATTAGGATCAAACTCTTGCCCTTCACAGCGCATGGGAGATACCCCCAGCTTTTTGAGCGCCTCAACAAGCTGCTTATAAACGCCCTGATAGCTTTTGTGAATCGCCATTTCGCCGTCATTTTGGGGTTTGATGTGCGACCTTGCCCGCTCAAAATTATCTACCACCTCCAGCAAGTTAGTAATGGTATTACACTTGACTTGAACCTCTAAATTCTCTCGCTCAGTTGCCGTGCGCTTACGAAAATTATCAAAATCAGCCGTCAATCGAGCAAACTGACCCGTTCGATCTTCCAACTGCGCTTTTAAGCTATCTACCTGCTGTTGAAGCACAGACCGAGCCCCGGCTTCTGCGGCAAACGCATCTTCTGCCGAAATATCATCCGGAAAATCGTCTAAACCGTCTTCAAGGCTCTTTTCTGCATCCGGACTTTGCGTTTCAACCTCTGCATCTAGCGCCTCTAAATCTATCTCAGTAGAAGCATCTTCTAAACGAAGCTCTTCAATGCCTGCCTCGTTCGCTGGCGTCGTGCCATCAATATTCTGCTGTTCGTTACTATTGTCTGCGTCTGCCATCACTCTAAAACTCTCTACTCCTGACAGCTCATCACGAAGCGCCTATACCAGCTAATTTCATCGTCAGGCCCAGAGTCACAGCAAAATTACCGTTACTTGAGCGAGCCATTTTGAAAGATGAAATCTAGCTAGACAAATCCTATCTGAGCCTAACTATCCTGTCTATCTTAAGAGTTGGCGCTGCACTTGAGGAGCGGTTTTCCGTAACGGGTTTTCCGAATCAATCTTTTTGACTCTAAGTTGAATCCATATTCACCTGCTTTGTGATTTAAGTACTAGCACAGACATTGCGCTAGAGCATGATCTGCGCTTTGTGGGCACAATCAAATCAGATTTT
Source organism: Phormidesmis priestleyi (assembly GCA_003242115.1). Taxonomy (GTDB): domain Bacteria; phylum Cyanobacteriota; class Cyanobacteriia; order Phormidesmidales; family Phormidesmidaceae; genus Phormidesmis; species Phormidesmis priestleyi_A. The sequence goes on from QBMP01000055.1 coordinate 14,732, forward strand.
TTCGCATCGACCATGACAAACACCTCATCTGCGCGAAAAGCACTCGTTCTACAAAAGAGCTTTTCACCCTTTAGCAGCCAGCTCATTCAATCAGGCTTTGTAGACGGCAGCCAAATGCAGCAAGCATTGGTCGAAAGTCGCAAAACCGGACGGACGCTGACTGATGTTTTAGAGTCTATGACTGGCAAAGAACTCTCTCCGGAGCTACTGCGCCAGTACAAAAAACAGCAGCTCTTTGAACTCAAAATTCTCTATGGCATCGAATCCCTAGACCCTGAAGTCGAAAGCATCTCTGATACTCAAGTCACCGAGCTAATTGGTAGCTTAATTCCGGTAGATATCTGCCGTCGGCATCGCCTCGTGCCGCTTTCGCGCACCAGCGAAGGCGAAGCTATCTTGGTCCTGATCGCAATGGTCGATCCAGAAAACTTAGAGGCCCAGGATGACTTAAACCGCATTTTACGGCCCCAAAAGATTCAGCTGCGCCGCATAGTCGTCACCGTTGAAGACTATCAGCGCCTGATGGCCCGGTACCTGGACGAGCAGGTAGCCAAGGAAAAACAACCCGTCCCTGTCGAAGTTAAAACAGATCTAGAAGATCTAGATCTAGATGGCGGCGAGTTAGAAGATGCCGGAGACGAAGACGCCGATCTGGGCGCAGCCTTGCAGGATGCTGGCGCAGCCCCTGTGATTGCGCTGGTTAACAAAATTTTGGTCAAAGCGCTTCAAGAAGGCGTTTCCGATATTCACGTCGAACCCCAAGAAGAATTTCTGCGCATCCGCTTTCGCAAAGACGGCGTTTTAAAAGAAGCCTTTCCTAAACTGCCTAAAAAAGTCATTCCCGCAGTTTGCGCGCGCTTTAAAATTATTGCTGAGCTGGATATTGCCGAGCGCCGTCTTCCCCAAGACGGTAGAATCCGCCGCGTCTTTCAAGATCGCAAAGTAGACTTTCGCGTCAGTACGCTGCCTAGTCGCTATGGCGAAAAAGTCGTATTGCGAATCCTGGATAACTCATCGACTCAGCTAGGGCTAGGAATGCTGATTACCGATGAAGAAACGCTGCACATCGTTCAAGACATGGCCAAAAAGCCCTTTGGCTTAATCTTAGTAACGGGGCCAACCGGATCAGGTAAAACCACAACGCTGTATTCAGTGCTCTCAGAACGCAATGATCCTGGCGTCAACATCAGTACAGCTGAAGACCCCATTGAATATGCGCTGCCGGGGATTACGCAAGTGCAGGTCATTCGAGAGAAAGGCATGAACTTTGCCTCTATTTTGAGAGCCTTCTTACGGCAGGATCCCGATGTCATTCTAGTCGGTGAAACCCGTGACCCAGAAACCGCTAAAACAGCTATTGAAGCTGCTTTAACGGGGCACCTAGTACTCACCACCTTGCACACTAACGACGCCGCAGGCGCAGTCTCTAGACTCGGTGAAATGGGGGTCGAGTCCTTTCAGGTTTCTAGTTCTTTAATTGGCGTACTGGCGCAAAGGCTCGTTCGCCGGGTTTGCGCCGAGTGCCGAATCGCTTACACACCGACGCCACAAGAGCTTGCCCGCTATGGCATGACGGCTTCTGGTGACGCGGCCTTGACTTTATATAAGGCCAATACGGTTGCCTCCGAAGATATCGGCCGTCTAAAAGATGCTGGTCAGCTTTGCGGCAAATGCCAAGGCGGTGGCTACAAAGGGCGCGTTGGCGTATACGAAGTAATGCGAGTTACTGAAAAATTACAGCAGATGATTTCTGACGGTGCGCCGACTGAACAAATTAAAGAAGCGGCTGTCGAAGATGGGATGCACACACTGCTAGCTTACAGTCTGAATTTGGTCAAAGCCGGACATACCACCCTAGATGAGGTCGAACGAGTGACCTTTACCGATAAAGGGCTAGAAGCTGAGCTAAAAGCTAAGCGAAAAAGCGTGCTCTCTTGCAGCAATTGCGATGCCACCATGCACCACGAATGGATCGATTGTCCTTATTGCTTAACGCCGCGTTACAAGGAGTAACCTGCATTCTCTCGAATCTGCTCACCTTTAGTTTCACGAGCCCTATTCACCCCGAAGCTATATCTTTTGGGACACCTAAATCAGACTTACACCCAGGAAAGTACTATGGAATTGATGATTGAAGACTTGATGGAAGAAGTTGTTGAGCGCGGTGGCTCTGATCTGCACCTATCAACCGGATTGCCTCCTTACATTCGTATCAGCGGACACCTAACCCCTACCGATCATCCGCCGATGAGTGCCGATCAGTGTCAGCGGCTAATTTTTAGTATGTTGAACAACTCGCAGCGCAAAATTTTGGAGCAAACTTGGGAGTTAGACTGCTCTTACGGCGTTCGTGGCCTCGCCCGTTTTCGAGTCAACGTATACAAAGACAGGGGCACCTTTGCGGCTTGTTTGCGGGCATTGAGTTCTAAAATTCCGAGCCTGGACGTTTTGAATTTGCCGCCGATTGTGACGGAACTATCTGAAAAGCCTAGAGGCTTAGTGCTGGTGACTGGCCCCACAGGTTCGGGTAAAACCACGACGCTCGCTTCGATGATCAACAACATCAATTTGACTAGAGCTGAGCACATTTTAACGGTAGAAGATCCGATTGAATTTTTGTATGAGCCGATTAAGAGCTTAATCCATCAGCGGCAAGTGGGTGAAGATACAAAAAGCTTTTCTAATGCTTTAAAGGGTGCTTTGCGAGAAGATCCAGACGTTATTCTGGTCGGTGAGATGCGTGATTTGGAAACTATTTCGCTCGCGATTTCGGCGGCAGAAACAGGGCACTTGGTATTTGGTACGCTGCACACCAGCTCGGCGGCGCAGACGGTGGATAGAATTGTTGATGTGTTTCCGCCTGAACAGCACCAGCAGATAAGGGTGCAGCTTTCTAACTCTTTGGTGGCGGTGCTGAGTCAGACCTTGGTGACGAAGGCAAACCCTAAACCGGGTGAATTTGGTCGGGTGATGGCGCAGGAAATTATGGTGGTTACACCAGGTATTTCTAATATGATTCGCGAAGGTAAAACGGCTCAAATATATGGTGCGATTCAAACTGGGGGCCGGTTGTCTATGCAGACACTGGAAATGGCTTTGGCGGAGCTATACAAAAATAAGGTAATTAGCTTTGATGCGGCCATGTCTAAAACGTCGCGTCCTGAAGAGCTACAGCGGCTGATTGGCGGATCGCCCAATGCAGCTAAAGCCGCCGCTAAAGCCGGTGGAACTCGCTAACGTTGGGCTGGTTGCTGTTCTGAAGCGTCACTGATGAATTTGAGTGGATTTATTCGGGTAGATTTATCAGTGCGTTTTGGGAAGTATCGCTGCTATTGCTATGGATAGAAGCGGTGTCTATGCTATCAAAACCTTAGCCAAAAGCTAGTCAGAAGCGCTTTAAGTCACCAACTATAGAGAAATATAGAGTAAAACAATGGCTACCTACGTTGTCACTGGTCGGAGTAAAACCGGAAAGCCCGTCCGTCAAAAAGTGGATGCTGCTTCGCAAGCTGAAGCCCGCACTTTGATTAAAGAGCAAGGGGTGCATATTCAAGATATTAAAGAAAGCAAGGGTATGAGCTTCAGCTTGGCTGATATCCAA
>QBMP01000056.1:0-17656 GCA_003242115.1 Phormidesmis priestleyi
CTGCATTGTTTCAGTCCCGGTAATCGGGATTTGGGTTTGGCGCGTTGATAGCTGAGCTATACGAAACCGCTGTGGAAGAGTTTCAGTCCCGGTAATCGGGATTTGGGTTTGGCGCGTGGGTGATCCGCCCCAACCTTCGCCCAGTGCCTTGAAGTTTCAGTCCCGGTAATCGGGATTTGGGTTTGGCGCGCCTTTCATGTATCCTCTGGAATTCATCAGCATTAGGTTTCAGTCCCGGTAATCGGGATTTGGGTTTGGCGCGTTGCCACGCCTCCAACTGATCCCACGATTGCAACAAGTTTCAGTCCCGGTAATCGGGATTTGGGTTTGGCGCGTTGGGAAGCTAAAGAGCACCGTCTCATAGTCGGCCGTTTCAGTCCCGGTAATCGGGATTTGGGTTTGGCGCGCACTGGTAAAGGCAATATCAGTGCGCCCCAAGTCAAGTTTCAGTCCCGGTAATCGGGATTTGGGTTTGGCGCGTGCTCTACAGGCATCAGTTTTGAGGCCGGTGGCTTGTTTCAGTCCCGGTAATCGGGATTTGGGTTTGGCGCGAGTTAGTGTGGCCGTTCGCTGCTGTGTATGCCAGCATGTTTCAGTCCCGGTAATCGGGATTTGGGTTTGGCGCGATCGCTCAATCTAATCCATCAGAACACTCGTTGCGAGTTTCAGTCCCGGTAATCGGGATTTGGGTTTGGCGCGTCCGTGACCTGGAGCCTTTATTGTAGATGGATTTCAGAGCGGGTTTTGGCAAAGGTCGTTAGATCAGATGAAAATGGCTGACTGATTGGGCAGATCCATCTGACAGGAATCGTGTTAACTATTGATTTGTCTAGGTTCTGTGGTTTTGGCAAACCTCTAGGGAATTTGCCCTCGCTTAACTTTGCCAGAAAACGTAGGCGACGGCCTGACTTGCAAATATTTCGTAACTGTGGCGCGATCGCACCAGCGCAGCGATCGCACTCTAAATCTGCTCAGGATCAACACCAAGCTCTCTAAGCTTTTCCGCCAATTTAGCCGCCCGTTGCTCCGCCGAATCTGCCCGTTGCTCCGCTAGTTCCGCCTGCGCAATCACCTCCTGATAGCTCAAAAAAGGACTGCCATCAGGGCGAAATAATCTGAGTTCATCGCTCGATACATCAAACCGAATAGCTAGCAACGGACTCACCCAGCCAGCCATATCAGGAATCGGCGTCAACCCAAAATCACCCCTCAAAAATCCGCTTAACTCACAGATCTCGGTATCGTACAGATAGTATTCCTCAACGCCATGACGCTCAAAAAAGAGCAGCTTGGCATCCATTTCTCGGCGTGTATTACTCGGCGACAAAATCTCGAAAACAACTTGAGGCGCAACCCCAGATTCTTGCCACTGCCTGTAAGAGAGCCGCTTACCCTTAGGGCGACCGATGGCCACCATCACATCCGGAGCTACTGAAATATCAGCGCGGCCCTCAACTGGATACCAAAACAAATCACCCGCCACAAAAGCATCCGCTAGTAGCCAATCTAAATTTTGCTGAATTATCACAATCCAGCGATATTGCTCCGTATTGCTCGCCATCGGCTGACCGTCAGAATCAGGGTAAAAAACCTCAGTGGCCTCAGGCTTCGAGAGTTGAGAAACCATATGTCGCGACTGCTCCTAATAACAGCTTGCTTGCCCTATATGCTCAAACCCTAGCATAGCGAATTAGCGCTTTAGTATGACAGTGTACGTCAGCCAGAAACGTTTGGCGCATCTTGCTTCAGAGCCCCAGAATTGGGGTCGGGGGCATTCGTCAATGCCATCGTTAGTTTAATTAAACTGACTTACTTTAGGTCACTAGATCACTTGCTTTAATCATAAAATAATGGCCGACTCCTGACGCGGCTTCTCAGAGCCATACGTCAGCGATTTTTTCACAGCTCCCGCATCCAACACATACACCCGCACCGAATCTTCATTCACCTTAATTATTTTCTCTAACTGCGTTTGCAGCTTCACAAACTGCATCCCCGTCAAAAAACACTCGAATACGCTGTACTGCGTCCATTTTCCATAGCCTGACAGCAGCTTATGCAAGCGATTTCGCCGCTTATTAGCCGCTTTGTTGTCAGGCAAATCGTAAATGATCAGATAAAAAAGAGTGGTCATTACCGAAGCGCCAGCCCTTTGTAAGGGACGCCTTCTTGCAAATGCTTGGCGAGTAAGCGGGCTTGCAGGGCGATCGCTCTACGATAACAACACTGATAGCCAAACACCGGATGTTTAAAGGTGTCATTCATTTTGCGATCAAACGCCTGCAAAAACGTTCGTCGCCCGCTCTCGCTCAGTCGATACGCCCCCAAACTTTCCGTAAAATCTTTCGGCTGAATGGCCCGATTGTTGATCACCGACAGCACAATATTGTCCGTCGCCAAAGGCCGAAACTCTTCCATCAAATCCAGCACCATCGCCGGTTGTCCGTGATGTACCTCATGCAAATAACCAATGTAAGGATCTAATCCAGCAATATGCACCGCCGCCATTACCTGCGTTTGCAGCAGCGCATAGCCAAAGCTCAACAGCGCATTCACCGGATCGGTTGGCGGACGACGATTGCGGCCGTTGAAGTGCCAGCGATCGCCCAAAATTATCGCTAGCCCCGCAAAATATTCTCGCGCTGCTAGCCCCTCTATCCCTCGCACCTGATCCACACTATGCTGCGACTCTACCAATGCCTTTCGCAGCTTCAGCGGATTCTCTTTTTGCCCATGCCGATACAGCACCGCATACTGATTATGAATTTTGGCCGAAACCATTGCTTTCACAATCGTCAGCTTGGCATCGGCATCACGATAAGCGCCATACTGCGCCAACCTGAGCTGCCCATTACGAGAATTTCCCGGCAGCGCCGCTCCCAAATATTTACCAAAAGGAGAGAGATAGTGAACCGGCATTCCTAGCTCTAGCGCATACATCAGCGCATCGCCCGTCACCTGCGGGTTGCCCATCAGCACCACTTCTTCGACCGTTTGAGCCGGAATAGATTGTTTCTTCCAGGTACCGTCTTCTTGCTTAAGCGCAACTCTGAAGGCTTCGTACTTTTTGCTGAGAATAGCGTCGGGCTGGGTGATGTAGAGAGAAGTCATGAGGAGATAAAGAGATAGAAGAGTTTAGGAAATCGACTGAAGGGCGAGGACTTCTTTGGGAAGACAGATTTCTGTGAGGCTACAGGCGCTGCATTTAGTTTTGTGGGTAATCGGTGCGGGCATTGCTTTCGCGGTAGCGGCTTGGGCATTGGCAATAGCGGCTTCGGTTTTCGCCCGCAGCTCTGTAGTAAAAGGCACCTGCTCTCTGCGCCGATTGGCATGGTAAAAAATCTCTCCATACTCAATAGTTTTGCCGGTGCGTTCTTCTAGGCAAAGCGCCGCGCCACAAAGCTGAAAATGATCGCTCAAATGCTTACCCATGCGCCCTTTTTTGTATTCCAGCGGCACCAGCTGGCCATGCGTTTCTTCTACTGCGTCGATAATGCCGGAGATGAGGAGGCGATCGCTCCAAACCCACTGCTGCTGATAAATCGTTGTCTCACCTTCTTGGCGCACCGTCTCTTCATCAATATTGCGATGCAGATGGGTGCCCATCAAAATGTGTTCATTGACTTTCATTTCGCCTAGCTCGTACTCTAGGTAAAAGCGGCGATGGCAATATTCCCAAGCATTGAGATAGGAAAGGGGTAAATAGGTCGCACTCATGAGACAGCAGCTTTTGGTTTGAGTGAAGGTTTTGGTAAGGGTGAATGGCTAGTGGGCTGCTGCGCATAAAAGGTTTGACCCATACCCATCGGCGTTTTTCGGCCTATGCCTGAATAAAGAGAAAAGCTAGCAAGCGCGTTGATTTGTTTGAGGGTGCTGGGCATGAGATCGCCCAAAATATTGAAAGTAATCTGACCGATGCCGCCGATGAATTTACTGCGGCTGTCGATGGCAATTTCTGAATGAAGGCTGTAGTCTCCAGGGTAGATGGCGCTGATCAGATCGGATTCAAAGGGTATGTCGCTGTAGTGGTTCCAGCGTTTTAGGAGGCTTTTGAAAACGCGATCGCGCGTCGGGATACAGGAGTCGTAGTCGCTAATGCGAAAGTTGGTGGGGGTACATAGGCGAAAGGGAAGTTTGCGGTTGCGATCGCTAGCCTGCTCATAGAGTTGCGCGTAAGACATATAGCTGGCCCAAGGCTGACTAACCTGCTGCGTACCCATTACGCTAGTCACTTGAATAGGGCTACCGCCAAGATGCCACTGCTTTTGGCTGCTGAGCCCTAGCCACAGATGAGCAAGCTGAGCAAACAGCGCATCATCTAACAGCGTAATCCGCCACCAGCAGGGCGTATTTGCCGGAATGGCGCGGGGGTAGATCCATTGCAGCGTGTCGGGATTTTGTTGTTTGGCAAAGTCGGTTTGCAAGGGGCTGAGGGTAAAGGCTTTTTGAGTAGTTTGGCCGTGGAGGGTGGTGGCTAGTGTGGGGTTGTGCGATCGCACCAAATCTAAAAACAGCGCGTGTAGGTGCCGCCCGCTCAAATGGCTTTTAGGGATCGGCTCAGTTGGAATCAGATTGATAACGAGACTATAAGGCATTGTTTTCTCTAGCTTGAAGATAAGAATGACTAAGGAAGAGAGTTTACATACGAGTAAATAACTGTATGAATTTTATCTGACTGCGTGTAGGAATACTTGAGCTTTACTTCGGCTCCCTGAATCCATTTTGTAAAGATTTTAGGCAGATCAACAAAACCAAGCTCTTCGTCGTAATCATATAAACAGGCATCATCGAAACTAATTAAAGCTAGCTCTGGGCATATCTCAACTATTAACTGCTTTTTATAGATGTCGCCCCATCTTTTAACTGGTTCCGTTTTCCATTGCGTAGTTTCAATATCGTATGTGCGTTCAAATAAATTTGTATAAGCATACACGTTCCCATTTGTAGCCGCCAGTCTATCAACAGGTATAGAAATGCTGTGGTGTTGCTCATTCTCTGATCGCACTAATCTAAGCTCTACAGAAGGTGTCCAACTTCTAGTGGGTACTAGACCTCTTTCGTGTGCGGGCTGACAGGTCAAATCAGCACCATAGATATAGTCGTACAGCATAGAGAATATCTCTACTACGCGATAGTCATCAACATGCGGGGTTCTGGCTATACAGGCAGAAATCTCTTGTGTATCAAATTGATGCCCAGACATCGCGATCAGGCTGTCTCTATATTGCTGCCAGCCATCTTCATTAAGACTATTAGCAAATGGTGGAATTTCATTGCCTATTACTATGACCTGCGCATCCGAGATATTGCCTCTCCGGTTGCATCTACCTACACGCTGAATAAGATTTTCTGGCGGACAAATCTCCGTAATCAAAACCTCCGCATTTAAGTCACAGCCTACTTCTATAGCGCTCGTCGTCACTAAAATATAAGGTTCTGACGCGCTGTCTCTACTATCAATTTTTTGATAGATGTCCGGTCGCAACTGGTCTGCAATACGACCGTGATAGAGATAAACATCTAATTTTCTATTTTGCGAAGTGAGTTCTGCTTTGATTTGTTTATACGCTTCAACTGCATCCACAACACGCTGAACCACTAGAAGTATTCTGGGAGATGACCTCTTTTTAATTGTTTCAAGTGCTGTTTCTGCAATAGCTGTCTGAAAAGAACTAGGATCGTCCGAATTTCGCTCTACGTTATGCTGCCAAACAAACTCGCGCTTGTCCAAATACGGCCTGTCGAGTACGTCGTTTTGAAAGCTACGAAGCGCATCAGCTTTGTCTGAGTCTCCAACATAATCTACCTTCACAAAGTCTCTGAAATATTCTTGATGCTCTTCAGGAAGTGTAGCCGTCATAACGACTAAAGCCTGTCCAGCTTCATACAGTGCGGTGACTAAACTATGAAAATTCGTGAAGGACAGCTCGTCGTAGCTATGTGCCTCATCAAAGCAAATTAGGCTTTTGCCGCGATTCAGCCGAAGCGGAAAGGTAAAGGATTTTTGGTTGTCTCCATAAGCAAAGAAACGATAGAGCATTTTATCTATCGTAGTTAGTATCACATCACCTTTGTAAAGATGGCGACGAGGATTTAAGTTTCTTACGACTCGTGCCCCGTCTTGATAAATGTATCGCTCCATATGAGTGCCAGTATCCACGACTAGAGAAAACTCTTGGTCTGGATGCAACTTAGAAAAGGTTTTGATGTACTTTTCTATTCGTACCTTTTGATCTTCTAGGAGACTGCGAGCGGGTAAAGGTAAAAATAGCCGACACCGAGAAGCTAATGCAGGAAATAAGACAGCTTCCGTTTTTCCTGAGCCAGTTGGGCCTTTCAATACTACGGCTGGAGGATCTGCTGGCGACGTTCCATAAAGCAATTCAAACATTTCAGCCTGCATTGGGTTAGGCTGGAACGATTTAGAGATCTGTTGATAAAACTGCATAGCGTTACATGGTTCGACGGTCTCTACAGCGGGTGATAGATATGGCTCAAGGCTGACAGTAATCTCTTGGGTGTCACTTTCCGTCAGGTTTGACTGCTGCCACCAGCCCTTGATAATTGAGTCTAATGTTCTTCCAAGCTTGTGCTGATCCTTTTCTGGAATCTTATTCAAGGCGTCTTTCTGAGCGTTGTTTAGACGAAACTCCCAGTACTGAAAGATCAGCTCAACGCTTTTAAGTTCTGGGCTGAAGGGCCACGGGTCGATTTTGTAGGTGAAAGGCTTTTTAGAATTATCCTGAATGGTGAAATCCATAAAGGTTCGAGAGCTTCCTTGTTCCTCATCATCCATTGTGCGACAGGCTAACTCTGCTTCTATTTGATCGCACATTTCTAAAACGTACAGCTCTTGTGCATACGCCAGTGGTCTGTTCTCTAATATCCTGCGGTAGTCTGAATTCGACTGTTTTAGTTGATAGGTGTCTTTACAGATTTCTTGCGCAGAAAAATCATGGTGCCCTATTGCCATTTTTTCAGCCCACTTATTATCACTCTGAGCTAAAAAACGATGTCCTCTGAAAGAATAAATGTACTTCTTGAGTCTGTTCTGCCCGTTTAGTTCGCAGCGCATTTCAAACTTCTGAGGTTTTCCCATATCGTGAATACGAGAGGCTTCTAGTATTCGAAGCTTAGAATTCTCCGGATCAGGGAGACCTTTATCATCCCAAAATTTAACTAGCTTTGATACGTTGCCAACGTGATTATCGAGAGGCTGAAATCGAATTTCTGGTGGAGCTTTTTCGGCTTTGTCGCCAGGGATAAAGACTCTACCAAAATCAAAAGAACGCTTTTCAACAGTGTCAGCCATCGTTTTCTCCTGTAATCGTTTTTACTAGGTCAACAGGTAGATGAGTTTCACCGTAGTAGTAGTAGTCGAGAGTGGGTGGGGTACCTAGCGATCGCGGAAAATGAGCGGCTACAAATGGAACAAACCCATCGACAGGCGTAGGCGTATCGTCTAGTAGTCCAGTATCGCCTTGCTGCTGGCTAGCCTCTGGCAGCCAGTTATATCGATAGAGATTGTAAATGTCACAGCCGCCAATCGCATTATCGTTCTCAATCAAAGCATCCATCGGCGTTAACGTAGAGGGATATGCGCTCACAATGTCACGGGTTAGCTCAAAAATGTCTGATACTTCGGATACAACCACATAGCCTTCTTTCCCAATATTGCATCCGTAGCTCTCTACCGATTGAATATGCGCTAATGCCTCTTTTGACTCACTGACGACATATCCAACTAAGCTATCAGTAATTAAATACTCCCAAGTGTGTAGCTGAAAATTAGATTTGCTATCGGAATACAGCTTAGAAAAGTCATCGTGTGTAAACTCGCGCATCCCCTTTCGATAGGTACGATGAATTCCGCTATACCTTAGCTCATCTCTCAGAAGATAAGCGCCTAAAGACACGTACTGTTTGGGCAATAAGTAAGTAGGAGGCTTTGCTTTGTTGATTTTAGTTTCTGGAATGCTGTGGCCAGCGCTCATCATGGTGAGTCTTCTCAGAAACCCAGAAAGGCTAGTAGGCGGAATAAAGGGATAGGTAGCAATGTTTAGAATCGACCCTGGCAAAATGCGAAAGGTCAAAGCGGCTGTTGGCTGAAGCGTTAGCTCTACATAGTACATATTCTCTACCTTACTTGAAGGACTTCATCAACAAATTGACTAGCGTAATCCTGCAATTTCTCCAGGGCTGTGTTTCCAATCCATCGATCAAAGTTAGACTGCTCTATATGCTCAATCTTTTCGGCTGGCTCCTGTGGGTACTTCGCTAAGCGCATGAAGTCGTCAATTGCCGTTTGAGGATTGGTTTTCGATGGCGAGATGATAGGTCTCTTCCCTCTCGGCGATAGGTATCTATCGACTACCAGCAAGGGTGTTTGAGAGGTTGGCTCCTCTGCGATCGCAAGTCCTTTTGGGTTGCCAGCACCAATTCTAGGCAGCGAGTCTAAAAAGGCATAAGCCACCGAGGAAAACTCCGCATCTGTAATGCTGACGCCGTGATTATAAACAGGGTATAAAATGCCGGGCTGATTATACTCTCGTTTAAAGGGTGTAGGAGTCTCCTTATCGTCGCCTTTAACGCCCTCGCTCGATATAATTGCTGGATGCATAGCTCGTTGCTTCTCGGCTGGGAGAGATTCTTGAACGGCCACACCACCGCCATGAGTGACTCTGCCGATGAGTGTTTTACTGCCTGCAAGGAGCCCTCCATAAGGCGCGCAAATAGGACAATCTGGTTCTGTGCAAGTTTTAGGAATCCCACATTTTTGCTGATCGCCTAAGAGTACTCCGCTCTTCACAGGTGCCCAAATCAGACATCGGCGCTCTACACCGCGTCTCTTCGTGGGCGAAATATAACACTTCTCTAAAGACTGTCCGCCTATCGTGCTGAGCTTTACCGTCTCAACTAGGTTGACGTTGACTTGCACCTCATGCCCGAAATATAGCTCTTGAGAGCCCTCTAACATGGCATAGATGTCAAAATGAAGACGAGGATTCTTAGAATCTTGAGGTAGTCCAGTAGGCATTGTCTTACTTGTCTCCAGTAGTTTTTATTTTACGAACTAATTTCGGGAACCGAGTATAAAGAGAGAGCTTTAACTGATAGGTCAGCTCCTTCCATTCACGCTCAGACTCATACTCTCCTTCACTAGCGAAGTGAGCGTATACCTTACTAATATCGTCAGCGTATAGCTGTAGCCTAGTCGCATTTTTGGCTTCATCGACGGTTTCTCTACCTTCTATGCCAAGCTTGCTTAAAAGATCTTTGGCTTGCTGATAGATAAAATGATTATTCCTTTCTTTATAAAAAAAGGCTTGAACTGTTTTATCTACACCGAGCGTTGCATAGTAGCAAAACGAGGTCGCATCTGTGACTTGCTCTATTAGCTTACTGACTTCTCTATCAATATCTTTTTGCTCTTTTTCTTTCTCTTTTGGCTCAGTAGCTTTAGTCGCTCTGTCTAGTGTTTTCGCAAAAGGGTACAGTATGCCGGTCATCGCGGCTACATCCTGATAAAGTTTTGCTCGTCCTTCCATATTATCTCCTGTCATATTACCTATGTTTTGCTTGAATGTCTGCCAGTAAATTTCCCTCACTCTTTCCAATTCGTAGCTATTTGGAATAGCAGGCGCTCTTGAGAGTAATGTGTATTCTGCTAAATAAGGCAAATCTTGTTGAACGTATCGAATGGCCTCCCCTAGTGGTGTATTTATTTCTTGCTTAGGTAAGATGACAGGCTGATAATAGCCCTCCATCACACCTTTAATAAAGATCAGATCTCTGCTACTCAGTCGTATAGGTTCACTCGACTGTATAAACAGTGAGAAATTGAAGCTTTGAAGTACATCTAACGGAAACGTAGCTGCTATCTTCGCTAATGAATACTGTAGCTGCCCTAGTTTTTTGGAAGCATGAACGTCTTTACCGTTTTTGCTGACACTATCGGCAGTCAGAACGATATACCGACCAGCGCAGAGATGAACCTCTTTGCTGGCAAGCATTCGGATGTAGTCTTTCAATTTTTGCTCGGAAGCTTCACTCGTGCCGTCTGGCTGAATTTGAGAATCTAACCTGAGAATGATGCTTTTATCGCTTACCTTCAAAGGGGAGATAAATGAGAGTGCAGCGCAGGAGCTACACATCATCGGCTGTCCTTCGTTCGCAGAAGATTGTCGGCGCTGGTAAGGACGTTCAAACATGAATCTTGCAGCTTTCCAAGATGGCTCTGCCTTGCTAATAGCGCATCCGCATCCGTAGCAGAATTCTTTACTGTCATCACCTGCTGATCGAACTTCCCCCAGCATTGGCTGCTCCGTCAGCAGCGGTGGCAATGTCGCATACTCAGAAGTATCTAATAGCCGATACATCTCTAATACGCACTTAGCAAAAATGTCTCCCTTGACAGCGCTAATTTGATCGGTAGCAGTCTTTGTAAAACTTTCTGAGATCTTCTGGATTCTGCTAAAAAGCTGAGGATTGAGACCTTCGTCACTATGGATGAATGCAAAGGGATTTTTGTCTGCCTGCTCGACTGTCAAAAGTCGATTTTGTACAAATACCTCCGTAAAGATAACTTTGCCAGAAACTTTATCCCGCTTCTTCTGAACAGCTTTTTTTTCTTTTGCCGTCAGACTCTCATCGTTAAGTTCTGCCTCATGTTGACGAAGCTCCTGCCATAGCAGTTTTTGCTCTTGAAACATACTAATGACAAATTTTTGAAAGTTTTTTGCATATTTATCAGCTTCCTTAGCCTGCATCTCTTCATCACGAGCTATTTCCTTCTCTGTTTTACTTCTATCGTTCTCTGACAGTTCACTGTTACTTAACTCCTGTACATTCCGCTCTATTTTCTTCCGTCGCTCTTTTTGCCTTGTGTATGTATTTTTGAATACAGCGTAATATAACGCAGCCATTACATCTGCTTGTTCTTGAGTCACAATTGGAATATCTAGCGTACTAAACCCTCGGTCAGCTAGCGTCACCGAGTTCATCATCAGAACGAACGTTTGCAGTAGCCCTGGAAGCTGATACCTGTTGTTTCCATATACAGAAAAAGCTACTTCCTCTATAAATGACCTCCAGAGCTGCTGGAAATCCCGCTTACCTTCGCCCGGAATGAATAACCGAATGTGGCGATCGCTTTCCTCTAGCACTGCAATGTGATGCACCTTTCGTAGGTACTCTAAAAAACGCTCAGTGGTACTCTCCACTGCCAATCGTGCCTGTAGTTCTCCAGGAATAGGCGTTTTATACAAAACAGCTACACTTCCAATAGAATGCTCTTTCCAATAGACATATCCATCTTTTTGATGAAGCTCAACCTGCTTTACCACTGGTTTTCTCGATAGGCGAAGCTTTCTTATCACTGTCGATGCTCCAAATGCTTTGGAGATCGCAACAACATCAACTTCGGCTCGGAGCGCTTGTAACCCCTCTGTCAATTTTTCTGATATATCGGATGTCTGCGAAGCTTCTAGTAGTGTACTCACTAAAATATGGGCTTGGGCCGTAGTGGATTGCTTCATGTGTTTGCACAAATGTATGGCTGAGGCAGCAGCGCTCAGACCCTACTGCCTCAGGTAAAAATGAACGATCTAGCCAAATGTTATCTCTTGAGTTTGTCTGAAAAGTCCGCGTAACTCATGACATCACCATTGGCATCTACCACTGGTTGATGCATCAAATCTATGACAGACGACTGGTGATGTAGATGAATAGGCTTTTGTAGTTCATCGTCATTGATGAGCTTGCTATAGATTGAGCTAGAGTCACAAAACATGGCGGGCCCCTGGGGTCACTAAGTAGTGGCCGAAGAAAAAATGCTACCCTAACAAACGAGATCCCCCCAGATCCACAAGCGGGAGCCAATTTCTTCGGCTCTCGCTTACATTAGCATAGAAAATCTAGGTTGTTCTAAAGCGAGGATAGGTCTCATTTGTGATTTGAACATCAGCAATAGCGTGAAAGCCTTAAAGAGTGTGATACCGAATGCTAAAATGAGGCAATCGAAAATCCGCATCTCGGACTGAAACGTTCTAAAAGCAAGGATTATCTTTTCCTAAAAATCAAAATCCCTTTTAGGGACTGTCTGAGGGCTGGTGAAAATTCACCAGCCCTTCTTTTTGAAAGTTGATTCAGAATCGCTCCTTGTACTTTGTAAGTACACACTTCAAATATCTACTCTTCAGAGCAGATAAAAATAATCTATCATGTGAAAAGGAATAAATCGTTCACTGTACTGGCAAAGTGTACGTTCAAAATTAGGCGTTGAATTATGGGACGCAAAGGTCGCTCTATTACACTTTCACTGTCGGATAAGGACAAGGAGCGGATGGAGGCATTAGCACTCCATTACGATATGACTTGGGGCGATCGCGCCAACATCTCCAAACTGATTGAAGCGATCGCTCGTCAAAAGCTCAAAATCGCGCCCAACCACGACTGGTCGGTAGAGCGCATCAATCTACTGGATCGAGTCCGCAATCTATTAATTGATGCGGGGAAAATGGAAGACGCGCGTGCGATCGCCGAACTATTGCGCAGCCGCACCGAACTCACCATTCCCTTGCGTCAGCAGCTAGAGCAGTTTTTAGAGCGTGATGTGCGCTCTTGGCGACTGCAAATAGAGCGCTATATCAGTCGTGAGCAGCCCTTTCAACTATCCTATCAAGACGCTGCCGACAACCTCTTTCAATTCACCATTCATCATGCCCGCATCGTGCCCCGCAATGACCGGCAATATTTAGACTGCTGGTGTGAAGAAATTAGCAACAGTGACGATTTGCCCGATTTGGCTCATAACCGAACGCTGCGACTAGATCGAATTATTGACGCGACCGTAACGCCTGCCAAAGCCATCTGGCGAAAATATTTGGCCACGGTAGAGGTGGAAATGCTGTTGTATGGAGGGTTGTTTTTTAACTACAGCAGCAAGCAGGGCCGAGATCTTTTAGTCGAGCGATTGGAAGATCGACCCCAAACTTTGCGGGTGGTTAGAACGATTACCAGCAGCTTTTGGTTTATGCGAGATATTTTGCCCTATGGAGCTGACTGTGAGGTGATTAGGCCAGCGGGTTTGAGAGAGAAGATGGGTGCGATCGCTCAAAAAATGCAGCAGCGATATACCACTCAAGATTGACCTAAAATTATTACGAAAACGACATCTTAGGATTGTCAACGCAGTGTGGAGACATCAATATTACTCAGCTTTTGAAAGTTTTATCGGGTGAACTGCTAGCTAGCCAAATTCACAAGCTGAGCAATATTTTGGCAGACTGCCAGCGTAGAGCCACTAGGCAACGATTTAGTTAATCTGATCACTCAGCAGCACACTGTTACCGTAAGGTTAGTCCCGCTCCATTACCCCACGGAATGACAGGAATGCGTTGAGTCCCGTTAAGCCTTTAACAGGCCATTATCCCAAAAGCTTGTTATTATTTATACCTGCTTTCTGCGCTCGGCTCAGCCCGCGATTATTTGCAAAAATAGTAAAATAGGGTTAGTACATATCCCTGACGAATTAGATTTTTAGCCCCCGCTTACTGCTCACCGCTCATAAACAGCCTTATGTCCATGACCTCACGTTCTATTGCGCAATCTGAAAACCTGTTGGGTGGCTATGCCTATCAGATTATTCGGCAGCAGTCTAAGCAAGTGTTTAAGCTGCGATCGCCCGTTTTAGCCGACACCGATCCAGAAGCTGTGCACGAAATGCGGATCGGTACCCGACGGCTGCGATCAGCGCTGAGCCTATTTGGCAATGTCATCACCATCCAAAATACAGATAGCAAAAAATCATCTTCGAGTCAGCTAGCCGATGCCGCCGCAAGCGGCATTCCTAGCCGACTGACAAAAGCCGTTAGCAAACTCACCAAAACACTCGGTAAAGTTCGCGATTTAGACGTGATGCAGCAGTGGCTAGAAAAAACCCTAGCTGCCCCAAATTCAGGCAAAGCCGCCGCTACCAGCCAGCTAGAAAAAGCGGAAAAGAAGACCGTCAAAGCTCTCTTGAAAAAGCTGAAAAAGCGCCGCAAGCAGAAGTTCTCTAGCGTCAAAAAAGTTCTTAGCAACAAATCCTACAAAAAACTCACGCATCAATTCAACCAGTGGCTAGAGCAGCCAACATTTTTACCCGCTGCCCAAGAGCCCGCAGCCCGCGCTGCCGCTGTGCGTATTGTCGGCCCGATTACTGAACTATTGCAGCATCCCGGCTGGCAAGTCGGCACTAGCACTCGGAGCAACCAGACTTCACCCATTGAAGGATTGAACCTAAGCGATCTCAACTCGCTTTTAGCTCGCTCTGGGCACCAGCTTCACGACTTGCGCAAGCAGATTAAGGGCATCCGCTACCAGATGGAGTTTTTTAGAGGGTTGTTTGATCTCACCTATGCAGCTCAAGTCAGAGAATTTCGAGCCATTCAAAGCCTGCTGGGTCAGCTACAAGATCAAACTGTTATCAGCCAGTTCTTCACAGACGAAATCGGTGCAGATTGGCCACAGCAACTACCCACCATCGAAGCCGCCTTTCAAGCCTCGCGACTAGACCTATGGCAGCAGTGGCAGTCTTATCAGCGCAAGTATCTGAAGCTACAGTCGGTAGCGATATCAGCCGCCTAGCGCTGGATTGGCTAACTGTTCAACGTTACTGCGCTTCCGGTTCGGGTTTTTTTAGGGTGGCGGCAAAAGCTGCTACGACTACCGTTAGCCCACCAGCTATCCAAAACGGCATGGCATAGCCAAAGGCCGTCACCAGCAGCCCCGAAAAAGCGGGGCCAAAAGCATTGGAAATGCTCAGATAAGAGGCATTCAGACCCAACACTTCGCCCTGCTCTCGCTGACTGCTGCGCGTCGATAGAATAGAATCTATCAGGGGCATTGGGAAGGCATTGGCGAGGCCAAAAAAGCACAGCAGCACGGCAAAAGCAACAATATTGGGCAAAGCAGGCATCAGCATAAACAGTACGCCCCTAGCAATCAGCGAGCCGACGAGCAGGTTCACAAGGCTGAAGCGCTGACGTAAGGGTTCTAGGGTAAATACTTGAGCCACAAAGGAAAGCAGGCCGACGGCAACGAAGGCAATCGCTAAATTTTTAGCATCTTGCTTGAGCACGTTGATAAAAAACGGCTGGAAGGCAAACGTAAAGATGGTGAAGGTGAAGCCATTGAGAAACGTCATCAGTAAGATGCGACCCACGACCGGGCGAGCTAGGGCGGTGAATAGGCCGGTGAGGTTGAAAGGGTTAGGGCGCTTTTTGACAATCGGGCTGGGTGGCGCTGACGAATCAGTGGGTTCTTGAGTTTGAGATTGCGTGTTGGCTTGGGTTTCAGGGAGAAAAAAGAAGCAGAGAATGGCGGCTAGGAGTGCGATCGCAGCCGACACCAAAAAGCTCATTCCTAACCGCGATATGCCCGGAACCGGCGGCACCGTTTGAGCCAAATAGCTCAGTGGTGGCCCTGCCACAAAGCCCAAGCGAAACAAGCCACTGTAAATGCCAAACGCCTGCGTTCGCTGCTCAGGCGTCGTCATATCGCTAACTACAGCCTGCGCTACCGAATTGTTACCGCCAGTAATGCCATCGAGAATACGAGCCGCAAACAACAATAAAGGAATACCCGCCAAAGCGGCTACTACATTCGCTATCACCGTTCCCAGTAAGCTGATCACCAGCAGCGGCTTGCGCCCCCACTGATCCGAAAGCTGCCCCAAAACCGGCGTCCCAAAAAACTGCGACAGCGAATAAGCCGTCGTCAGCAAACTCGCCTCAAAATCACTCAGCCCGAACTGTTTTGCATACGGATACAGCACCGGAATGATAATCGTGAAGCTCACCGCATTAATAAACGAAATCGAAGCTACAATCCAAAACTGGAAAGGCAAACGCTTAGCAGAAGCTTTAGAAGCTGGCATAGGTCACTAAAATATGGGCGATACAGGACTCGAACCTGTGACATCCTCCTTGTAAGGGAGGCGCTCTACCAACTGAGCTAATCGCCCGCAGTGAAAAAAGCCGCGCCCTATCTCAGAAAATGCAGGCGCTGCACTCCGGATTAAGATAATAGCAGAAAAGCTCTGCTGGTAAAACCCACTGATTAAAAACTGATCAAAATATAGAGAAAATCAGAAATAGGGTGCCCAATGAGGCTCTAATGAAGCAAAGAAGCCTAAAAGCAGCGCCTTGACGATACTCTTAAAACGTTTGTATTACTTTGTGGATTAATTCACGGCTATATCCATTACTGTATAGAGTGTTGCATCCTTACAAATTGATCATTACAGATTGATCACTGCTATGCCATCAGGCCGCACCCACGACCGCATTACGCTTTGGGGCTTACCGCCGGTAATTGGCGTTACGTTCATCCTCACCCGTAGTCCCGCTATAACCGCTATCGTCAGCATCGCCTACCTCATAGGCGGATTTATGCTCGGCCCCGATTTGGATATTCACTCCATTCAATACAAGCGCTGGGGGCCCATTCGCTGGATTTGGCTACCCTACCAAAAGGCGCTGTCACATCGTTCTAAGTTATCTCATGGCCCTATTATTGGGACAGTCGTTCG
Source organism: Phormidesmis priestleyi (assembly GCA_003242115.1). GTDB lineage: Bacteria > Cyanobacteriota > Cyanobacteriia > Phormidesmidales > Phormidesmidaceae > Phormidesmis > Phormidesmis priestleyi_A. The sequence continues at coordinate 16,574 of QBMP01000056.1, forward strand.
GGTAATTTATTTAGCTTTGTGGATAGCGCTGTTGGCTACACTCATGGCCGGAATTCTCAACGCTTTGTGGGATGCGCAGATCACTTGGCTCAGCTTAAGCCAGACTTTTCGCTATTTACTTCGCCACTATCTCACTCAGTGGATAGCGATTCTCATTGGCCTGGAAGTAGGGGCGATGAGTCATTCTATCAGCGATGCTATAGGCAGCTACTGGGTGAGCAAAAGAAAGCGCGCCAAAAAGCACCCAAAGCGCAAGCAATCGGGCAAAAAGAAGCCTCGGTTTTAGAAGAGACTTTGATTAAAGTCCATCCCAACTATCAGAGTCTCTGTGACTATGGCCTCGTAGGCTTTTAATTCTGGCCGAATTCTGACCGAAGTATTGTTAGAAAAAAGATTTGCCGCATACATCAGAATGCAGAATCGTGAGAGTGTCTTGGCTTAGTCGCTGTAGCGTTTTCCTAAAACATTTCTGCTCAATTACAAGTTTTTCTCATGAGATTCTAAGCTCTGGCTAAGTGAAACTCTATACAAAGGCACTTAATATTCAAAAGTGGAATGGTAAAACCAAAGAAAATTCCTTGCCAAAGGCGTTTCGCAGCATATTTCATTGATGAAAATTGCACCTTCTACTAAATTCTGCACGTATTCGACAATCACAGCGACTTTATAAGAGGAAACAAGCCTCATGAAAAATTTGAAGGAGATGCCATGAAAGAAGACCCAGGAGCTGCTGTGGAAGCGCTAGCAACCGCACCGAAATAAGTTGTCTCACCGAGATGCTTTATAGCTGGCAACACAATCTGACAGCTACAAAACTAAGCGAACGAGTGTTTGTCAGTGAACATTACCTACTAATGAACACTCGTTGTTAACAACATTATATTTACTAATTGTAAAATAGCGAGTTAGGTCATGAACAAACAACAGATGCTACAGAGGCGTCACCTGCTCCGACATCTGGGGTTAGGAGCCGTAGGGGTAGGAACCGCAGCATTTTTCCATCACGGTACCAACGTCCAACTCCCTAAGCTTGCCCGTGGTGCCAGATCCGGTGCCAGCTCTAACACCACGGGCACGGCAAGC
>QBMP01000056.1:17666-18059 GCA_003242115.1 Phormidesmis priestleyi
AATGCTCCCGTTGCTGCCGCATCAGCTCCGTTATCGGCCTCGTCATCTGGCTCTATGCAGTTGCCAGCGTTTCAAGGGATTAGCCAGTGGCTAAACTCTGAGCCTTTAACCGTCGCTGATCTCAAAGGAAGCGTGGTTCTGATTCAGTTTTGGACGTTTTCTTGTATTAACTGCCAGCGCACACTGCCCTACATTACCCAATGGAACAGCCAGTATGCAGCCCAAGGATTGAAGGTTGTAGGCGTTCATACCCCTGAGTTTCCGTTTGAAAAAGAGATTAGCAATGTTGAGGCAGCTTTGGCAGAACACGGGATTATCTATCCGGTGCCGATAGATAATAGGCTTGTTGGGTAATAAAAAGGCGTGAGGAGACAAGGCTTTGCCGGTTTCCTT
>QBMP01000057.1:0-3227 GCA_003242115.1 Phormidesmis priestleyi
AAGCGATGTGTATGGCCCTGAGCTATCGGAATGGGAGGAAACGGTGACTAAAACTTCCTATGAGATGCGATCGCACCTCAGCAGCATTCTAGGCATTTTAAATCTTTTAGCTGACGGTACTGCCTTATCTGATGATCCCCATGAGCGCACCGAGATGACTGCGTCAGCTTACGACACTACCCTGACGCTGCTTAAAGTGGTTGAAGACTTAGAAAAATCTGGCCGCAAAGTTTTGAATTAGACCTGATATTAGACCTGAAAGAAATTAGGAATAAGAGAAATCATGCGCGGCGTATACATTGTAGCCAACGACAAAGTTCAGGAAAATGCGATCGCCCTGATGAGCAGCCTGCGCCGCTATGATCCTGATATTCCAGTTTTCTTGATTCCTTTCAACGACGAGCATCAGGCGGTTGCCACCCGCTTAGCCGATCTGTACGATGTGCAGCTATTTCCTGACTTAGCGTTTTTAGCCGATCTCACGACTCGAATTGGCGAAATCTTTCCGCCCGATTTCCTGGCTCTACCCAACAAAATGCGCAAGCTAGCCGCTTGGTTTGGCCCGCTAGACGAGTTTTTATACATTGATACCGACATTCTTTTTTTCCCCCCTGTCACCGATACCCTAGCCTACCTGGATCAAGCTGACTTCATTTGGTGCGACTATCACTACAAACGGGGATTAGAAGATGTGTTTTCAGCCGTTGTACCAAAGCAAAACATATTCAGCCCCGAAGCGCTGCAAGATGTGTTTAACAGCGGCCTATGGGGATCCAGAAAAAGCGCTCTGTCATTAGAAAAACTCTACGGAGTGCTGACAGAATGCGCGGCCCATCGCGAATATTTTGACTTTTCGAGCGGGACGACCGATCAGCCGATTATGAATTACCTCGTACTCACAGCGATTTCGCGTCGGCTTAATATCGTCAGGGCCAAAGCGGCATCGCTTAGTCCTGAACCCGGAAGCTGGGGGGGATCGCCCCATTTTGAGCGGCGCGGCGAAAGGCTGTTTGACGGCGATCGCCCGCTTCGCTACCTGCATTGGGCAGGTACCCCCATGCGCCCTGGTAGCCCCTACCGCGACTTATGGGAGCACTACCGCTACTTGGATGATCAAGAAGGGCAAGCTGCCGCCGCCATTAAGCCGCAAAAGCCTTCTGGGTTCGAGCATATCAAGGCCCAGATTAAAACCCAGATCAAAGCCCTGCTCAAAGCTGCTTCAATCCGTAGATCTTGAGAATTTGCGCCCCAGCCCTTGCCCAGCCCAAACGCCTTAAAGTCTATTGATTCAACGCTAATCGACTCGGATACTGATGTAAAAGGCTAAACAATTGCTCCGGATCAAACGAACGGGGATCAATCCGTGAGCCAGAGCGATCTACGTCTCTGTGAGTCGTAACGCGATCATCGGGAACCGTTGTGCGCGATAGCAGCCATGCTAACGATTGATACTGAGCCTGGGTGTAGCCGCTGTGGGCAGTTGCCCCATTATTGCGGCCATCGGGCGGGGTCTCTAGCGAAATGTGATAAGCAAAATTATTCACCGAAGGCGGGAATCCAGCACTCGTAACCACCGATTCCTCACCGCTAGCTGAGCGAAAAGTAGAATCACCCGCGCCAAAAGCTCGCTGCTCTGGCGGCACGATATAGACCACCGTGCCATCGGCGGCGATTAACGAGTGATAGCTGACCTGATCGTCGTCACGAGAATGCGGCGTTTGGAACAAATTAATTGCGCTCAGAGCCGAACCAACGGTCTCGTGCAAAACAACAATGTAGCGATTGTTGATAGGGTTGCCAGCAGCATCTTGGGTAAAACGCGCTCCATAGTTGCTGGGATCAGCTAAATACACGGCTTCTCGCGGCTGGTAGAGCGGAACTGCCTGAGGAATTGCCGGAGGAATTGCCTGAGGAACTGCCTGAGGAATTGCCTGAGGAATTGCCTGAGGAATTGCCTGAGTGGGGTCTACGGCTGCTGTGGCGCTACTCGAAATATCTCCGAAGGCCGTATCAACCCCGCTGTTCCAGGTGAAATCGGTAGGGCTAGTGCCAGGGCCTGCGGCTGATAAACCCGCTTGAGCATTGGGCCTTACTTGCTGAGGTAAGCCAATGGCCTGCTTAAGCTGCGTTGATCCGGCTGCGATAATTAAAAGTGCCGTTAACAAAAACGTAACAATACTGGCTACCCATATCAATCTAGAACGACGCATAGGGCTTAAAAAAACGATACAGAACGATTAATCACTCAACAGAATAGGGCAAACAGCGGGATGAAAAGATAGCGATCGCTACCCCCTTAATTTATTTATCACCAAAATAATGGATTGATCAGGATGTTTCCGTACAAACCGGGTGCTAATGTTTTGCCTTTTGCCGAGCTAAATATTGCCGGTAATACTGCCGGTACAGCAGCTCTAGCCTACCTGTGGAGGATTCAATCGCCGCCCGCTGCCGACGGTAAAGGCCCATAAAAAGATTGGCAAATAAAAGGGTGGCGATCGCCACCAACAGCCCTGCTGCCGTCGAAACTAAGGCCGTGCTAATGCCTGCCGTCACATTCCCGGCTGAACTGCCCGCCGCACTGTCAGCTACACCGCTAGCAGCCGTGCCAATCGCTTCGCCTAATCGCAAGGACGCAAATGTCCTCATCAGGCCCAAGATAGTGCCCAATAGGCCCAGCAGCGGGGCCACGCCAATAATGCTCTCAAATACCGTATTGAACCGCTTGAGCAGGGGCATCTCGGCTTGAGCAGCGCTTTCTAGCGCCAACCGAAAGTCTTCTGGCGTACCCTGCTCTAGCGTTAAAGCCGCGAGAAAAATGCGCGCTATTGGGAACTGCGGATTCTGCTTGAGGAGGTCGATCGCCGTTTGTGGCTGCGCCCCGTACTGCTGTAATACCTGCTGAATAAACTGATCTTGAGGCTGGATCAGCTGTAGCCAAAACCAGCCTCGCTCTAACACCAGCGTGGTCGCTAGCAGTGAAAACGCCAATAGCGGCCACATCACCACCCCACCCGACAAAAATAATTCGATCAGCCCCACAGCTTGACATTCCTCACGAATCCTCGCTCAGTAGCGTACAGCGATCGTTCCCCGCTGGCTATAGCTCAACAGTTGCATGACGGCAATTACACACTGGGAATTACATGCCAGGAAAATGCTCAATCTCTGCGTAACCGTTAAATAGCAACCGCTTACCTTCAACTTCCAGGCGATTGACCCTGAGC
>QBMP01000057.1:3237-8035 GCA_003242115.1 Phormidesmis priestleyi
ACCATTTTGTTTAATACGCCCACAAATCCTGGTATCAGTGCCTCTGAGAGCCATTGCACATCTTCATCAATGCCTTCTGGCTCAAAGCAAGGGCTATCAAAGATCACCTGCCGACGCCGCTTTACAACCACTTTGGCCGACAGACAAAGTGGAATATCACTGCGATTGGGCAAATCTGTCTTAGCCGATATCTTCACGCGCTGATCGCTCAGCAAAACAAGACTGACTTCTCGAAAGGAAATCGGATCACCGCCAGAGAGATTAGTCACCTCTTCCGTATCGACATTCTGTAAATGCTTTTCAACCAAGTCAGCCGTGAAGGCTTTATTGATCCCCGATTCAGTCATAGCGACAGTAGCTATCGCGTGAGTTGCTTGCTTTAAACGAATTTTGCCGCCCATAAGTCCGGCCACATCAATCGAAACCGCATCTGTTTCAAACTCCATCTCGGCAGCTTCAAACATTTTGCGGATCACTAAACCGCGACCCTTCATCTGAAAACTATCTACTACCCCCTGCAAAATTTTGCTAGAAGGCGAGCAGCGAATCGAAACTTCGACCGCCTCGCTGCGGGTAAATAGCTGCTGAATAGCCTGACGAGCAACGGAATTCAGCATATTTTCGCCGAAATCCGTCGAGGAAGATTGAGAACCTAGCAGACCACCTAACATGCTTGAGGTAAATACCTACTTGAGAACTGCACTACCATTTGTAACAAAATATGAACCATCCTGCCATGTTAGAAGTCTATCGGTTCGATAGCTTTTCTGCCCAATCACGATATTCTTGCCTTCTGTGAATCTGAATCAAGGCCGTGGTGATTTAGAGTCAGGCCGCCGTGGGCTAAGGCTTTACGCGCTTAATTGAGTTTGCGATTAGATAGGTGTGAGCGATCGCCATGCGACAGATAAGTTAAAAAATAATGAATTAGATTACACATTTGAATCAATGAGCTAAAGATTTTCAAGTCATAGCCAGCGATGAAACGTCACTACTAGACCAAGCTGTCATCATTAGCTTCTGTCTCTTTTATTCACTAGCATTCATTTGAATCTAAAACATTCAAATCTATATATTTGGCTATGGTAACCCATTCATTTGACCTCGCATGTTTACTCATTCCTTGAGAAGAGATTAAGTTCTGCTCACTCTTGCCGCAGTCAAAAACCTGTACTGTATGATTGGGTAGCATAGGCCAGCCTGTTTGTTTATAATCAACGCAAAATCTATCGTCAAAAGCTTGTGAGGCACCTTGTTACCGGGCTTTATTGTCCGGCATTTAAAGCAATCAAGGCTTCACGCAAGTAGCCATAGATGTTGAGTTCATCCTATTTCTTATCCAAGTTTTTAGATGATTCATTTAGTTGTCATTACTTAGTAAGCGTCATTTTATAGTATTAGCCTGAAGCCGTTGTTTCGTCAGATCTTCCTGTTAAACAACTCTTCCCAACTACTTCAGCGCTAGAGATCGCATCTCCTTTAGAAAATACCCTTATCATTCGCTTATTTTCTTGATTTGCTAACCCTTTCAATACCATGATTAAAAGCGTAGAACGTAAGCGCTTCTGAAGCACACCGTAATTACATAGGGAATTATATAGAGCAGACGCTAACTATTAGCTGAGTGAGCCTAAATCACATTCTGAGACGGCTAATAGGAAACTTTATTAAGGCAGGCTTTGAGACAGATATTTAGAGCCGTCTTTGGTAAGAATTTAAGCGAAGACGCATGAGCGATATATCGTAAATTGCACCATTTTTAGTTCAACTTTATTAAACAAAACTTCAAGCGAGAAGATAAATGCTAAATAGCCATCAAGCTCTAGGATGCGACTCTGTTTTTACACCCGAACAGATACTAGAAAATCGCGGACGGGTAGCTATTTTTATAGACGGCTCCAACCTATTTTATGCAGCTTTACAGCTCGGCATTGAAATTGACTATACCAAGTTGCTGTGCGGACTGACGGCTGGTTCTCGGCTGTTTCGTGCCTTTTTCTATACCGGTGTTGATCGCGCTAACGAAAAGCAGCAAGGTTTTTTGCTGTGGATGCGGCGAAATGGATATCGAGTGATTGCCAAAGATTTGGTACAGCTGCCGGATGGCTCTAAAAAAGCCAATTTAGATGTGGAAATAGCGGTTGATATGATGGCTTTGGTAGACTGCTACGACACGGCTGTTTTAGTCAGTGGCGATGGCGATTTGGCCTACGCAGTCGATGCTGCTAGCTATAAAGGCGTGCGAGTTGAAGTCGTCAGCCTCAGAGCGATGACAAGCGATAGTTTGATCAATGTCTCAGATCGCTACATTGATTTAGATGGCATTAAAGATGATATTCGCAAACATGTTAGAGGCAATCAGGCGAATTCTCAAGCCAGTGCTCAAACCAGTGCCCAGACTCATGCCCAGACTCATGCCCAGAGCAACTATACCTACCGCCCGTTATCTGGTGTTTCGGTATTAGATGAAGCTGAGGTTCATCCTTAAAAGCGATTTGTCTAGTCGTTCTATATATATCCTATTCCGGCTCCCATTCCGGTAGGCTCTATCTCAATAAGTTAGATTGATAGAGCCTGATTTTTGTGGAGAGCTAAAGGAGCGGTGAAAATCAATCGGTGGTATCGGGGAACTGCGATCGCAGCAGCGGTTGTGGTGTTAATTGTGGCGCTGCGAACTTGCAGCACAGATCCAAAGCTGGCAAATTCTAGCTCAGATGACGCTATCAAGGCCGAACTAACGCTGCAAACGGTCACCTTAGAGCAGCCTGATGCGGATGGGACGCTGCTGTGGCGGCTAAAAGCCAAATCAGTCAAGTACAGCCCCGATAGTCAAAAAGCCGAGCTAGTGGATCTAGATGGCGAGTTTTTCCAGGCGGGTAAAACGATCTACACGGTGACAGCCGATCAAGGTGAGGTGCAGCAAAATGGGGAAACGCTATTTCTGCAAGGCCATTTGGTTGCTAAAAGCTTAGAAGATAAGCTGACTTTGGAGTCGGAGCGGCTCAGGTGGCAGCCTAAGCAAGATTTGCTCGTGATGGGCAACTTTAAAGATGAAAAATTTACCGAGGCCGTTCCCTCTGATACACCTTCAGCCGATGCGGGGAATGGTGATGCAAACAGCGCTCCGGCTACACCGACTGAACCGCTCTCAGATCCGCTTTCAATGGATGAGATTGAGAGTAGTCAGGCGTTATTAGGTGCACAATCCGCTGAAACTGCCTCAGATTTTGATCGTGAGGCATTTATTGCGTCTTTTGATCCTGGCAATGAGGGATCGCAGCTTTCTTTTGATCGCTCGAAACAGGCTCCGGTCATCGGGTTTACGCCTACTGTAGAGGCTCTAGCCAAAGTTGTTGTTGTATCTAACCAGGATAACCGCGTCGATCTGCTTGGCGGCGTACTGGCTAGAAGTAAAGACACGCCCTGGATGACCTTTGCCTCGCAATCGCTCGCTTGGTTTACTCAGCGTGAGGTGATTGAGGCGAAGCAGCCCATTAAGGTAGAGCAGTACGAGAGCAAGGCATATGAAACGGTTAGCGATCGCCTGATCGGTGCAAAAGGGCAGGTACAGCTTGCTGAGAATATAGTCACGCTAGAAAATTCGGTGCAGCTCGATCAGTTTGCACAGGCCCTTAAAGTGCAGAGCGAGCAGGCGATCTGGGACGTTGATGCGCAAACGGTGGCGCTAGATCAGCCGGTAGAGATTGAAAAACGCGATCGCCAAATCAACGCCTCTGCCAACAAAGCCAATTTAGACCTGGAAAAACAAATCGTCTATCTCATCGGCGACGTTCGTGCGCGTGGTAAAGAAAACGACTCTCGTCTTTTCGCGGATAGCGTAACGTGGCAAACCAACTCTCAAGAGATTGAGGCCGAAGGCAACGTCAGCTATCAGCAAGCCGCCAACCCCGAAGTTTCGCTCAAAGGGCCTAAAGCCGTCGGCAACTTAGAGCAGGGCACCGTTGTGATTACCGGCGGCCCAGAAGGTGAGGTCGTCACCGAAATTGTGCCAGGTAACCTATAAATTAAATTAAATCAAGCCGTCAGTGAGCGATCTGAGCCGAATTCACCGGACTCTGTGCCTGAGCAGAAGTCTGAGCAGAAATCGGCTGATTGCGTTGCTGATCGCCAAATCGATAGGCTCCTTGACCGATTACCACCGTTGTTTGTAGCTCTACAGGCACTGCCGCTGCCTTGCCCCACTGCTGCTCTATCGCTGAAATCACCTGATCCTGACGCATCCGCAACCCATCTAGATCAGATCCGTAGTTCAGCAGTGAAAACCAGACAATGCCTTTTTTTTCAGTCGGCACCGCGCCTGCCAAAGCGCTGACCACAGCTAGCGTGCCCGTTTTGACCACGGCGTTGCTAGGCAGATTGCGATCGCGCACGGTGCCGCCATCAGCACCTACAATCGGGAAAATATCAGAAATCGTCAGCCGATTCAGCTGCAAAATATTCTGAATTTTTTGCAGCATGGTGACCGCAGCTTTTGGCGACATTTGGTTGGTTTCGCCCAGTCCTGAGCCATTGGTTAAAGAAATTTCGCTGGCGCTGACGCCTGCTGCCTTGACTTTACTCATCACGACCGCAGGCCCACCTAGCGCTTGAGCAATTTGCTCAGCCATCGCGTTATTGCTATAAATATTCATGGCCTTGAGCACAGCTACCAGTGGCAGAGAATCATGGCGCACCAGCCAGCCACTGACCTCAGCTTTCAAGCTCACAGATGACGTTTTAATTTGACCATCAATTTGTACCGCTGGCTGCGGCGTTTGCGGCGGCAGATTTTGATACG
>QBMP01000057.1:8070-18053 GCA_003242115.1 Phormidesmis priestleyi
AGCGGATCGTGGCCCCCTTCAATAATCAAATCGCCATTGATCACGCCATTTTCAAACCGACCTCGCCAGCCTACCGGCGTTTCAAACCGATAGGCTGGCCCCCAAGTCTCTAGCGCCGCTAGCGTTGTGGCGACCTTAGTAATAGAAGCCGCTGGTTTGCGAATGTTGCCCTGATGCTGAGCCATCGGAAACTGACCCGATGCCACCCAAACGCCCTGCTCATCTAATAAATAGCCCGCCGAAGACAGCCCAGAAAGATAATTAGAAACAATTGTTTTAGCGGCCGGATCATCGGCTATTAGGTTTTTGACCCAAGCTGACTCCCACTGAGGCCGAATATCGACCGCACTTAAGTTCAGGCTGGTTGAAGGTTGCCAGCCTCGGATGCCCAAGCCAACGCCCATTCCAAGACTCAATCCAACGCCCATTCCAAAGCGCAAAAACTCACTAAATAAGCTTGAGCCGATAATGCCTAGTGAAAGGCTAGTCATTTTCTATCCTAAATAACGGTGAAGTCAAACAGTGGATTAAATAAAGTAGCGTTAAAAAAGCGGGCAAACAAAAATCAGTCTCGCCAAAGATACACTATCTAGTAGGACATCTGTGCTTATTGGCGATGATGCTCTTTGCTACCATTTCAAACAAAGACTCGGTTATGGCTAGACCTGATCAAAATGAAGTGTTGAGACGTCTACCGATTGTAGTGGGTGCCTTGGGCGGTGTGCTGCTTTTTGTTAATCGGGTGATGACGCCTGTTTTGAGTGATTCTCAGGCACGCGGCGACGCGCTTGGGGTGATTTTGAGCGCAGTGCTGATTTTAATTGGATTGCTGTGGCAGCGAATTCAGCCTAAGCTTCCAGACGCTGTAATGTTAGTCGGTGATGAAGGATTCGAGCTAACGCCGCAGCTTCCTGAGACGCTCAAAACCGAGCTGGCTTGGGCCTCTCATTTGCTGCTGATCAATACGGTGACCTGTAGCGTCGTGGTGTATTACGATGGCCAAGTTTTGCTCAGGCGCGGGATTCTGGGCGCTAGCGCAACTGTCAACCCCGGCACCATCGTTCAGCGAGTCTTAGATAAGCAAAAGCCAGTCTATCTGGTCAATTTGAATATTTATCCGGGTCGCATTGAGTTTGACTATTTGCCCGAAAATACTCAGGGCGTGATTTGTCAGCCTTTAGGCGATCGCGGCGTCTTAATTTTAGGGGCCAATGCGCCGCGTAGCTATACCCAGCAAGATGAAGCGTGGATCTCCGGCATTGCTGAGAAGATCAGCGACAGCCTTCAGCGCTCCTTAATTAATTCAACACTCGTACCGCAACCGTCGAAACATTGAAGTGGTAGCTTTGACCCTCAATCTCTATCGGTGTCCCAATTTTTATCGGTACACCCAGTACCGGCCCATCGTCTGTAATCTGCGCTTTACCGCCCAGCGTGATTAGCATATCAGCGGTGTAGCTTAATTCAGGGCGAGGATCTGGGTAAGACTTAACGGTGCCATCGGGCTGGGGCACCGCGACGCTGCGCGGTAGCGCCTGCACTTTTTTGACGCCAATTTGCCCGTAAGGCTGATTGCGTACAATAATTTTGGTCGATTTTGTTTTGGCTAAATCGCTGAGAAAAGTTTCTGGATTCAGGACTGTCAGTCCTCGTGCAATCACATCTACCTCAATTTCTTGCGTTTTGGCATTGACTTGAGCCACCGATCCAGTTGCTCCCGGATAGAAAAAGATGCCAAAAACAACCATCAAAATCGCTAGCGCTGCACCTAAATCAAGCAGGCTGAGTTTGCCAAAAAGTCGTCCTTTAGAATCTAAAATTGCCATCGTTTTTCCTAACGTGCCTTTGAACTGCTAGAAGCTGCCACCCGTTATGCAGCGACAGAAACTCCCTCGAATTGGGTCGTGCTAAAGCTGCCCAATCGGCATTAACCCCAGTATTTAACCACACTTTTCCGCAGCATTACGCAGCGGCTGAGCGCAGCGCCTAAATTCTTGAGATAAAATGCTGTAAGCTTTGCAGTGTGGGCTTTTGAGCCGCTTTGAATGGGTTTTTGGCAGTTTGTGAAGTGTCACAATTTATCGCCTAATTTTGAGCTGTCTCGCTAAGGTTTGTAATGAAACCTTTCGTCCTCACCAAAATTTATGCCAAACCCATCGCACTTGACCTGGCTCAATTTTAGGCACAAGATCTATCGCCGCTTAGTGTATGGCCTGATGGCAATGGTGATGGCGCTAGGAATTGGCGTAGCCACAGCGCAGCCCTCTCAGGCAGGCTGGTTTGAGCTATTAATTCGAGGCGTTCAGGTCGTACAGCTCTCGAACATGTCAGATGCTCAAGAGGTGGATTTGGGCAGTGGCATTAATCGGCAGATATTTGAAAGTGGTGGAATGAATCGCTACCGCAATAATTCGCTGAATACTTATGTTGACGGCATTGGTCAAGAACTAGCGGCGGTGAGCGATCGCCCCAACATTCCCTACACCTTCCAAATCGTTGAAGATGAATCGGTGAATGCCTTTGCGACGATGGGCGGCTTTGTCTATGTCACCACTGGGCTGATGCGTGCTGCCGATAATGAAGCCGAGTTAGCGGGCGTGATTGGCCATGAAATTGGTCATATTGTCAATCGCGATGCGGTGCAGCAAATGCGGCAGGCGGCAATTGCCCAAGGCATTACGGGCGCACTGGGCCTGAACCGTGACCGACTGGTGAACATTGGTACCCAAATTGCCCTACGGCTTCCCGCGAGTCGCAATGCCGAGTACGCCGCTGATCAGAGTGGTTTCAACACCATGGGTAGAGCAGGCTATGACCAAACTGGCATGGTCACCTTTATGCAAAAGCTCGTGCGCCAGGGTTCGCCGCCGGAGTTTTTGAGCACTCACCCCGATGCGAATAACCGAGTCACTGCGCTGAGGCAGCTTGATAGCGAAGCGGCAAGTCCAGCGGCGACCGCTGGACTCAATGCCAATGCCTACAGCACCAGAGTCAGCGCTCTGCGATAAGCCCACATTCCCCAAAACATCAAATCACTATTTACTTGAACCCTGGAGACTATCTCTGGGGTTCTTGCTATGTTTTTTGTTTTTCGCATGTGTTGAGTAAAAAGTGCATGAAGCAATGGGCTGTCGCCGCCTGTAAAGATGACGTTGCCAGTCGGAAATTGCTGCCACCAGTCGTTCAGGTAATCAGTGAGCGTAGAGAGGATTCCATAGCTGAGGCCGCTGGCGATCGCCCCTACCGTATCTGTTGCCCAGCGCTCTGGCAGCGTGGCCCTTTCCCAAAGTTCAGCCTGAGTGATTTCAACGGCTTCAGCTAGTGCCGCTGTTCCTTGGGTGAGAGCGTTTGTCTGTAAGCGTAGCCCTGGCAGAATGGCTCCGCCCCACAGGGACGCTTGACTACCTGCTGTCAGGGTCAGCGCCGTACCACCATCAATCACCAGCACGGGCCAGCCCACTGTAGTGCCTGCCCCTAACAGATTAATCGCACGATCTATCCCCAGCGTTGAATAAAGGTTAGATAGAGGGATATGCGATCGCGTCACCACTTGAGTCGGGATCGTATCCTCGGCTGAGCCATTCGTCCAAAGGGCTGTTTGAGCGGGCACGACTGAAGCGATCCAAAGTGATGAGGGCTGCCAGTTTGATTTTGGTAATAAGCTAGCGGGGGAAATGTTGAGGAGCGATCGCCAAGCCGCTGATTGGAACCGCTGCCGCTGCAATTGAGCGGCAGCCTCCGCCATCAGGTGAGGCGTATGCCAGCTTCCCAACAATTTATCCTCAGCAAAGATCGCCCAGTGCAATCGAGTATTGCCGATCACCAAAGCTAGCCACACTTGTGACCTCAAAAAATCAGACAAAATATTTTAGGTGGGCAATCATAGATGTTGGCTTTTGAGCAAAGGTAAGCTCTCATAAAGGTAAGCCCTGGTAGAGGCAAACTTTTAAAAAACGTAAGGGCCGATCAAAGGTGATCGGCCCTAAATGGGTTTATTTGAAATGAACAGTTAATAGCCTCCTTTACTCGCAATCGGTGGCACTATCTCATGAAACATTCATTAAACAATTACCACAATAACGAAAATAGATAACGTACAAAAGAGATGTGAACAACGCTAGCTAAGCCTCTGTTTTTTTAATCTATTTCGATTTGGCTGAGTCTATATTTGTTGCATTGATGCAGCGATTAGACTAAAAAGCCCTGGTTGAAACAAAGCGCTAGCGAAGCAATAAATTAAGTGGACGGATGTCGTCACTCACTAAAACGCTCTCAAACTATAGCTGCCTCATTCAAGGCAATCCGAGGAAAAACTGTAACAAAAGAGGCTTTAGAGACGTGAACTAAACGAGTTATTCAGTTGTCTTCCTTGCTTTGTATGCTAACACGCTCACCCATCACCCATAGACTCTTTTGCTGAACTTAACAAAGTGCCACGGAAGTTATCAATCGGTTCACGGTTTGTTAGAAAGTTTGTTAGAAAGCTCTGAATCTGCTTCATCGCTACCGATTTGTTTTTGAAGCTGCTTAATCGACTTTGACATGTCGGGCAGTCTTTTAAGTAGGGCGGAGCACCTTAAGTAGAGTTTGTGAGGAATGGCGGGCATTCCTGAGACGGTTGTGCCAGCGGCTACGTTATGGTGAATACCGGCTTTGGCAGATGCGATCGCGCCATCTCCAACATGCGCTTGATTGGCAATGCCGACTTGGCCCGCCAAAATCACGCGGTTGCCAATCGTCACCCCACCCGCCATGCCAACCTGCGCGGCCATTGCCACGGCTTCTCCGACCTTGCAGCCGTGAGCGATATGCACCATGTTGTCAATTTTGGTATTGCGCCCAATGCGAGTTTCGCCCACCGCTGGTCTGTCCACCGCTGAGTTGCAGCCAATTTCTACCCCGTCTTCTAAGATGGTCACGCCTGACTGGTGCATTTTTTCCCAGCCGGTGGCCGTTGGCACAAAGCCAAAGCCTTCCGAACCGATTGCTGCGCCGCTATGAATCACACAGTTGGCCCCAATTTGGCTGCGCTCATGAATCACGCAGTTGGCATGAAGCACCGTGCCTGCGCCAATGCTGACCCCAGGGTAAATCACGACGTTAGGGTGGAGGCACGCGCGATCGCCCACCTTTACCCCCGCCTGCACTACGACATGGGCCCCAATTGCTACGTCTTCACCGATCTCAGCACTCGGATCGATCACTGCCGTCGGATGGATACCCGGCGGCAGCTGAAAAGGCCGGTAAAAAAGAGCGATCGCTCTAGCAAAAATGAGCCGAGGATTTTTTACACTGACCCAGGGGAGATTGCGAGCAGTCGCCTTAGCCTGCAACCTTTCATCGGTCGGCAATACCAAAGCCCCCGCCTGAGTCGTCGCCACATAGTCCGCAAATTTAGGCCCTTCCACATAGCTCAGAGCCGTCTCATCTGCCTCCTGAATCGCCGCCAGCGACTGAATATCCGGGTCTGTGCCCAAGCTCGATGCCGTTACTTGATCTCCCAGCGCTGCTACAATCTGGCTAAATTTCATGATCTTTACCTTTGGCCCTGCCGGTTAGGACACACCTAAAATCCCTGAAAATTAAGCTACCAGAAAGGCTGCACATTCCACATGAGAGGTTTGCGGAAAAAAGTCCGCAGGTTGTACCCGCGTCAGCCGATATTTGCCCACGTCACACAGCACTTGCAGATCGCGCGCCAGCGTTGCTGGGTTGCAGCTAATGTACACAATTCGCTCAGGCTTGAGGTTTATCAGCGCTTCCAGCATCGCAGGATCACAGCCTTTTCTCGGCGGATCTAACAGCACCACATCTGGCCTTACCTCTAGCTGCGGCATCAATTCCGCCACATCTCCAATCTTAAAAGCCACATTCTCAATCTTATTCAGCACGGCATTTTCTTCGGCCTGCTTCACCGATTCCGCAAAAGCCTCCAAGCCGATGCACTGCTTCACCTGCTGCGCCAGAGGCAGTGTAAACGTTCCCACCCCACAATAGGCATCTACCAGGGTCTCCTCGCCCGTCAGCGCCAGCTCGGTTTGCACATGCCTCAGCAGCCGCTCTGCCTGCTCCGTATTCACCTGAAAAAACGTACTCGGCTGAATGTGAAACGTCAGCCCCGCAAACTCTTCTTCCAAATACGACTGCCCCGCTATGCCATACGTATCCGGGCCAAAAATAGCATTTGTCCGCTTCCAGTTCAGATTCACCAGCACCCCAGCTAAATTTGGATAGCGCGCCATCCACTGCTCGGCTTGCTCATGAATGCCCTTAAGCTTTACCGAACGGCTAATCAGCGTTAGCAGCACCTGCCCCGTTCGTCGCCCCACTCGCAAAGACAGATGCTTGAGATGCCCTTTATGCAGCCTTTCATCGTATATTTTCCATTCTCGCGCTTCAATGTCAGCCTTGACTTCAGCTAAAAGCGGATCGAGCAATGGATCTTGCACGGGGCACTGATTCAGGTTGACTAAGCGATGAGAGCCCTTGCGGTAGTAGCCTGCTTGGACGGTGTTGATCTGCGATCGCCCCAGTGGATAAGTCGCCTTATTGCGATAGCCCAACTGCTGCTCGCTAGCCATCACCGGATCAACCTGCACATTCTCCAGCTTGCCAATTCGCGTTAGCGCATCAACTACCAAATCCCGTTTAGAAATCAGCTGCTGCTCGTAGCTCACCTGCTGCCACTGACAGCCCCCACACTTGTCCGCCACAATGCAGGCTGGCCTGACTCGCTGCGGCGACGGCTGCACAATCCCTGCTGGAATGCCAAAGCCATGAGTTTCCTTAACTTTCGTCATTTTCACCCGAATGACGTCTCCGGGCACCGTATTCGGCACAAACACAACTCGATCCTCCCAGCGGCCCACTCCATCACCGCTATTTGTCAAGTCTGTAATCGCGACTTTGAGCATTTCTCCCTGTTGCCATTTCGGCTCGGGCAAATCGCTCGGCCAAACGGTTTGGGCGGCTGAATGGTCAGCGCGATCGCTCAACGCACTATCAGAACCCGTTTGGGGCTGCGTTTGAGGTGAAGGGGTTTCGGCGGGTATAGTCATAGCGGCAAAGCTGCGGACAGAGGCAGGCGAGTCAAGTTCAATCGATCAGATTCAGGCAATCATATAAATTCAGTTAAGTTCAAATCAAAGACTTTGAATTGAATTCAAGGATTAAACCGGCCTATTAGTATGGCGCATTTACCCATTTATTTCGGTTTTTGTTGGGTCGAGACAAGACACTAGCGTCAAGATTAAAGCCTCTCTATCGTCAGCTTAATATTTCTTAAGTCTTTTCTCAGGCGCGATTTAACAGCGTTTCGCTCCGGTTTTGCCCCCCAACCGACTAAAAAAATAAGCAATAACGCTTCCCCTGTTTCCCCTGAAGTCGCTAAACTGGCAATATAAGTAGAGTTATCGACATTAAAAACCTATGTCTGTTGTCAGCCAAGTAATCCTCAACGCAGATGACGAGTTGCGCTACCCCACTATCGGCGAACTCAAAGGGATAGAAAACTTTTTGAGCACAGGCGATCAGCGGATGCGCATCGCCCAAACCCTAGCGGAAAATGAGAAAAAAATCGTCAACCAAGCTAGTGGCGCACTCTGGAAAATCCGCCCCGACTTTATTGCCAAAGGCGGCAACGCTTACGGCCAAAAGCAGCGCGCCCTCTGTCTGCGCGACTACGGCTGGTACCTTCGCCTCATCACCTACAGCATCCTAGCGGGTGACAAAGACCCGATTGAAAACATCGGCCTAATCGGCGTCCGGGAAATGTACAATGCCCTCGATGTCCCTGTCCCTGGCATGGTAGAGGCGATTCGCTGCCTCAAAGAATCCTCTCTCCCCCTGATGAGCGAAGCTGATGCCGCCGAAGCTGCGCCCTATTTCGATTTCATTATTCAGTCAATGTCGTCATAAGTCTGTTGTCGTAAGCCTATTGTTGACGACTGTTGACGACGGCATTACTTAACTAGCCAATAAATAGAAACCCCTTAAAAGCCAAGAGCCAGAGAGCGTAGCAATACCCTTCTAGCCCTTGGCTTTTGGATTTTCAAAGATGATCTTATTAAGGCTAGTTATTTAGCCTCTTTAATACACCTCTTTAATACAATTGTACGCTGAGCTGATATATCCTATATTCACAGTACATCCACAGCAATTAGCTAGCTATGGTCTATTCTGCGCGTACAGTGTCATCCGCTGCTTCGGTCTCCTCTACCTGTCTCGGTAGGGTCGTCAAGTCTAATTCGCACTGCGACTATGTGGTTCAGCTCGATACGTCTAATGATGTTGATCAGCCGCCTGCCATCGAAGACTACGGCTTTGGCCAGTTTGTAAAATTTGATAGCCACCGGCATTGGGCAGTTGGCATTGTGTACGATACACAGCTATTTAACTCAGCTTTTCTAAATAGCGGCCCGCGCCTGACTAGCACCCCAGATCCCATTTTTACACCTGATCTGATTCAAGATACCTGCATTCTATTGAACGTGGTTTTGGTCGGCAGTTTAGAGAAAGGCAAGCCTCACGATTATGGCCTTCAGGGCATTCCTCGGGTGGTCGTACCGGCCAACACGCCTGTTTGTCAAATGAATACAGCGGAGATTCATCGTTTTCATTTGACCGCTGAAGGCCAACCACAGTTTACTTACTACGGCCACTTGCTGCGCTCAGGGGGAGGATTTGCGGCTCAGCTCACTCAGCAAGTGCTCGGCGATTTGATTGCAAGTGAGCTATTTACGGGTGCAAATGAAAGAGCGCTCAAAGTGCTATGTAAAGAGCTGTCCTGGAAAAGCACAATGGGCGCGATGCGATAGCCCTGTAGTTTGGCTGGTTAAATTAAAAGCTTGCAATATTCCGTTACATTTGCTATATTAAATACATCGGCAAAGTGCTTTCTTTTGAAGTCGCCAAGCCCTTAATACGTACCTAACTACCGGAATAATAAAAATGACTACTACACTACAGCAGCGCCAAAGCGCTTCTTTGTGGGAGCAGTTTTGTCAATGGGTCACCAGCACCGAAAACCGCCTCTATGTAGGTTGGTTCGGCGTGTTGATGATTCCGACATTGCTAGCTGCTACTACCTGTTTCGTAATTGCGTTCATCGCAGCCCCTCCCGTCGATATCGACGGCATTCGTGAGCCTGTTGCAGGTTCATTGATGTACGGCAACAACATCATCTCTGGTGCGGTTGTGCCATCATCGAACGCGATTGGTCTTCACTTCTACCCGATTTGGGAAGCTGCCTCACTAGATGAGTGGCTTTACAACGGCGGCCCTTACCAACTGGTAATCTTTCACTTCCTCATCGGCGTATTTGCTTACATGGGTCGTGAGTGGGAGCTATCCTACCGCCTTGGTATGCGTCCTTGGATCTGTGTTGCTTATTCTGCACCCGTTGCAGCAGCAACTGCCGTATTTTTGATCTACCCCCTCGGTCAGGGTTCATTCTCTGACGGCATGCCTCTAGGTATTTCGGGTACGTTCAACTTCATGTTGGTGTTCCAAGCCGAGCACAACATCTTGATGCACCCCTTCCACATGTTGGGAGTAGCGGGTGTATTCGGCGGCGCATTGTTTAGTGCAATGCACGGTTCATTGGTAACGTCTTCATTGGTTCGTGAGACCACTGAAACTGAGTCACAGAACTACGGATACAAGTTCGGCCAAGAAGAAGAGACTTACAACATCGTTGCGGCCCACGGCTACTTCGGACGTTTGATCTTCCAATATGCTTCGTTCAACAACAGCCGTAGCCTCCACTTTTTGTTGGGTGCATGGCCAGTGGTTGGTATTTGGTTCACGGCATTGGGCATCAGCACGATGGCGTTCAACCTGAACGGTTTCAACTTCAACCAGTCGATCATCGACTCACAAGGTCGCGTGATTGGTTCATGGGCAGATGTATTGAACCGTGCCAACTTGGGTATGGAAGTAATGCACGAGCGCAATGCTCACAACTTCCCGCTTGACTTGGCTGC
>QBMP01000058.1:0-2847 GCA_003242115.1 Phormidesmis priestleyi
CTCAAGAGCTGTTGGCTTAGTGATTGGCTTACTGATCGCCAATCTGATGCTAGCACCCCTGTTTTTGCTCCCCATTCCTGATAAGTTTGGCTTCGTTAAGCCCGTCACCGCCGTCATGGGCAGCTTGCTCTTTGCGGTTTCTGGCATGAGCCTAGCTGAAACCAACGGGCGCGCTTTGCTGAGACTGATCAATCCCAACAGCTACCAGACTATGCTAATCAATGAAGGGACGCTAGAACCCGCCAAAAGCAAAGTACTCGACACGAGCTGTATCATTGACGGGCGCATTGAAGATCTGCTGCAAACAGGCTTTATCGAAGGGCAGCTAGTGCTGCCGCAGTTTGTCCTCCAAGAGCTTCAGCGCGTAGCCGATTCGGCCAGTGACCAAAAGCGGGCGCGGGGACGACGCGGGTTAGATATCATCAATCGCATTCGTGAATCGTATCCTGATCGGGTAGTGATTGATCCGGCTGACTATAGCGACATTAGTGCGGTAGATGCAAAGCTAGTGAAGCTAGCCCAAGAAATGAATGCGCAGCTTTTGACCACTGATTACAACCTCAATAAAGTGGCCAGCGTCCAGCAGGTTAGCGTCCTCAATATTAATGATCTGGCTAAGGCGATTCGGCCCACCTACTTACCGGGCGACGATATTGAAATTAAAGTGCTCAAAGAAGGCAAAGAGCCCTCTCAAGGCATTGGTTATTTAAACGACGGCACAATGGTCGTGGTAGAAGAAGGCCATGACTTTATTGGCGATGATTTGCTAGTGGTTGTCACGGGGGCGCTGCAAACCTCCGCTGGTCGCATGATTTTTGCTCGGCCTAACCGTTCGGCAATGGCGTCTTCTTCGTAACCGGCTTGGCAATTAGTTTGCATGACATTAGTTTGTGCGATCAGCTGATGAGCCCTGATGAGGCACTAACGAGGCACTCGGCAAACGTTAGACTTTAGGTAAGCAACTCTTTATGTTATGTATTTGGTGACAGAAATTTCTATACGGGCTATGAATCCTGCAATTAAGGTAATCATTCAAGCAGCGTCTGCTTCACCGTCAGTGGTGAAAGAGCGCTCAAGCAGCGTTGTTAAAGAAAAGTATCCTGATTACAAAATCATTGTGCTCAACGACGATTTCAACACCTTTGAGCATGTGGTGAAGACGCTGACAACTTACATTCCCGGTGTTAGCAGCGATCAGGCGTGGGATCTGGCACAAGCGATTCATAACGAAGGTCAAGCAGTGGTGTGGGTGGGGCCGCTAGAGCAAGCTGAGCTATACCATTCGCAGCTCGTTCGCGCGGGTCTGACGATGGCTCCTTTAGAAAAAGCGTAGAGTAAAGGCATAGAGTAAAAAGCGTGGAGTCAGCGCTCAGCAAACATCACTAAAAGGCACCAAGTGGGTAGGAAGGGTAAGCGCAAAAAGCCAAAAAGCAGCGCCCATAAACCCCTAAAAAGTGCCGAGAAAAGTGCGCAAAACAGCCCGCAAAACGGCGGGCCAAACCTAGAGAAAAAGCCGACGAAAGCACGATTAGTCGTCACCCACTCTACCTATATTCCGGGCCTGATACCGCTACTCGAAAAACTAGCCAACTGCCCTGAAATTCAGACCATTACACCAGCTGTGATCTCGCGCGTAAAATCAAATTCACCGACCTTTCGCCTCAAGGTGTCGGTGCCGATTATGGGCGGACATAAGCTCATTGCCCGACAGCGAAAGTCAGCGCAGGAGGTGTTTGTGATTACGCACTGGAGCAAGGAAGAATTGGAGCAGGCAATCACCCGTCACCTACGGTAGATGTAGAAGGTTAAAGCGCCTATCCCAATACTGCTCGGCTACCAAAATAAGGAGATGGCTCATGGCAGATTTTGAACCGGAAAGCGGCGATAGAATGGAAACATCGGTACAGAGAGATTTTGCGTAGGTATGGCAGATCAGTTAATTCGAGCGATCGCAGCAGAAGGTGGCATTCGAGTCGTGGGCGTAACGACCACTCGCTTAGTAGAAGTCGCTCGTCAGCGGCATGGTTTATCTTACGTGGCAACAGCGGCTTTGGGTCGAGCCATGACAGCAGGGCTATTGCTTGCTTCGAGCATGAAAAAGCCGCAGTCGCGGGTGAATATTCGGGTCAAGGGCGATGGCCCCATTGGTGGGCTACTGGTCGATGCCGGGCTCGACGGCACAGTGCGCGGCTATGTGGAAAAGCCGGATGTAGAGATAGCGCCCAATGCCGATGGCAAGCTAGATGTTGGCAGCGCTATTGGCGATGGCTACCTGTACGTAGTGCGTGATGTCGGCTATGGCTATCCGTACTCTAGTACAGTAGAGCTGGTTTCTGGTGAGATTGGCGATGACTTGACGCATTATTTGGCGACTTCTGAGCAGACGCCATCGGCCTTAGTGCTGGGCGTTTTTGTAGGGGCTGATGGCGTTGAAGTGGCGGGCGGGCTGCTGCTACAGGTGATGCCCAAAGCCGCGCGTGATGAGCTGCTGATTACGGTGTTAGAGGAGCGCTTAGCTGAACTCACCGGCTTCACGCCGTTGCTGCAAGCAGGCAAAACGCTGCCGCAGATTTTTGAAGAGCTGGTGGGCGATATTGGACTGGAGATGCTGCCTGGTGCGCAAATGGTGCAGTTTAGCTGTAGGTGTAGCCGAGATCGCATGTTAAGCGCCCTCAAGCTTCTGGGCACCGATGAGCTAACCGACATGATCAAAGTAGACGAAGGCGCTGAAGCCATCTGTCACTTTTGCAATGAAAAATACCTTGCCGATAGTGAGCAACTGCAAGGATTGATTCAGGAGCTAGAAGCGCAGGCGACTTGATCTATTATCGCTCTGGGGCTGATCTA
>QBMP01000058.1:2857-18012 GCA_003242115.1 Phormidesmis priestleyi
ATCTAGGGCTCTTCACCTGCATGGTAAGAGCTGCGAACTAGCGGCCCAGAGCGCACATGAGCAAAGCCTAGTTCACGAGCAATGTCACCGAGCTGATCAAATTCTGCGGGTGTCCAGTATTTTTGGACAGGCAGATGCGCTAGAGAAGGCCGCATGTATTGACCGAGGGTGAGGCGATCGCACCTGACCGCTCGTAAATCCTGCATCGCCTCTATCAGCTCGGCTCTGGTTTCGCCGTGGCCAACCATCAGGCCAGATTTAGTCGGCATAGCCGGATCAATTGCTTTGACGTAGCGTAAGACGTTGAGCGATCGCTCATATTGTGCCCCTCGTCGCACCGGCCCCTGCAACCGCTTCACCGTCTCTACATTGTGATTAAAGCAAGCAGGCTGCGCTTGAGTCACCACTGCTACCCGCTGCTTTTGCTGCGCTGCCGCCGCCACCCCGCTCCAAAAATCAGGCGTCAGCACCTCAATTTGTGTCAGCGGATTGCGCGCTCGAATGGCCGCCATCGTTTTTACAAACCATCCGGCTCCCCCATCGGCCAAATCATCTCTGGCCACCGCTGTTAGCACCACATAGCGCAGCTTTAGCAAGGCCACTGACTCAGCTACTTTGGTGGGTTCAGCTTCATCAAGCGGCATCGGTGAATGTCCTTTATCCACCTGGCAAAACGCACAGCTCCTCGTACAGGTCGGCCCCATCAGCAAAAAAGTCGCCGTCTGATTGGCATAGCATTCCCCCCGATTGGGGCAGCGACCCTCCTCACAAATCGTGTGAATCTGCCGCTGCTTAATCACCTTTTGTACCGTGGATAGCTCACTGGCTTTACCAATCGGCCTTCTGAGCCAGTCTGGCATCGCCAGAATGTCAGGGCGAGTAGGCGATGTCTTAACCGACGGCTGATCAGGAATGGTCATAAGCAGGTGAAAAGGTCAGATCTGAAAGTATCTATAGCTTACAAGAGCCAGCTTACAAGAGCCCACAAGAAGCCTATAAGGTTCTGAATTTATCATTTGTCGTTTCAGTTTGTTTCCTTGCCTGATAATCTGGGCAACTTTAAATCAAGCGTCTAGCAAGAAACCAACGTCTGTCAGGTGTGAATCTTTCTTCATCTTGCCAGCCATTTGCCAGCTATTTTCCAGTTAAGGAGTTCGTCGTGGCCAGCCATAAAATTTTAGTAATCGACGACAGCCGGGTGATTCGAGCCCGCGTAAGAGACATGCTGCCGCAGGGTAATTTTGAAGTCATTGAAGCCAAAGATGGCATCGAAGGGATTGATGCGATTCGTGCCCAAAAGCCCAACTTGATTATGCTGGACTTTCTGCTGCCTCGCATGAGCGGCTACGAAGTATACCAAGAGATTCAGACGCAGCCAGAATTTCAAAAAATTCCGCTGGTGATGATGTCCGGTCGTCGCGAAGAACTCACCGAAAAAATTCAAGAACCCTTCGAGTTTTTTGAATTTATTGAAAAGCCCTTTGAACAAAAAGAGCTGATTGGGGCCATTAAAGGCGCAATGGCCAAAGCGCGTAAAGCGCGCCCGCAAGCTACCGGGGCCGCTGCCGCTGCAATTATCACGGCGACAGGCATCAACCCTGCTGCCGAAGTCGCCGCCCTTCAGCGGCAAATTGATACACTGACTCAAGACGTGGCTGCTCTCAAAGTTCAAAACAACAAAATTCTCGCTTTTATTAGAAAAAAGCTGGGATAAAGTGAGACCCTAGTACGACTTGTCTTACATTGCCTCTTCAAATCAGGTGTGAAGGCGTTTCCCAAAACGATTCTTGTTGAGCACTATTTCAAAAACTGTCGCGCCGCCAATGCCCTTCGCATGGCGGCAAAAACTTTGCGAAGGTGAGCTTAATCACTGAAAGAGTGGCAGTCGTTAAAGCGCGTTTAAAAATATAGGGGCGTAGTGGTTTTTTGAGCTGCTGGTGCAGTTAGGCTATCTGGGCTGCGATCGCTTTCCATCGCCTGCCCTAAAAGTTGTTCTAGAACTTGTCCCAATGACTTATCTACGATTGTCGAAGATCTGAGCGCCCAGAGGTTGTGCTGTTCGCCCAAAATATTTTTTGCAGCTAGTGAGCCTGTCAGCATGGCATGAGTGAGCCCGTAGTCAGTGTGCAGCCCTGAGCGACCAGCTGTTTGCAAATTTTTAAACCGCTCCAGATAATCTTGCACGAGAGCTTGCGCTCTAACGCCGCTAATGTGCTGAATGGGATAGGCGTTAGGCTGTCGGATAACGGTGCCTTGCTCAATTAAAGCGTCATCGGTCACAAAGCCAAGGCTCATCAGTTCTTGCTTCGCTAAATGAATTAGGTCGGCATCGGCTGTAGACCAGAGCGAATCACCTTGGGTACAAAAATAGGTCATTCCCAAGCAGGTTTTGTTGGGATCAATGCCTTGATGAATGGATTGAGGATCATTCTTGTAGTTTTGAATGCGGCTGACTTTGTAGTCAGGGCTCTGAATGTAAAGCTCACAGTCTAATGATAGAGACTTTATATTGACTATTATCGGCACCGTGATCGCGCTGCGGTGGCTGAGGCTATTAGCCGCTTGCAGAATGGCCGGTGGGGGCGGTGGATCAAGTCGCTGGATGAGGTCACTCAAAGGCAGTGTGGAGATGAAATGGCTGCTGGCGATCGCAGTAATTTCATCCCCTTTTTGGACAAAAATTCGCGATACGCGATAGTTTGAATGTTTTATTCGCAGCACACGGGTATTTTTTTGCACAGTAGCAGACATGGATGCTGCTATTGATGAGTACTGTTTCCAGCTTGATTTTCCTTCAAAGGTGTTGGGCGCAAAAGGCAACAGCTCGGATTGCAGCTTACCGCCCGAAATTCCCCAGATTTTTTGGATGTAGGTCTCGAAAAAGATGCGATATAAATGCCCGCCAAAGCGCTCTAATAACCAGCTCTCTAGCGTTTTAGGATAAGGATCTAGAGAAGGGTCTAAAACGGGTAGCAAAATGGCGGTGGTGCGAGCCTTGAGGCTGCTAAAGGTAGACAGGGCCGTGTCAATAGGGCCAAGATGCTTGAGTGCGTTGGTGAGTGAAAGCGGATAGTTGAACAGGCGATCGCGGTAATAAATGCGGCAGGGCTCAGCCGCAAGATAGCGGCCAAGCTGAAAGCAGTAGCCTTGATAAGCTTCGGTATGAAAGAGGCCACCGATTTTATCAGAAGGCTCCAAGAGCAAAAACTGGCGATTGTTTTTAGCGAGTTCATGAGCGGCTGTTAAGCCTGCTGGCCCTGCACCTATGACGACAGTGGGAGAAACCATAAAACAAAAGCCTTTTGAACCCTTACTAAAGCCTGATTACTTAGATCAGCGTTGTTAACTTTTTGCTAACTTTAAAAATTAGCCTTGAGGAAGCACAAAGGTCGCTTCTCTAGCAAAACGACTGGCAAAACGACTGGCAAAACTATTAGTGAAATTACTGATTCGATATATAAAATCATAGAGGCTGTCAATGGCTCAGCGATCGCACTACAACCAATCTGCACAAATCTCTCCTGCTTTAGAAAGCTTTTGTAAAGATCACGCTTTTACAGAAACCTCTGAAATAAGCGCAATTTGAGACAAACCCTGTAAGCCAACGCAGATTTTACAATTCTCAATACATCCTATTTATAGCTGCCGGATGCGATCGCGGTTAAAAACAATAAGCCTTCAAACTGTCCTCATAAAACGCTCATATTCATAGATCATACTTTGAGTAATACCACGTAGCTGAGGCTACACAATTGAGACAAGCGCTATCCGCATTTGTCATGCTATTGATGACAACAGCCTGAGGCTCTACGAAAAATGGAGATGAAATGGCTCATCAAGGTGTTTGAAGTTGGCTAAGGGTGAACTAGCGATGAACTATGTGCAGCTAATCGAAAATAGCGTAGAGAGTTGGAACGGCTGGCGGCTAGATCATCCGGATCTGCGACCAAATTTGAGCGGGGCAAACTTGAGCCGGGACTATTTGTTTGAGGCAAATCTCAGTGATGCTGACCTTAGGGGCGCAGATCTCAGCCACGCCTGTTTGATTGGGGCGAATCTCAGCAGATCTAACCTCAGTGGGGCTAACTTGTGCGGCGCATATATAAGCGAAGCAAATTTGTTCTGCGCTAATCTCCGACAGGCGCAGCTAACAGGTGCGAGCTTAAGAGGAACGGATCTTCGCGACGCTGACTTATTTGAAGCCCAAATAGCAGATGCTGATCTAGCGATGGCTAATCTGACGGGCACCTGCCTATCGATCACATTTCATACGTCTTCGCTGATGCCCGCCCCGCCCAGTAGATCCAGTAGACCCAGCAAATCCAGTCCGCCTACTGCCACCCGTCCAGCGCAGACAGCAACCTACTGCGGGAATTATCTTGTTTTTGATCTAGGCTTACGCCATCTTTCAAACCCAACGTCTGAAAAGCGCCTTATTCCTATTCCCACGCCCAGATTTAGCCATTAGCACTCGTTATTCTAAATCAGCTAAAAAACTGCCTGACTGCCGGTATACGAGATAAAACAACATAGTCCAAAGCAACACAGCGACGAGCGAAAGCCCCATCAGCGGCAGCACAAGCCCCAAAACAGCCACCATCACTAACGGAACCCGCCAGACCAAAATATTTGCCCATATGAATAGAGATGCCCATTTCAACGGCTCTTGGCACCAGGCCATAGTCTTTCCAGCCCACACTGGCTAGTAGCTCACCGCTATGAAATTCGATCAGCGCTAGCCAAAGGTTCAGAGATACTCATGATTTGCAGACTTTTCCAAGCTTTAAGAATTGCCTAAGTATCTCTACTGAATTTTGAGAAGTCAAAAGACAGCCTGTCGCGGCCCACTGCCTTTGACAGGTTGTCTTTTGATTAACGTGAGCAGGTCGTTTATTATTTGACGGTCTTAAGAAAATAGACGCTTACTTTTATAGCAATGCTCCAACTCGATCTATGGTCACTTACCCGCCCAAAAGAAAGATTCTCTCTGTGGGTATTGGCGCTCATGGCATCGTGGCAGTGGGCGTCACAGCTCACGGCATTGTCTCCATCGGCATTATCTCTCACGGCATTGTTTCCATTGGCGTGATCTCGATGGGCGTTTTTTCAACAGGGCTAATCTCTATGGGAGTACTAGCAGGTGGCCTCGTCTCTATGGGGATTTTGACGGCTGGCCCTTCGAGCATGAGCTTAATGAATCACAGCGCTGAACACACGAGCGAGCAGATGATGGAGATGCCAGCAGAAAATTCATTAGAAACGCCTCCACAACACGACCATTCAAAGCACTAATGCTGGCTATTCCTGAGGGGGGTCGCCCGTGACTGCCGACTCTAAATATTTCGTAGCGGGCGGCACGTATTCGCCATCTATCTTGACCCGAAAGTCGTAGTGAACGCCTGTACCAAGGCCGCTATTACCTGAGTAGGCAATTCTTTCGCCTGCTTTGGCAGCACCCTGCTGACAGCCTTTTTCAGAGGTATGTAATGACTGAAACGTGTAGCCAGGATATGATTTTGCGATTTGATCGACTACCCAGCCACCGCCGCCATCATCCCACCAGCACTTAACCGTAACCGGATCGCCTACTTGGCCCACCGCATAGATCGGGGTGCCAATGTCCATCGCCAAGTCCACACCGTTGTGAGGAACATTCGGTTCGCCAGTGACCGGATGAAATGGACGAATGCCGTATTCGTCACTGACTTCGTAGCCTGCGACGATATCGCCTGTTTTAGGGGTGATAATATTTTCGATGCTTTCACGATCCAGAATCAGATTAGTAGAAATCAGGCGATTTGCGATGTAGAGCAGTGCGCTAATAATCATGGCTGCGCACAGGCCGGTAATGATTAGCTTTGGAAAAGAAGTCGTTGACGAGACGAGAGCATCTTCTGTATCGTCATCTACCGGCGTGGCGGTGTGGATGTGAATATGCTGAGGCAGCGGTGGCGGTGACTGAAAAAAAGGAACGGATGGCTGAGCGGCTGGATTGCGGGTTGGATTGTGCAGCGGATCGAGCGCGATCGCATCACTCTCGATTACCGCTAGCTCGCCGCTGCCAATTTTTTCCAGCAAATCAGAAACGCTGCTGCATCCAGCCGCTAGTGCTGCTGCCTTGGCTCCATGCCATCCGGGCGCACTGACCGTTACCCGACAAGGCTGCTTCGGCTCATTACGACGAACCGCAGAGCTTCGAGAGAGTGGCTCAGAAGGCTTAAAAGAGGAATGAGGAGTCACTTAAAGCAATATCACTAAAGTGGAAGTCAAAGATAGTGGAATTCAAAGATCAAAATGGATAAGACCGAAACATAATAGCCTAAACCTAAAGCAAGCCGCTCTTTCACTCTATAAACCCAATGAAAAAAGCCAACTCAAAAGCCAATCCAAAAGTTAGCCCTCAACGGTCGAGTCCTTCTCCCACTCGCGCCTTAGCCTATCAAAATAATCCCGATGAAGACGAACGCCGCCACTGGGACTATCATTACGACCAAATTGGCGTTGCTCCGGGCACCTTAGTGATCGATGAAGATGCCTCGCCAACTGAGATAACGCTGATTGACTACAGTGCCACGACAGCCACGCGGCAAAAGTTAGGATCGCCCGAAGAAGCGGCCATCCATCTCGATAGCCACTCGATCTCCTGGATTGACTTACAGGGATTAGGTAACGAAGATGTGCTCAACCGTCTCGGCAGCGTTTTTAACTTGCACCCCTTGGTGTTAGAAGACGTGGTGAACGTACCGCAGCGGCCCAAGGTTGAATACTATGCCGATCAGGTGCTGATCATTACTCGAATGGTGATGATGGCCCCTAATAGCCATCCGCATGATCCTGAGTTCACCAGCGAACAGCTTAGCTTTGTACTAGGCAAAAACTACCTGCTCACCGTCCAAGAAGAACTCAACCAAGACTGCCTCGATCCGGTGCGCGATCGCATTCGTCAAAACGTCGGTCGCATTCGCAGCCAGGGCGCAGATTACCTTGCCTACGCCTTATTAGATGCGGTCATCGACGCCTACTTTCCGGTACTAGAAACCTACGGCGAATACATCGAATCCTTGGAAGATGAAGTTATTTTCAATCCGACCCGGCAAACCGTGCAAAAAATCTATCGCGCCCGCCGCCAACTGATGTCGTTGCGCCGCTCGATTTGGCCTCAGCGCAATGCCCTCAATCAGCTGATTCGCGATGGCAGCAGTGAGTTGATTACCGCAGAGTCGCGGGTGTATCTGCAAGATTGCTACGACCATGTAGTGCAGGTACTCGATATTGTCGAAACCTACCGCGAACTCACGGCCAACCTGATGGATGTATATTTATCATCGGTCAGCAATCGGATGAATGAAGTGATGAAAACGCTGACGGTAATTTCGTCTATTTTTATTCCGCTGACCTTTATTGTGGGAGTCTATGGCATGAACTTTAATAGCCAAACCTCACCCTGGAATATGCCAGAGCTTAATGCTTATTGGGGCTATCCTATTTGCTGGGCGGTGATGATTGCGATCGCGCTAGCGCTCTCCTACTATTTCTGGCATCAGGGCTGGTTTGAAGATACCGCCTCCAAAATATCCAAATCCTAACTATCCAAATCTTAAACCCGCCTAAAAAAACGCTCTCATCTAGCGCTTAACCAAAGCCCTGATAAGATACCTCTGAATCCCATTCAAATGCTTTCTGACCAATCTATTTCTACCGCAGGTATCTCTCACTATGGATCTCAGAGCCCTAATTAAAGATATTCCCGACTTTCCGCAACCGGGCATTGTTTTTCGAGACATCACAACTTTGCTGCAAGATCCGGCGGGCCTAAAATATACGGTCGAAACGATGAGCGCTCAGGCCGCTGATTTAGCGCCGGACTATATTGTCGGAATTGAGTCGCGCGGATTTATTTTTGCCATGCCGGTTGCTCATCAGCTAGGCAAAGGATTCGTGCCGGTACGCAAAGCCGGTAAGCTACCTCGGGCTGTCTATGGCGTAGAATACAGCCTAGAATACGGTACCGATCGACTAGAGATGCACCAAGATGCCTTTGAACCGGGTAGTAGGGTGCTGATTGTCGATGATTTACTCGCCACCGGCGGCACTGCGGCAGCAGCCACACAGCTAATTACCAACGCGGGCGCAGTCGTGGCGGGCTTTAGCTTTGTAATTGAGCTGAAAGATTTAGCAGGGCGTGATAACTTACCCACAGACGCCCCTGTCATTAGCCTGATTCAGTACTAAATTAAGATTGAGTTCTTGCCCCAGAAAAAGCCTATGTCGTCATCCGCCCGGTCATTGTCTCCAATTAGCAAAATAGGCTTTTTCTTTCGAGACGTGGTAGCGGGCGAAACGACTCGCTACATTGTCAAGCGGATTGCACAAGCGCTATTGACGCTGTTACTCGCGAGTGCGTTTAGCTTTTTTATTGTGCAGCTTGCGCCCGGAGACTTTTTGACGCCCTTTCGGCAAAACCCCGAAATGTCAGCCGATACGCTGAAAGGATTAGAAGCGCAGTACGGCCTAGATAGACCGCTTTGGACGCAGTTTTGGCTCTGGCTCTGGCAGGTGATTCGTCATTTTAACTTTGGCATTAGCTTTGCCTATCAGCGTCCGGCTATAGAGCTATTGTGGGAACGGGTGCCGAATACGCTGCTGCTGTCAGTCGCCTCTATTTTTGTGACTTGGGCGATCGCCATTCCGCTTGGCATCATCAGCGCCGTCAATCAAAATCGCTGGGCAGACAGGTTTTTGCGGCTGTTTAGCTACATCGGCCAGGGCTTTCCGACGCTGATTACGGGCCTTTTGCTGCTGTTTTTTGCGCAGCTGACCGCGCCTTTATTCCCTGTAGGTGGCCGCACCAGCCTTTACCATGATGACCTCAACTGGATTGGAAAATTTTTAGACGTGGCTTGGCACCTAATTTTGCCGACGCTAGCGCTGAGTATTACTAGTTTTGCGGGCTTGCAGCGGCTGATGCGCGGGCAGCTGCTTGATGTGCTCAGGCAGGACTATATCCAAACGGCACGGGCCAAAGGCTTGCCCGAAAATCGGGTGATTTATGTCCATGCGCTGCGCAATGCCATCAATCCCTTGATTACGATTTTGGGCTTTGAATTTTCGGCTTTGCTCAGCGGCTCGTTCATTGTGGAGAATTATTTTAGCTGGCCAGGGCTGGGGACGCTGACTTTGGAGGCGGTGCAAAAGCAGGATTTGTATTTGGTGATGGCGAGTTTGGTGCTGGGTGCGGTGATGCTGATTGTGGGCAATTTGCTGGCAGATTTGGCGCTTTCGTTTGTCGATCCTAGAATTAAGCTCTCTCGGTTGAATTAGGCTTTGACTTGACTCAACAGGATAGATTGCTATGAATCAAATGCGCTCTTTTGCCAGTCTGCTGATTGGGTTTATCGTCTTTGGGGTAGTGCTATGGATTGCGCGCACTGTCCACCAAGAGCTGAAAGACGAGGGCTTTGCGCAAACAGTGCTAATTGGGACAGCGGGCTGGTCAACGGGCTGGCTGGTGGGCTTTTTGGTGTCGCCAAGTACCAGTCAAGAAATCAAGAAGTTTAGTCAGGCGGCTTCTACCATCAGCGCGTTTGTTAGCGGGTTTGTCTTAGCTAAGCTGGAGCCTTCTCTGACGCCGCTGTTTGAAAATGGACGATTGATCAATCAGCCGATCTATGGGATTCGGTTGATGATTTTTATGATTTGTTTTGCGATCGCAGCCATCAACATGTACGTTTACCGCGAAGGTAGGCGCTACTAACGGATCAAACGGATCAGCCGCTAAACAATTTTTTTAGATGGAAATCAAAGCTAGTTTGGGTATCTTCTAGGGGTACGTGCTTCTACGGCAAAAGGCGTCTCGATGTAAGCGTCTCTGGCGCTTTTCTGACACTTTCTCTGGCACTTTAGAAACTTTTATCACTCAATTCGTCCTATGCGTATTTTGTTCGTTGCGTTGCTGACGCTATCAGCTAGCGCCGTACAGGCTGATGCGAGTCTGGCTCAAACTCAGATACCGTTTGAAAGCAGCGCCTCTGAACTATCTGTTGCGGATCTGTCTGTTGTAAATGTATCTGTTGCAGATGTGTCTATTTCGGATCTAATGATATCTACCGCTTCAGATCTAAAACCTTTGCAGCCTGCAAGATGTGTGACAAACGTTGAAGCGAGTCCAATCCAGACGAGTTCTGCCAGAAGCATAAAGGATTCCTCTCTGAGCAATGGGCGTAATTGCGCTTTGGAAGCAACCATCGCGGAGGCAAATGCGCCTGCTCAAGCAGCAGACCTTGAGGCAGCTGTGCGATCACCGTTGGAGCGACCGCCGACTCGCCTTTTTAACCTCGAAACCGCCAATCAGCTCCCGGCTGGGGCCTTGCTATTCCTATTTGGCGCGCATCAAACCCTGTCTGATGATTCGATTGGAACCGGCAGTCAGCTTTACTACGGTGGCATTGACTGGGGCTTAAGTGATGATGTTCAGCTCTCACTATTAGGGCAGGTGTACGACGATCCGCCGACTAGGTCTATCAATGGACAATCTCCCAATACTACGCTGTTTTCAATAGCGCCTAGTATCAAATATCGTTTGCTCAGCACACCTCAACTTGGATTAAGCCTTCAAGGCTCCCTGGAATCGCTATTGCTCTCATCGGCTTTATTCAACAGCGGTGATGGCAAAGACACTCGCATTATTGGCTCTATCCATACACCCCTCACCTACAGTGCTTCGCCCGCGCTCCAATTTCACCTCACACCGGGCATTTCCTTTTTCCCTCAAAGCCTTAATAACCGCGAACTATACGGCACTCTTTTCACTCTGGGCACTAGCATAAGCTGGCAACCCAATCAGCAGTGGCTGCTTTACAGCACGCTAAATTTTCCCCTTGGCCCCGGCGGCAATGTGATTAACACCGATCAATCGATTGGCCGTCAGCCGGTTTGGGCCATCGGCACCCGCTATAATTTGACCCCCAAAACGGCCCTCAGTCTCTATGCTACCAATGGGTTAGGGGTCACGCCTGCAACGGGAATCTTGGCCTCTATTCCCTCCGGCGACGAGCTACTGCTGGGATTAACGCTGAACTATGCGCCAGATACAGGCTTAGGATATCGATCTAGCTATCGATCTAGCGCTGAAGAGGCTGCTGTGGAACCATTGACTGAGCGCTCAAGCCAGCTTCTAGTTAACGGAATTACGCTCACCACTGCTAGAACCCTTCAGCCCGGAATGCTGGCTCTCTCTACCAGTGCCGGAACTGACAGCAACTACAGCGTTGGCCTAGCCTACAGCCCTGATGAGGCGCTCCAAATCGAAGCCATTTTAGAGGATTTTGGCTCCAGCAGCGGCGTCAGATCACCGAGTGCGGTGAGCGATGGCTTGCGGTACATGGTTGGAGCAAAGCTCCGCTTACTCGATCAGCGCCAAGGCGATGCTGTTTCGCTGTCGGCTCGAATTCTAGCCGGACGAAACACGAGAACCGTAGGCGTTCTGTTTGCAGAACTTCCTATCACCTACCAAGCGAGTCCAAGTACGGCCCTGTTTTTCACTCCAAAATTTGCTGCTTTTAGCGATCAGATTGATGTCGGTCTGGGCTTAGGGGTTAATTATGAAGTAGCCTCCGGATTGCAGCTGCTAGGTGAAATTACGCCTGTGTTTGGCGGCGATCGCCTCGTGTGGGCCATCGGCACCCGCTACAGCTTTTCTAGTCAGCCGCTTAGCGTCGATCTCTATGCCACCAATGCCATTGGCCGCAATGGCATTGGTACACTCGTCGGGCAAGCCGACGCTCAATTTGGCATCGGGTTAAACTGGCTGATCAGATAAAAACCTTTGAAATATAAAAAGCGTCTAAACAGCTAAAATCGCTCAATCTCCCAGAAAGCTCGTATTCTAAATGAGTCATTTCCCAGGGGTTTGCTGTGCCAATTAAAGATTTTTCCGACTTTATCGTGGGGAGCCTTGCCGCTCTGTTTCCGGTGATTGACCCAATTGGCAGCGTGCCGATTTTTTTGGTGCTCACCGCCGGTATTCCGGCAGATCTGCGGCGCAGCTATGCCAAGCGCATTGCGATTAACGTAATTTTGCTGCTGATTGGCTTTTTGCTGGTGGGTGGTGGGCTCTTACGGTTTTTTGGGGTTTCTTTAGCAGTGGTTCGGATTGCGGGCGGCATTGTGGTGTTTCATGCGGCTTGGAACACGATGAATGCAGAATCAAAGCTGAGCAATCTGGAAAATGAAGATGCGAATCAAAAAGCGGTTCAGCACGGCGATATTTCGTTTATGCCAATGACCATGCCGCTATTGGCAGGGCCGGGGGCAATCGCCGTTGCCCTCGGTTTAGCTGCCGAGGCTAGTCGCGGCGCTAGCCATGCTGAAACCGCTGTAAATTTGGTGGCGGTTGCGGTTGCGATCGCTCTCATCGGCCTAATCATCTACATCGCCCTACGCTCTTCTACCCTTTTGCTCAAATGGCTCGGTTCCGGCGGCATTCATGCCCTTAGCCGAGTCCTTGGCCTCTTTGTCATGGCCATCGGCGTCCAGCTCATCCTCAACGGTCTAGCCGACTGGGTAAAATCATTAAATTTGAGCTAGCCATATTCTCACAACAGCGTCCTTTAGAATAAAGAAACCCTCTCCGTTAGACCTATGCAAGTGAGCAGCCTGACCGTCGAAGAACTTAAAGCACTTATTCAAGAAACAGTCGCTGAAACGATTCAATCACTGCTAATCGATCCTGACTTCTCAGTAATCGATCCGGATGCAGGCAAGCAGTTGAGGCCAGAAGTAGAACAGCGTCTCCGGCTTTCGCTACAGCGAACTCAATCGGGTGAACGTGGATTGTCACTTACCGAGGTCGTCAAAAAGTTAGGTCTAGACTGGGAATGACCTATAGCCTGGAGTTTGTGCCAGAAGCAGTTGCTGATTTGCAAGCACTTGCGCCTTCTATCCAAGATCGTATTTTGCGAAAAGTTCAATGGTTCGCTGACAATTTTGAAGCGACGGCACCAATGGCGTTAGTTGGTAATTTGAGCGGACTCTTTAAACTGAGAGTGGGCGATTATCGAGTTCTCTATTCCTTCGATGTCGAAACTAAGCACTTAACCATTCAACAGATAGGACATCGCCGAAATATTTATTCTTAAAAAAGAAAAAATTAGAATAGACCTCAAAAACACATGAACTCAACGCTCGGCACGAGTGGATCGTTGACGATGCCAACGCCTTTATAGCTCCAGCGGTCGGCAATGGTTTTGATTTGGCGGCGATCGCCCCTTTCCACCGCAAATTGAGAGGCTAGTTCACCCGCGTGAGTGTTCAAATAGCTGAGCGCATCAAAATCAGCAATAAATAGCAGTAAATAAGGCTCAGTCGGCTGCTCAGGATGCCCCCCCGGCACGGGCGGACGCGCCACCAAATACTGTCCGGTAGACTTTGAGCGCAGCAAATAGTAAGGCTGATCGAGCATAGGTCAGGTTCGTCGCAACTAACGCCTTACAGCCTAACAACGAAAAGGCCCCCACCCAACGGTAGGAGCCTTTTTCTTTCGCTTAATCAAGCTTAACTAGCCAAAATCAGGCACCAATATTAATCAAGATTAGTCGAGATCAGGCATCGACAGCACGGGCTCAGCTTCACGATCTAGGCCGCGCTCAAAGCCGCCTTCAGCCGCGCGGGCCCGACCCGCATGCCACAAGTGACCGACCAAGAAGAAAAAGGCCATCACAAAGTGGAAAGAGGCCAACCACTGACGGGGGTTCACAAAGTTAACGGAGTTAACCTCAGTGATAATACCGCCGACAGAGTTAATCGAAGCGTTAGGGGCGTGAGTCATGTACTCAGCCGCTCGACGCACCTGCCAAGGCTGAATGTCATTCTTGAGCTTGTCAAGATCAAGGCCATTCGTACCGCGCAAAGGAGACAGCCAAGGGCCATCAAAGTCCCAAAAACGCATGGTCTCACCGCCGAAGATGATTTCTCCGGTAGGCGATCGCATCAAGTACTTACCCAAACCAGTCGGGCCTTGAGCCGAACCGATGTTGGCACCCAACCGCTGGTCACGCACCAAAAAGGTCATTGCCTGCGCTTGAGAAGCTTCTGCGTTCGTCGGGCCATAAAACTCACTCGGGTAAGCCGTATTGTTGAACCAAACATAGCAAGAGCAGATAAACGCCATCAGCGAAACCGCACCAATAGAGTAGGAAAGGTAAGCCTCACCATTCCAAATCAAAGCGCGACGAGCCCAAGCAAACGGCTTAGTCAAAATGTGGAAAATGCCGCCGGAGATACAGATCAAACCGACCCAAATGTGGCCACCGATAATGTCCTCCATATTATTGACGCCGCAAATCCAGCCTTCGCCGCCAAAGGGAGACGTCGCCAGATAGCCGAAAATAACCGCAGGGTTTAGCGTCGGGTTCGTAATGATCCGAACATCGCCGCCGCCCGGCGCCCAGGTGTCATATACCCCGCCAACGAAGCAGGCTTTAATCACCAACAAGAAAGCCCCCAATCCCAACAGGATCAGGTGATAGCCGATGATATTCGTCATCTGGTTTTTATCTTTCCAGTCTTGGCTAAAGAAGCTGGAATACTCTTCGAGCGTATCAGGGCCGCGAACAGCGTGGTAAACGCCGCCCAAACCCAGCACTGCCGAAGAAATCAGGTGAAGCACACCGACGACAAAGTAAGGGAAGGTGCTGATCACCTCACCACCAGGGCCAACCCCCCAACCCAGCGTCGCCAAGTGGGGAATCAAAATTGCGCCTTGCTCATACATAGGCTTTTCAGGAACATAGTGAGAGACTTCAAACAAAGTCATCGCACCTGTCCAGAGCACAATCAGGCCAGCGTGGGCAACATGCGCACCCAGCAGCTTGCCAGAAAGATTAATGAGTCGAGCGTTACCAGACCACCAAGCATAACCAGTGGATTCTTGGTCGCGACCGCCTCCAACAAACGTATTAGAGAGTGTTACCACGGGGGAAGTACCTCTTCAGGGAAATTAAATGTAATTGAAAAGAAATTGAAAAATTGAAAAAACGGGCTGAATCGCCTACCAGCATAGCTCGAAGACGATTCAAAAAAGCTCACGGGCTTTTATAGGCGCTTAGAGTGCGTTACCACGAGGCAGCACTTCTTCAGGGAAGACAAACTGCTCATGT